>NZ_JAMYTK010000025.1:0-79681 GCF_040322355.1 Mesorhizobium sp. M0145
TTTGCCAGGCGCATCCCGCGCATTCAGACAGGAGAAAGAAGATGAAACGCATCCTTTTGGCTTCGGCCGTGCTGGCGGTGTCGGCGGGGCTTTCCTTTGCCCAGACGACCAGCGGGACTTCGAGCGGAACTTCGAGCGGAACCTCGACGAGCGGAACCTCGACCACGACAACCATGCCCAGTACGACGGATCAGGGCACCGGCACGACGAGCAGCGGGACCAACATGTCCGGCGATCAGGGCACCGACACGAACACCACCAGCGGCATCACAAATCCGAACTCGGCCAGAGACTGCGCGCCCGGCCAGCAGACTGGCAGCGCTCAGCAGGCTGCGCCAGGTCAGCAGGACACGACAGCCAACACCGCCGCGCCAGGCCAGGTGAAAAAGACCGACGAAGGTTGCTGATTGGCACATCGGCACAGGTTGGAATCACCAGCGTGTGGCTGGCCAGTCTCCCCCGACCATCGCCTGAACTCAACTCGGCTGGCGAGCAAGTTCCCGCCAGCTCAACGCTCTGATGCTGAAAATACTGGACCAGATCTATGCGGTCTCACCGTTAGCGCCAGCGAAGCGATGACACCGGGGCGGGACAGGCGAGGCCGCTACAGCTCCAGGCTTGCGCACGGCGTCGACGACTTCGCGCATCGAGTCGAGGACGAGCTGCCGACGATCCGCATGCGGATCAGCAACTCAGGGTCGATCGAGGGACGGCCGATCGGGCAGGCCGCACCATAATACCCAAGCGGAAAGGCCACGCCCACGCCTGGACACTGCCAGTGTATATCGGCGGGCTGCTTGCCAATGAGCTCTAGTGATGTCGAGCGCCCGCTGCGCCGATATGAGCGTGGAGGCCATGAACAGGCGTATCAAAGGCGGGGGTCCGTCGCCTCTCCTTGCTGGCGGCGGGCTCCGCAAAGCGCGGTGTTGGTCGGAGACAATAGAACCTTATACCGCAATCCAACTTAGCTAGTTGTAATGTCCCCTCCTCTTTTGCAGCAGCCAGGAATGCCCTGCAGGCCTCCTCCGGCTCCATCTGACGCTGCCCCCAGTTTCTATCCATTTTTGAGTTCCTCAGCCCTCCAGGAACGCCAGAAGCGCCGCATTCACCGCGTTGCTCTCTTCGCGTTGAACCCAATGCGTCCCTTTCTCGAAAGTCTGCACGCGGCCATCGTCGCAAAGGGCGAGACTGCGCTTGGCCAGCCCGGATTCCAGAGCCTGGTCCTGCATCCCCCACATAACAAGAGTGGGCGTCGTGATCCGCTCCTTCAAGCTCGGGCGAAAGGGCAAGGCGCGATACCAGTTGAGCATGTTGGTCAGCGCCCCCGGCCGCTCCCAAGCCTGCCGATATTCTGCAATCTCCTCTTCTTCGAAGGCGCCTTCCCGGCTGGATGTCCTAAGTGCTCGTGCGAGCAAGGCGGAGCGCCGCGCACCCAAAACGGCTTCGGGCAGCAATGGGATCTGGAAGAAAACCACGTAACTGCTCCGCAGAAACTGCGTCGGAGATCGCAGGGCATGGGTAAACACAACGTCGGGATGGGGCGCATTCAGGATGACGAGCTTGTCCAGGCGATGAGGCAACTTTGCCCCGGCGGCCCAAGCGACGATGCCGCCCCAGTCATGTCCGACGAGGTGAAACCTTCCGATGCCGAGCGCGTCGGCCAGGGCGAATACATCGCCGAGCAGCTTGGGGAGCGTGTACTCGCTGATACCCTCTGGCTTGTCGCTGGTGTTGTAGCCCCTCTGGTCGGGAACGATGACCCGATATCCGGCGGAAGCGAGCGTACCGATCTGCCGTCTCCACCCGATCCAGAAGTCCGGGAAGCCGTGCAGGAGCATGACCGGCTTACCCAGAGCAGGCCCGGCCTGAACGACGTGAAGCCGAATGCTTCCGGCGTTGACGAATTGATGTTCAGGCGCCAGCGAGATCATGGCTGGTAACGTGGGTGTCGTTAAAGTGATCCAGCGCAATGAGGATTTAGATCAGGCTGCGTCGTCCCGACAACATGCACGCTCAGCCGTCGCATCCCCCGCCAGATGAGCATGGGAGCCGAAGGGCCAAGTGGGGATGGCGCAGGTGTTGCTGCAGGCGGCGGATGTTTATTTGTAAGCGCAGGTCTGCACCTGCATCCTTTGGCGCTATTATACGTTTGCCCCGCGAAGAAGATGCTCCGGACCGGCGGCCATGTCGAAGAAAACAACCGAGGACGCTTACGAAGGTCAAGTGCAACTTGAGCGGCGGGCCGAACGGGAGAGCCGCGGACGCAATGCCGAATGGCCGTCAGAGATTCCCAGCCGCGGCTGGAAGGACGTGCTGTGGCGGGTCTTTGCTGAGGTAACCGAGGACCGTGTTATGCTGATCGCGGCGGGGGCTGCATTCTATCTGCTTCTTGCCCTCTTTCCAGCGCTTGCCGCGTTCGTGTCCATCTATGGTTTCGTCGCCGATCCTCAGACCATCGCTGAGCACATTGCGTTCCTTGGCGGCGTACTGCCTTCGGGAGGTCTGGATATTATCAGATCTCAGCTTGCGTCCTTGGCCGCTCAGAAGGCTGGCGCGCTCAGCTTCGGCTTCATCTTCGGCCTTGCCGTCGCACTGTGGAGCGCCAGTAACGGCATAAAGACGCTATTCGAAGCCATGAACATCGCCTACGAGGAGAGTGAAAAGCGCGGCTTCATCCACCTGAATCTCCTGGCCTTGGGCTTCACACTTGGCGCCATCCTCATTGGTATCGGCTTTATCATCTCGGTGGGGATTGTGCCGGCCGTGCTTGCGCTGCTGAACCTCGGCGGCTGGACCGAAGCCCTTGTGCGGATCTTTCGGTGGCCGATGATGCTGATCATGGTGGGCGTCGGGATCACGCTGATTTACCGCTACGGACCCAGCCGGGAAAGGGCAAAGTGGCAATGGGCGACATGGGGCGCCTTCCTCGCCGCTGTGGTCTGGATCGCAGTCTCGATAGGCTTCTCCTATTATCTTGAAAACTTCGCCAACTACAACGCCACGTATGGAGCTCTTGGGGCAGTCATCGGCTTGATGATGTGGACTTGGATTTCTGTGATTATCCTGGTTGTAGGTGCGGAGCTGAATTCCGAGATGGAGCATCAGACAGCGATGGACACCACCACAGGTGCGCAGCAGCCGATGGGTGCGCGAGGTGCCACGGTTGCCGACACGCTGGGCGGATCGGCCGATGCCGCCGACCAGCAGTCGCGTTTTGACGAGCGCAACGAGTAGCGCGCAGATCACTTTGGACGCCATGGTCAAGCGGCTGTAACCAACGCCGCGGCGCGTAGCCCAGAACGGCTCAAGGCGCTGGTCGCCCGGCTTGCCCAGGTGACTGGCGATCTCACCATCCAGAAGCAACGCAAAAGCGCCGTCGCCGATGCCGAACCCCTCGCCAGCCTCGACGAGGTCATTGTTCTGCTCAAGCGTCAGAGCCGCCGACTTGAAGGGCGAGATCGCCTCGCTAGCGACGACGACCCGCTGTGGGGCCTGTCTCGATTAGGTCTTCCGTTCGGTCAACGGTGTCGCCCGCGTACTCCTGATGGCCGAGTTGCCCGAGATTGGCACCCTTTCCAATAAGGCCATCGCCAAACTCGTAGGCTTGGCGCCGATCGCCAGTGACAGCGGCAGGCGCAGCGGTCGAAGACCGGTGCGCGGCGGCCGTGAAGGTCCGCGCTCCAGCCTCTCCTCGTCGCGCTCACCGTCGCCAGATATGATCCCCTCGCGCCTTCAGACAGGAAAGGAAAAGATGACTATTCGCATTGCGCCCGCCCGCAAGCTACCCATCATTCCCAATGCAAAAGCACGCGATGCGCGCCTCGAGTTCGCAAACGCAACTTGACACCCCAGATAGTCACTCATTGGGAACCAACGGGCCTTACCTCCGTTTGCTCCTCGAATGGAGGAAACCATGAACAACCGGAATTCTGAACGGCGTCCCCCGACTGCGGTAAGAGTTGGTGACGGTACCTCGGAAGACATAGGAGCGACCGTAAGCGGCACGTTATCCAAAGCGTCCGACATAGCGCAAGGGGCAGCGGAAACCGCCAAACGGGCGGCCGTTGGTGGCGCGTCCACCGTGACCAATCAGGTGAAGGAGATGTTGGACCGTCAGGTCGGCAGCGGCGCCGAGGTGATGGGCCAACTGGCGAGTTCGACCAAGCGTGCGGCCGAGGACCTCGACGCAAACGCACCGATAGTCGCTGGGGTCGTGCGCACCTTCGCGAATAGGCTTGATGGATACGCAGACGACCTGCGAGACAGGTCCGTCGATCAGCTGGTTCTTGCAGCGTCCGATTTCGCGAGGCGCAAGCCGGGTTTGGTGTTTGGGCTGGCCGCCGTAGCGGGCTTTTTGACGTTCCGCACACTGAAGAGCGCGCCTCCCGCACCAGAGTCCATCAAGGGAAGGCGGCAGGGAGCGAACTGATCTGATGGCACAGGAACAACTGAAGAATTCGCCTCTCCCTCAAGCACTGTCGGCAGTGTTGGCGGACGTCGCGGACCTCTTTCAAAAAGAGTTGCGCCTGGCGCATGCGGAGCTGTCCGCCAACGTCTCAACGAAGCTCCAAGCAGGTGTGTGGATGTCTGCTGCTGGCGTGCTGGGAGTGGTCGCCGCTCTGCTTCTAGTGCAAGCCCTCGTACTTGGAATAGCCAGCTTAGGGATGGCCCTGCACTGGTCGTGTCTGATCGTCGCGGCCGCAACGGCCCTCGCCGCTGCTTTCGCCTACTATCGGGGCCGCGCTGATGCGCAAAAAGAACTTCTGCCGACACACTCCATAAGCCAAATAAAGCAGGATATTGCGACAACCAAGGAGCAATTAACATGAGCCGCAATTCACAGGTCCAGGATTTTGGAACGAAAGAATGGCTTCTCAGCTCCGCTAGGAACAATCCCGAAGGCCTTCTGCTCGTCGCAGCAGGGTGCGCGCTGCTAATGCGCAGCCGCAGTTCAAGTGCCGGGCATCGCGAGCAATCCCGTGCAACCGACGGGCGCCAAAATGCTCCGCACGTACGCACCGCCAGCGGCGGGGCGTCCAAAGCGCAGGAAGAGGCTAGCGAGACAGCAGAGGCCATGCGCGACAATTTAGCCGGCATTGGGGAGAAGGTGAGTGAAACCGCAAGTCAGTACGCATCATCCGCCGCGTCATACGCAGAACGGGCCGGTCGCTCCATATCCGAGAAGTCAGGGCGCGTGGTGCAGCAAGCCCAATCATCGTTCCAAGACACGATTGGCCGCATGGTGGAAGAACAGCCATTGGCTTTTGTTCTGGCCGGCTTCGCAGCCGGTGCCGCTATAGCTGCTGCTTTGCCGGCCAGCGATGTCGAGAGGCGCACGCTCGGCCCAGCAGGAGAGCGATTGACGGATGCTGCTGAAAAAGCTGGGGACCGCTTGAAGTCCTCGACAGCAAAGGCGGGCGAACGGCTCAAAAGCGCCGCCGAGGAACATGGGCTGAATTCGGACGGCCTCAAGGAGGTCGCAAGGGACGTTGCGGGCGCCTTTGGAAGCGCCTTGTCAGAAGAGCAATCAAGTGAACCCGTGCAGCCGCTTTCGCCAAGCCCAAGTGGATCGAGCGGTTCATCCACTCCGGCCGCCAAGCTGCAACCGGGCAGCGCCACCCCTTCGGAAGGAATAACGGCCAAATCGCAGCGGTCGGGCAACGCTCGGTCGAGCAAACCTGCCCGCCCCGGTGGCAAGAGAGATTTATGATGGCCGATCCACAACTTGAGCATCTTGAATACGAAGTTGAGGCTGCCCGGGCTAAGCTCGCCGAGGACTTGTCGACACTTCGGTCGCCAAACACGCTCTCCGAATTTACCGATGATTTGAAACACGAAGCGCTTGAGGCAAAGGATGCCCTGGTGGAGAAAGCAAGAGCCTCAATGCAATCGGTGGCGCAGGCGATTATTGACGATCTCAAGGCCAAGGCGGCTGCCAATCCGAGCGCTGCTTTGGCGATTGGGGCCGGTTTGGGGTGGCGTTTCCTCCGCCATCCGCCGATCGCAACCGCACTCGTCGGAGCGGGATTGATCAGCTTGTTGCGGACCAATTCAGCCCGGCCACCCGGCGAGCAGCAGGTTGATCACCTATCGTACGCCAAGGAGCGCCTGAAGGAGCAATCTAGCGATTTGGCGGAAAGCGTCAGTGATTTCGCTCTTGAAACGGCTGGCAAAATAAAACGGGAAGCTGCCGAGTTGACCGGCGTGGCCAAGGAAACTGTTAAAGAGAAGACAGAACGTCTGGCTGCGGGTATCCGCCATAGCGGCGTTGGGCCGCACCAGGGCGAGACTGTCGCAAAAGCATCCGCACCCTTCGATGAAGCTTCGTTAGCTGTTCAAGACGCATCGGGCAATGAGCATACCGAGGACAAACTCCTTCTGGCGGCGGCGGGTTTGGCAGTCGCCGCGGCTGTCGGCTTTGCCTATCAACGACGTCTGAATGAGCAGATGGACACCGACCGAACTGGATGAGCGTAGACAGAGGTCATTGCAGAGAAACAGTCGTCCTGAAGGCAAAGTATGATGCCGCGCTGACATTTATCGAGTCCCGACGAGTTCAGCCATCGGATTGCATATTCTGGAACCACGGACGGCGCGATGACGATGCGCACGGCGGAGAAGATCGGACAAAGCGGTCAACCCGAGCATGATGATCGTCGGCCGGTCGGTCACGGCCTTCAGCGAAACCGCCAGCGACCGGCTGAAGCGGAATTCACCCCGAAAACCGTGCAAGTGCTGCCGACCCCATAACGTGAGCGCAACGGCGCGCTCTGTCCGCTGTCAGGACGAACTTTCTCCGATCCGGCTTGGCGCTGCCGGTGCCCGCGCACGCAACTGCTCAGTCATCTGGGGCGTTCTCGGGCATTCCGCTATCGCGACCTCGTTTCGAACGTTTTAACACGCCCACTCGAGCTTGATCTCGCCGAGCGCTGCGCTAGCCCTTCCGATCTGGCTATTGCCAATGCGTATTTGACCAGGCTTGCGCAGGCGAACGCTTCGACTCGACCAGGCTTCCGCAGGCGAACGCTTCGACTCTCTAAGTGACGACGCCGCAATATTAGCATCGCTCGTCGTTGCAATTTCTCGAAATGCGCAACTCGACGACCGCCTGCTAGGCGTGTTCGTTGCCCAGCGTTCACGAAGGGGGACGCGCTAGCGGACGAATCCCGATCACCCAGTTTACGGTTACAGCGTTCCTACCCGATCACCGCTTGGCGCTGTCGCTGTCCGCTTCGGCCCGCGCAAGGAACTGCTCGGTCGTGGAGGGAAGACGGGATTTCAGCCAATCCGCCATCGCGACTTCCTCTTGCAGATTCTCTTCGCAAGCCCGAAGAACCTCGGTTTCGCCGAGCGATCGAGCGGCGGCAATCAGGATCGTGTAGGAGGCGATTTCCATGTGCTCGAACGTGTAGCTCGCGAGCGATCCTTTCATCACCTCGTCTCCAGCGAAGACGCCGCTCAGCGATTGCGCCATCGCCGTCAGCTTACCGCCAGCGTCCTTCATCGTGGATGAACCCTCGTCCATCTGATCGAGACAAGTCTTCAGCCGGGCAGCCTGCTGCTTCGTCTCGTCGAGGTGCTGTCGGATCCGGTCGCTCAGCTCGGGATAGTTCTCGATGCGACCCAACTGTCCGTTCAACATCGTTTCGGCCTGCTCTTCCATGGCATGGGCATCTCTAAGCCATTGGACAAACCATTCGCGGCTTTCTGACATGTCGAATCTCCTTTGCGATCTAAGGAAACTTTCAGAAGAGGACATTGTTCCGGAGTAGAGCCCGCCGAACGGGCCTTGACCGTCGCAGAGATCAGCGTCGTGGCGGGTCTCAATTCACCTCGCGAAAAATCCTGCAGCGATGCGTGGAAAAGGCCAAGATCGCGGAAGATCGGCGCGGCCCGTGGACGCTCGCCGCTGCGCCGCTCCATCACAAAGTCCAACTGGCACTGGCCGCTTCCTGGCCATCCGACGCGGCGACATACGGCGACATATTGAAGGTCCCGCATGGCATACTGCGACCGCTGCATGTCGTTCCTGGCAAGTAAGAACGGCAAGCAGATGAAGCTACCAGCGCTCGGCGAAGCTGAAGTGGATTCTCGACGAGGCGCTGATCGCGGCCGCTGGCGCTCCGCATTGAGCCTTGTGCCTCACCGCGCCACCGCAGTCACAAGGAACGCGACGGCCTCTCCGCTCGTTGATTGCTTTTCGACTCGAGCCGCCGTCATGAGGTTCTAATATACGCCGGCCATCCTAAGGCTGACCTACGACCAGAGTTACAAAAGTTGAACTTCATCGGGGAACACTCCTTCTGTCTGCCTGTTCAATTTGTCAGGCGCATCCGGCGCATTCAGACAGGAGAAAGAAGATGAAACGCATCCTTTTGGCTTCGGCCGTGCTGGCGGTGTCGGCCGGGCTTTCCTTTGCCCAGACGACCAGCGGAACTTCGAGCGGAACCTCGACGAGCGGAACCTCGACCACGACGACCATGCCCAGCACGACGGATCAGGGCACCGGCACGACGAGCAGCGGGACCAACATGTCCGGCGATCAAGGCACCGACACGACCACCACCAGCGGCACCACAAATCCGAACTCGGCCAGGGACTGTGCGCCCGGCCAGCAGACTGGCAGCGCTCAGCAGGCGGCGCCAGGTCAGCAGGACACGGCAGCCAACACCGCCGCGCCAGGCCAGGTCAAAAAGACCGACGAAGGTTGCTGATTGGCACATCGGCTCAGGTTGGAATCACCAGCGTGTGGCTGGCCAGTCTCCCCCGACCATCGCCTGAACTCAACTCGGCTGGCGAGCAAGTTCCCGCCAGCCGAGCATCAGTTCAGGAACCTTTGCGCTTGCTTGTGCTTTCAGTGGGGCACGCGTGGTTTCTTTTGCTTTCGGTCAGATAGATATCCGTCTGCTCGCGCATCTTGCCTGAAGGGAGCTGCGGTCGCGCTCAGAGGAGAGCCGCGCTGTATTGCCGATAGCGCTAGAGCGAAGAAGCCCTACGGCAACCGGCAGTTGGACTGACACCAAGTTGGCTCCGAGAGCGTTGGGAACAGCCTGGCACGGCACGTTGCTCAGTTTGGACCTTCGCAAAGGATGCATGGAATGGCGAAAGACGTTTCTCGCGAGGAAGAGCAACGCGGCACCGGAAAGGTCCTCATCTGGGGCGCCGCGATCGCCCTTGTTCTCTTTGTTGCCCTGCTGGCCATATTCGTTCTGGGGTAGTCCTGACTGCTGCAGCAGGATCTAACTTGGGTGCACGACGTTCTGAGCCTAGAGAGCTGCAGAGCCTACTTGGATCTTGAGCACCGTGGGGTTGAATGCAAGCTCCCGTGTGGTGCAAGTGACTGCTAGGCTTTCGCGGTTTTGGTGTCCTCTTCGGTTTAGATGCCGCGGGCCGACGTCACAGCAAGTGCGGCCTTCAGGCGCTGCTCCCGAAGCCGCGGTCTTTGCGTCTCGTGCCGCACGCTCAATGTCGGTCAATCCTCGTGCAGCATCCGAGGCGCGCTCGTCTCTGGCTTGTCTTTCTTTCTCGGTAGGCAACTTCCTACACTCCGATGTGCCAGCGCAGTCGGCTGTCGGCACCCAACCACGGTCGCCATATCGTATTCCACGCCAACAGAAAAAACCCGCCTCGACTGCCGCTGAGCGCGCGCATCCCCGCCTCTGGAACGCTTCAAACACTTTGCCGTTGTTAAAGGCACCTGCAGGAGCCAGGCATGAGAGTATTCCGACGAATTTTGCCGCTCGCCGTGTTCGCGTTGCAACTCTTTGCCGTGCAGTCATTTGCTCAGACCGAGCAGCAAGATCTTCCGGGGCAAGGCGCATCATCGACAACCGAAGATGCCGAGGATGTCGGCGTCGACGTTTCGCTTGGCAGGCACGAAGTGAAACAGCAGATCGCACGGGAGCTTGGAATCTCCGAGGTGGAAGTGCCTCTGGCAGTTCATGTGCCTATCGAGCTCGCCAAGCGGGTCTGCGAGAAAGAGGTATTCGACGCACGCGCCAATGTGAACCGAAGCTGCACCGCGACGAAATACATCCCGGAAATTGCCGAAGCAGCACGAAATCGTCCGCAAACCTCTGCCGTTCCGGAGCAATAGGCGAAGACGAATACTCTGGGATAAAGAAGGGGTGCTTGGCTACTCTGGGCCATCGACAAAGCGCCGCCCCGAAAGTGTGGAGCGCTTGCGCGTAAGTTTTCAGGCAGCGTCGATACCGCTTGGCTTCCCCAGAGGATGAATCAGTTTGGGGCCGTATGCTTCGACAAAAGGCGCACACCAGATTGCGAAGGCAACCTTCGACCGGTAGAGGCGGACACTGCTTGTTAGCAGCATCTTGATGATCGCCAGACTGACGAGCTTCTCTGGTCAGCATAGTAGCTTTTTGAGACTCCCCGCCCTTTTAGGTATACTTTCCCCTGACTGTCGACAATTGTTAGGGCATCGTCAGCTGTGAGCGACCATCGCCCTTCCGCCCCGATCGGGAGACAGCGCAGATGGAAACCTCGTTCAAGAACGAACTGTTGCGGCGCCTGAGCGCACCGGATCTGACGTTGCTGCAGCCTCACCTCGAAGCCCGTCACTTGGGACTGAGGACGCACCTGGAGCAGACCTCGGTCCCGATTGACACCGTCGATTTCTTCGAGAGCGGTCTCGGGTTAATGGTGGCGAAGCTTCGGGCTGAGGTCGAGGCCGAGGTTGGCCTTATTGGCTTTGACGGTATGACCGGGGCAGCCCTGGTCATGGGTGAGGACCGGTCCCCACACGATTGCTTTGTTCAATTGAAGGCTGAAGCTATTGCTATAGACGCGCGTTGGCGGATCGTTCTTATGGGCAGCCCGAGGCGGAATACATCCGACTGATCGGGACGCCCCCGTTGCTCATGATGTCACCCGTGCTGCCCTCTCTCCCGTCGCTGACCACATTCGGGAGGTGGCGATTGGCACCTGTCAGGACGTTCTGGCAAGGGTTGTCCAACGGTATGAAACCGCAGTGTCGATCCAGGACAGGATCGTTGAACATTGCAAGGAGGTCGGATTAACACCGCAAGCAGATGAAGCTTTTTTGCAGGCCCTGTGGTTGTCGCTGGCGAAGGCCAGGACGGCCTTGGAGCGTGAGGTCCCCCCGGCACCGCTGCACCTGGCCGGCCGCTCTAGTCCTGGACAATTGCCGACCTCGTCGCTGGTCAGCATGCCAGAATGTCGATGGCGGAAGCCATGAGGACCCCGATTGAATGTTCTCATTCGTTTGTGATCGGGGGTGCAAGTCAATCCGGCTCCAGCGCATGTTGGCCTCACGAACAAACCGCCGTCGCATCCGTTCAGCATCGCGAAGGACGACACGGCTGTCCACGGCCTTTCCGGTACTGCAAAGGATACATGACATGCTCGGTCCGCAGAGGGGGTTTTCGAAGACCATCTGAGGCTTCGCGCCGCTGGCGACATCGAGGAGGATCTTAGGTGCAACTATGCTGTGGACGTGGTCCTCTTGACCTCGAATTCGAATTTAGAGGCCATGATGCCGTCCGCCTGTCGTCCAAACGCCTGCGCGAGCAGCTGCCTCAAGGTGAGTTCAACTACATCGCAAAACAGGCCCGCGGCCCCTATACACTGCTGATCTGGTCGGCAACTTCGTCCAGGTTCGACGCCATTGGGGGCCCGAGAAGAGATCGGGAACCTTGATCAGGTGCGGGCAAAGGTCCGTTGCGAAAAATGCGGCCGCAAGGACTCGATGACAGCGGAAACCCTTCAGGCAGACGATCCTCATTCCGGAACTTCCGCAATGGAGCGCAGCCGAGATGCTCAAGCCGCTGCTGGCGCGGCGGACTGAAATCAGCGGTCAACCCGACCGTCGCTCGCTGTTGGCTGCCGGTGTGCCGTCGCCGAAGGAACAACAAGAGACTGGTCCAGTTAGAGCCATGCATGCGTCGATAGAAATGAAAGAGGAGATGACAATGGCGACGAAAAAAAGCTCTCAGGGCAGCTCCAAGGGCTTGGAAGACCTTTTCTATGATGGTCTGAAAGACATCTACTACGCCGAACGCAAGATTCTGACGGCGCTCCGGAAAATGGCAAAGGGCGCGGAGTCCGAAGAGTTGAAGGCGGCGTTCGAAAAACATCGTGACGAGACGGAAGGTCAGATCGAGCGTCTGCAGCAAGTTTTCGACGCCTTTGGCAGGAGAGCCCAAGGGAAAACGTGCCCGGCGATCGACGGCATCATCGAAGAAGGACAGGAGATTTTGGAGGAATTCGAGGAGGCTCCGGCATTGGACGCGGGTCTCGTGGCTGCAGCCCAGTCCGTCGAACATTATGAAATAGCGCGCTACGGGACTCTTGTCACATGGGCCGGGTTACTTGGCTTGAAAGACGCCGTCCCGCTACTCGAACAGACGCTCAAGGAAGAAAAAGCAACCGATGAGGCGCTCACCCGACTAGGCGAAACAGGCGTCAACGAACGGGCGATGCAACAGGCCGCATAACTTCGGATCGAATCGACGCGACCGCGGCCCCCGGCAGACGGGATTGGAGCTTGGTTGTATTCGCCAATCCAGGCACACGTGTACACCGCAGCCGCCGAGCCGTCGACGTGGTGGTGGCCGACCGGTTTCGACTAGGCCACCGGAACTGACAATGGGGGACTGCGAATGCGATTACTTGCCCACGCCTTGGGCGACAGGATGTTGGTATGAACGAGGATACCGCTCGTCGGCCCACGGCAGGCTCTTCCGGGTTCGACAGCTTTTTCATGGCTGGTTTCGAGTGTTCCTCCCACAGGCGCGCCGACGGGGCCCGTCTTGATCTGATCCGCGCGACCTCACATGACATCCATGCACATGCCGACTATCGCCGTTGTGCCGAGCTTGGGCTTCGCACGATCCGCGACGGCTTGCGCTGGCACCTGATTGAAACAGCGCCCGGAGTCTTCGACTGGTCGAGTTGGACGTCGGCGATCGAAGCAGCCCAGGCGGCCGGGGTGCAGATTATCTGGGATATCTTCCACTATGGCTCGCCAGACCATATCGACCAAGGTGGCCCGGGGTTTATCAAGGCCTACGTCCGTTTCGCCGCGGAAGCTGTTCGGGTTCATCGCTCCGCTACCGGGGTGGCTCCCCTGGTGTGCCCGATCAACGAGATTTCGTTTTTTGCATGGGCTGTGGAGGTCGGCTATTTCCCCCGAGTCGGGCCGAACAAGCGTGGATGGTTCAAACGACACCTTGTCAGGGCAGCGGTCGCCGGCGTGAGGGCCATGCGGGAGGCCGAACCCGGCTGCAGGTTCATCTGGGCTGAACCGCTGATCCATATTGCTCCTCGTGACCGTACTCACCCCGAGCGGCGGCGCGCCGAAAATGCTCGCCAGGGCCAATTCGAGGCGTATGACATGCTGATCGGGCGCGTGGAACCGGAGTTGGGCGGCAGCGAGGACGTTGTGGACGTCATCGGCCTCAACTTCTATCCGCACAACCAATGGTACTTGAATGGCCCAACGATACCGATGGGGCACCACGAATACCGTGCACTTTCGGAATTGCTGGTCGAGGTCGCCGAACGATACAAGAAGCCGATGTTCATCGCCGAGACCGGCGCCGAAGGTTCAGGCCGGCCAGCCTGGCTTCACTACGTTTGCGACGAAGTGCGCGATGCGACGAGCCTCGGTGCACCTGTTCAGGGTATATGCCTGTACCCGGTCACGGCCTACCCAGGTTGGGACAATTCGCGCCACGCCGAAGTCGGCTTGTTCTCCACCATTCATGCGGACGGCTCGCGCACTGTTCGCAAGCCACTTGCGGACGAGTTGGAGCGCCAGCGCCAATCGTTCTTGGCGTTTGAGGAACAACAAGCAAGCGCGCTATAGCCTCGCTGATACGAACAGTGCGCGCTTTTCAGCTGCATCAACAGCACAGCATATCTAGAGCTGTTCGCCGAGAAGCCGAGAAACATCGTTGGTCTCTTTGGCCGTGGGTCGCCCGACGCCGGTCAGGCCGGCGCATCATTCACTCGGCCGCCTCGCGCTGCGTCGGCGTGACGAGCATCCCGTTTGCTGGCAGGCGTGTCTGAATGCGCCCGAACGTAGCCAATGCCTGGCCGACCACCTGATCCATATTGTAATAGCGATATGTTGCAAGACGTCCGACGAACCAGACCTCCGGGCACGCCGCGGCCAAAGCTTCGTATCGTTTGTACAAAGCCTCGTTTTCAGCCCGCGGCACCGGGTAATAAGGATCTCCGACGTCGGTGGGGTATTCGTAGGTGAGGCTGGTCTTCGGACTCTGCTGACCGGTCATATGCTTGTACTCGGTGATCCGTGTGTATTTTTCCGTCTGCGGATAGTTGACGACGGCGACCGGTTGAAACTGCTCGCAATCAAGCGTCGTGTGCTCAAAGCGCAGCGAACGGTAGGGCAAGCGACCAAGCTTCCAGTCGAAATACTCGTCGATCGGACCGGTATAGATCATCTGCTGGAAGGGGATCTTGTCGCGAATTTCGCGGTAGTCGGTCTGCAGCATGATCTTGATCTTGGGACTATCCAGCATGCGCTGAAACATGCGCGTATACCCGCCTGCCGGCATGTTCTGGAAGCTGTCGCCAAAATACCGATCGTCGCGATCGGTCCGGGTCGGGACTCGCGCAGTCACTGACTTGCTCAACTGGGAAGGGTCGACACCCCACTGCTTCCTCGTGTAGCCGCGGAAGAATTTCTCGTAGAGCTCTCTGCCTACTGTGCTCACCACGACGTCCTCGGCGGTGCGGACTTCTTTGACCGTTTCGCGTCGGAAAGCGAAGAAGTCCTGCAGCTGCTCGGACGTCAATTCAAGGCCGTAGAGGCGGTTTATGGTGTCGAGATTAATCGGTATCGGCAGCAGCTTTCCATCGACCAGCGACAGCACGCGATGTTCGTAAGGCCGCCATTGCGTGAATTGCGACAGATAGTCGACGATCGATTGGGCGTTGGTGTGAAAGATGTGAGGCCCGTAACGGTGAATTAGTATTCCCGCCTCGTCGTAGCAGTCATAGGCATTGCCGCCGACGTGATTTCGTCTGTCTATGATCAGGACGCTTTCCTGCCGTTGCGATGCGATACGCTCGGCCAGCACACTGCCGGCGAAACCGGCCCCTACGATCAACCAGTCGAACACGCTCACGCCCTCCTCAGGAATGGGACGACGCTCTTCATCGCATGGGCGCGCTCGATGTGGGCAGCCATCGCGCTCCAGGTCTTCTCCCAGGACATGTCGGCGAGGTAGGCGTCGGCCTTCTTCACCAGGAAATCGCGGGGGTGGGCCAGGATCGAGCGAAGCTTGGCCTCGATGTCCTCCGCCTCGACAATCTCGACAAGGCCTTCGACGCCGTAGGTACGCACAACGTCGACGATCGCCGTGGACAACACCGGCAGTCCTGCCGCAAGAAACTCGGGAGTCTTGGTCGGGCTGATGTAGCGGGTCGCTTCGTTGAGCGCGAACGGCATCCAGCCGGCACTCCAATGCCTGAGATAGTTCGGCAGGTCTGCATAGGACTTGCCGCCCAGCCAATGCAGGTTGCCTGCCGTGGGAAGGCTCGCCCGATCGATCTTGACGACAGGGCCGAGCATGACAAAATGCACGTCTGGCATTGCCGCAGCCGCATGCGCGATAAGTTCAAGGTCGAGCCGTTCGTCGATGACCCCGAAGTACCCCACCCTCGGGTGAGGTATGTCGGCCTGATCGAACGGGTCTTCACCTGGCGCCCTAGCCTGATGGAAATGGGTAACGTCGATGCTGCTCGGGAAGGGAAAGATCGCCCGATGCAAGCTGCGCTTGGCCTCGTAGAGGCTCTGCCCGCCCGTGAAGACGACATCGGCACGTTGCAACAGCGCCTTTTCCAACTGCGTCAACTCTGCGGGAGCGTCTTTGAACGCGGAGAGTTCATCCATGCAGTCGTAGACGCAGACGTCACAGGCGAGATGATCGCTGAAGCGTAGCGCCATGGGCGTGTAATACCAGGTCGTCAATCGGTCATGCGGCGTGGAGGCGAGGATCTGATCGACGAACCTGCGCTGGATTGCGTCCGCCCTGGTCGCGGAAGTACCAACTGGGATCAGCGGCGTCACTATTCTGATCTTGGGGGTAATATTGTGCACCCGCATCGAAGGGTGGCGCCTCTCATCGAAGATCGGCTCTTCGAAGTAAATTAGCTGTTGCTGTTTTGACGCCAGGGTCAGAATGTGTTGTGGTCTCTGATATACGAAGTTCCATCGGAGGTGTGAAAAGCAAATTAAAATAGACGGTTGTACAGGGTTTTTTGGTGTTTTGGCCCGGCCCGCCGCCATTTCCATGTAGATTATCCTTCGATATAGTTACAAAATGCCTCGACTAACAAAAGTCAATCGAGGCAGCTTTGACATGAAGTTCGCAGCCTTCTATATAACTTCCATCCCGATAAGTTGTTCCATAGCTCCAAACTGTCTCGGGCGAGACCAGCCGTCCGCTCCACTTGCGACGGCTCGACAGAGAAGGGGCGAGCCGACCGCCCCCATTCGATCCACATGATGAAGCCCCTCGCGTCAGGTCGGGCTCCCCAAATGTGGCCCTTTGCCACAGAGCGGTTCAAATCCTGCAATCGTTCAACAACCGTTCATCAGCGGAGCTATAAATACGCTTGGAATCGATTCATCTGAGTCGCGCCGGTGGTTCATTTGAATGGAGACCGAGACGAATCGAGGGATGGCTGGCGAATGAAGATCGACTTTGAAACCAACGTCTTTCCATTGTTTCACCCGCAGGTTGTGGATGATCTGAAGGACCCTTGTCCGGTGTTCGACGGCACGCTCTGGCACGTCTTCGGCTCCAGCGGCACCGTCACAACCGAGAGCTGGAAAATCCTCCACGCCACAGCGCCGGATCTTTATGGACCCTGGACAGAGCACGAGGCGATCGTTTTGCCGGTAACCGGATCGGGCATTGCGGCGCCCGGCGTCATTCATGAGTGCGGCGTCTTCCATATGTTCATCCAGACCGAATTCATGAAGTCCGGCGGACGTTGCGAGCACGCGGTCTCCAATGACGGCTTTCATTGGGTGGTGCTCAATCCGGCGATATTGTCGCTGCCCGACACCGATGAGGACGGCATCTACGATCCCCATCCGGCAATCGTCGACGGCAAGCGCTACATCGTCTATTCAGGCATGCCCAAATTCACCAGGGTGCCCCAGCCTGATGTCTATCTGGCGCGCAGCCAATCCGATTCCTGGTTCGGGCCATGGAAACGTCTCGGCAAGATACTCGATCATCTCGACGTGCCGCATCACAATGCGCGCGAGCACCCCGATTACGAATGGGGGATCGAAGGCGCGCAGCTCGTCGAGCTCCCGGACGGTCGTGTGCTTCTCAACGCCACCTGCTTCCTCCCCGAAGGTCCGCGCGGCAGCCGGCAGCGCGTCTTCTTCGCCATCGCCGATGACGTCAAGGGTCCCTACGTTTCCGTTGGCCCCGTTCTCGACCCTGGTGAGCCCGGCGAGAATGGCCATTCGACGGTGATGATCGACGGCCGGCAACTGACCTTGTTCTACCAGAGCAGGCGTGAGGCGACCAACCATCGCTGGCGGTTCGGGTTGGCTAAGTGTGACCTGGATCGGCATATACTTTCGAGAGTTGCCTAGATGGTAAGTTCCGGCATTTGCCGGAACGGAGGATGCTCTGGCTGTTGGTTGGTGGGACGGATCCCTTTGTACTGGTGATTGAGGGTAGCAGGGGATTCGCAGCCAGTGGGCAAAGCTTGCGACGAGGGATCTATACACGTCAGGCAAGCCGGTCGCCTCATGGACGGCGGTGCCAGCTGCAAGCCTAGCCTAGCAATGAACTGTAACTGAGCGCAGCAACGCGGCCAGTCGATTCACGCGGTTTTGATCCTGAGCACAATGTCCTGATCGTAATTTCCAAAGCCCTTGCCGAAAATATTGATCCCGCCGGGGCGCTTGGCATCGTCCTTGACGCCGATACGGACGCGGATTGAATGATGGCTCTTCAGATCGAGTGCGGCGAGGCCGGTTTCGGAAATCCTGACGCCGTCGACATAGGTGCCGTCCCTGGCAATTCGCCAGGTCTTCAGCTTGCCGTATTGCGAACCCTTGAGTTTCCACCAGGAGGGCGTGAAGACGCCGCGCTTGTCGCCGAAATCTCCCGGCGACGTCCATGTGCCGACATCGACGCCATTGATCGTCAGCGTGATGTCCGAGGGCCAATCGGCGCTGGTGCCCGGCACTTCCGAAGACAGCTCTATCGCAACTTCGAGTCCGGTGATCTCGGCATTGGCGAGCTTGGCATTGTTGGGGAACTGGTATTCGACAAAACCGCGCGTGAACCATAGCAGACCGGCTTTCATGCGGTCCGGATCAAGGAAAGTGTTCGGCACATCGAGCAGACCGATGATGCCGTCCGGCGAACAAAGGCCGCAGGGCGCGGTAACCTCGAAGCCGGTGTAAAGCCCGATCGGCATCGACACTTCGATCGCGTCGTTCTTGACCGCACGATACTCACCCTTGAACACGATGAGCACTTTTTCGGCGGTCGGATAGCAGATTTTCTGGTTGCCTTTCTTCGCTTTCAGGCTCTCGGTGTGGATCAGCCCCGCATCCTCCAGCACCTGGATATTGGTCGAGACGGTTGACTGCGGCAGCGACAGCTCGGCGGCGATTTCGTTGACATTCATCGGCCCCTTCTCATGCAGCAGTTTCAGCATCGAGATCCGCGCCGAGGAGGCAAGCCCCTTGAGCACGGCAATGCCTTCCTCAGGTTCGATCACCAGAAAATTGCGACTCATGAAATCGCCAGTCTATGCTCGTGACAGAGGTTATGGCTTCGCTCATTGCAACGGCGCTGACCGAAACGCCGAGCCGTTGATTTGGTTACATTAAGCCCTCGACCGTCAGTATGCATCGCAAGCCGTACCGCAAGGATGGTGCGACATGTCTAATTTGTTCTCCGACCGCCAGCTCCTTGTAGTGCGGGGGTGCTTGTCAGTCCGTGGCCTCGATTTGCAGACGACTAGATGCTGGCAGCCACAAAGAGAGGCAGAAGCCGAACACGGAATTGGGGCCGTTCCCCTGGCCAAATCCCAAGATACGGGACCTCGACGTCGATGTTAGCCGAACCGGCGCGGATGGATGCACAGGATGCGGTTCGCTGAAGTGCGTGCCGCCGTGAAGTAAATCATCGGATTCGCCACCCGATAGAGTCGGGACGGGGTTCTACCTATTGCTTTTGAGCATGATCTTTTCCGAAAATCGCGATTCCACTTCTTCGGGATCGCGCCAGTGCCGGCCTACTTCATGCTGGCCGCGGCAGCGACCCTGTCCACCATGGCGAGAACAGCTAGCGGTGCGGTGTGGTGGACCATGTGGCCGGCCTGCGGGATGATATCGACAAAGGAACCAGGAATCTCCGATTGTAGTCTAAGAGCCTCGGCTTTCGCATCGAACAACCGGTCGCCGGCCCCGGCAATAATGCCGGCAGGCATCAACAGATCATTGTAGCGGGTGAAGCGGCCGCCGGCCAGCGCGTCGGCCAGCATAATCCCGATTCGGCCGCGATCGACCGCAGCTGTGAGGCCAGCTGGCGATGTCCTTTGCCGACGAAGCAAACCCCGCAGAGACGATGCCGGGGCGAAATACTTGCCCATGGCGAGCGGCCAGGTGAGCAGCACAAGCAGCGGCAGCAAAATGTGGGGGAAAACACCACCGGCGACAGGCAAGGCCGGCAGCCCGCCAGTGCAAGGCCCAGGCGCGGCGGCAAGAACGGACCGATGAAGACTCCCGATCGAATCGTCGTCCGATCGAGCTCATCGACTCGCCCGCCTGCCATCGAACCCAAATCTCAGGCGCTGAGCGGCCGAGTAGTAGATGCGACTTCGCTGCTTCATGGCTCACACTCCATCTTTCAGAAAAGAGCGTGTGTTGCTGCGATTAGTTGAATCCGCCACCCAAACCGAACGCGGCTGCTAGGCAGGCCGAAGCTTGTGCAAGTACAGCTGTGCGTCACAAGCCAAGTGAACTAAGAAGCTGCACGAACCGCGGGTGATCGCGAATGGCGTCGAAATGACTTCGTGACGGATTCGTTCCAATACGTTCTGACTCACGCTTCCTCCGACGGCTCTTTCCAGGTACCGCACCGCTTCCTCCACTTCCCCGAGCACGGAATACATGCAAGCGGCGTTGTACTGCGTCACGAAGTCGTCCGGATCGATCGCCAGCGCTCTGGCCAGCCAGGAACGCGCCTTCTTCCGCTCACCGATATACGCGAGCGAGGGCGCCGCGTTGCAGCGGTGCCGCATTTTCAGGATGGCGGCCAGTTGCGCGTTCGGCGCGCTCGAAACAGATCCTTCGTTCGCGAGCGGATGAAGGCGATCGCGCAGGAGCGTCCCCCCGTGTAGAGTTGCCACCCTGGATCTCGCCTTGGCCGGCTGCATTCCTGGCTGTGTCCCCTAGGATACATTGTCGAGCAGGGTCGACTTATCCAAGCCATGTGTCGGCTCAGGCGGCCATTCACCATTCGGCGTCATCTCGTTGACTGTCTCGGGTAGATCCCGCGCAATCCTTCTGATTAGCTCCTCGCGCGAAAGACCCGTCTGCATCGAAATGGACGTGAGTGTACCTTCGTCCATTGCCGCTTGGACGTCCCTTGGCTCAATCGGTTGGTTTGGCCCGCTGCCAACCCACGAGTCGACCTTCGATCCTGCCCCCACCTCCCTGAACCGGTCGAGGATCTCACCAAGGTCAGCCCTCGACACGCCATTCGTTATCTGAGCCAGAATTCTGCGTTGCGGGTCGTTTGGGTTAAGATACCCCGCTCCCGGAATCAATTCACAGAGCTTGTCGCGATTTTGGTATGCCAGAACGCCAAGCATCGCGATCGCCAATCTTCCCAGATTTGCCATTTGATCTCCTCCACGGTTTTGGCCGATGAGCGAATCGAAGCCAAGTCTTGGCGGATGACGACCCGTGTGGGCTCGAACAACTTCTTGCCGGTCGGCTCGCCGGCGGAGAGGACGCGTCCTTCGGGTTACTCGTTTTCATCTGACGTCTTCTCCTGACGCAGAATTTCGGGGCGCTTGGCCCGCAGTCGCCCTACGCCGATCGAACGCCCTAACCCGGCGCCTTCCGGGTTTGTTCCGCTTGTCAGAGTTTGTCGGCGACGATGGAGAGCGCGACCCGACGGGGTAACTCTACCGGGTCGAGAGACAGAGTCTGCCCAATTTGACCATATTTCAGAACGACGGCGGCTCGGTTAGCCTCAGCTACCTTGGACTGCCGCCGGCTCGCGCACGAATTTCAATTTCGGCGGGACGGCGAACACCCTGAACCGCTCAGCCAGGCTGTCAAGAGCTTGACGCATGCCCACTCCCGCGGCAGCCGCACCGTGTCCACTGATGACCATGTGCGGGTTCAGGGCAGCCAAGTGCTTCACGGATCTTTCCGCCGCATCCCAGTCCGGCGTGAAGTAGCGCGGCGGACCGTGCATCTCAAGATCCTGAACGGCGACCTCATAGACTGACTCCTGACCGGTGGTGATGAAAGCGTCCCCTACGATCAGCGAGCGGTCCTCCTCGCGCCAGAGCGAGATATGCCCAGGAGCGTGCCCGGGTGTGTGTAGCCATCGCCATCCGGGCATTCCGGGGATCGATCCGTCGGCAGGTAGGAGTTCCAAACGGTTGCCAAGATCAATTGGCCCCCGTGGAAAAAGCGGCGAAAGCAGCGCCATCAGTCCACCCCCGACCCAGGGATCCGGTGGCGGATAGGACGCGGTTCCGTCCAAATAGGGGCGCTCGAGTGGATGCGCGAAGACAGGCACGTCCCACCTATTCGCGAGGTCTAGAACCGTTCCCACATGGTCGAAATGGCCGTGGGTCAGGATGATCGCGGCCGGCCGTGCGTTCGTGCCAAACCGCTTTTCCGCGACCGCAAGAATGCTGCCGCGGGACGTCGGCAACCCGGTATCGATCAGCATCCAGTTCCGATCTCCGCTGCCCGGTGCGCCGAAGAACACGACATTGACGATTGCTAGGCGCAAATAGCCCAAGTCCGGTGCGATGCTCCAAGCGCCGTCGCCACGATCCTCGCGCCTGGCGTGGTCGATCTCGGAAAGTCGAATCTGAACGGTCATGTGATCCCGTGCCTCTCTTGTTGCTGAGCAGCCGCTCGAGTCGATCGGCGGCGGTGGTATATCGCCCCGAACTTGGCACGGCCCTCCTTGTTCCTCCTTCGCCACCCAGCTCCGGACAGTCCACCACAGGAACAAAGGCTCGACCAAATCGGTTCGGCATTACCCGGTCACGCCAGGACGAGCTGGACTGAGCAACGAAGATGGCGCGCGCCCCATTGGATGCGGTATTTCGCCAACGCGGTTCCCGGTCCTAACGAGGCGGCCGAGTTCGAAGCCGACTGCTGAAAGAAGACTTCGAATGAGCGAAGTGGGGCGTATGGACGAGCACCAGGTGGAGGCTCCGGTTCCGCAAGCTTCGCCTATGACTGGTCAAGTTGGGCGCCAATGGTCGAGGCGGCCCGATCGGCAGGTGTCCAGGTTATCTGGGACATCTTCCATTACGGATCTCCAGACCATGTCGATCAGGGATCGCTGCATTTCATCGATGCCTATGCCTCGTTCGCGGCAGAAGCCGTGAGCGTACAGCGTTCGATCGCCGGAACACCGCCTCTGTTGTGTCCCATCAACTAGATCTCCTTTTTCGCATGGGCTGTTGAGGTCGGCTATTTCCCGCGTGGGGCCGAACAAACGTGGATGGTTCAAGCGGCATCTCGTGAAGGCTGCCATCGCGGGTGTTCGTGCAATGCGGGAGATCGACCCCGCCTGCAGATTTGTCTGGGCCGAGCCCCTTATCCAAATCGCTCCTCGTGACCGGACCCGCAGCGAACGGGGTCGGGCCGAAAACGCCCGTCAGGGGCAGTTCGAAGCTTACGACATGTTGCTGGGCCGCGTCGAACCTGAGTTGGGCGGGAGCGAAGATGTTGTCGATTGTCGTGGGCCTGAATTTCTAGCCGCACAATCAATGGTAAATAAACGGGCCGACGATATCGATGGGACACCATGAGTACCGCGCTTTGTCGGAAATGTTGCTCGAGGTTGCTCATCGGTACGGTAAGCCGATGTTCATTGCCGAGACCGGCTCAGAGGGATCCGGCGGGCCGGCTTGGCTCCACTATGTATGCCGCGACGAGGTGCGTGCCGCTATGGGTGTCGGAGCATCGATTCGAGGGTATTTGCCTGTACCCGATAACGGCCTACCCGGGCTGGGACAATTCGCGTCATGCAGAGGTGGGGTTATTTTCGGCCATCCACCCGAATGGCACACGCCGCCTCCGTCAGCCCGTCGCGGACGAACTGGTGCATCAGCAAGATCTGTTCACGGCAAACCGGACGCGCTGATTGTGTTGCGACACACCGCAAGGGCGAGCACCGAAGACCAGGGCAAATTACGGTGTATTCCTCAGCCAAAATCGGCGCCACGCGATGCCAAGTGGCATGGGTGCGAGGATGACCGTGCAGCATCAGGAAGCGGTAGCCCCTTCCACCAACCCGCACTCTGAACGTCGCTTCCGGAAGTTTGATCTGCTCCAGCGAGAAACCTTCAAACATGCAACTCCCTCCATTCGCAACATTTGCCAAACGTGTAAACGGAGAGGCAGTTCAATGTCGGCTTCCGCGGGATCTGAACTTGCCTTGTATTCCGCGAAGAGGTCGTGAGCCGAACGGCGGCTTTAACTGGTCCCTCGGCAATAACCGGACGGACAGCAAACGGCCCCCAAAAAGCCGCCAGGCGGCGACGCGCCTGATATCGCACTTCGAGATCAACTCTGCCGTTTCCTGTTAGCCGAAGTTGCAAACGGCCCCGCTCACAATCGTGGTTGCGCCTTTGGGCATCGTGGTTCAGACCGCTGGCGGATTAGAACTTTGTTGGCTTTGCGATCGGCTCATCGCTGCCGACAATCGGTGACCTATATAAAGGGGCATGTCCACGCGCCGAAAAACCAATGCAACAGCGAAGCTGATTGGAGAGTGGCCTTTAACCCCGGCTGCAACGTTTGGATCGTCCGTCAGAGCGAGGGGTATTTTTCTCGAAATACGCGCCCGCCTTCCAACGGAGTTCAGGAAATTGCTCCATATCGAGTCCCGCGTGCTTACCCTGCGCCTGTCTGAGGGCGCCGAGAATGATGTGCAGGTGGTATTCGGGATCGTATCCAAAGCACTGCAGAATATCGAAGACCTGCCCGTAATCCCCCGTGAAATCGAGGACATTCTGACGATCTCGACGGCCGAACGGCACCGCTGGCTGAAAGATGGTCGCTTGCAGAGCGCCGGGACGAAAACGGTGAAACTCCGCGGGCGGGCAAGGAACATCACCTTTCACGTGTTCGACCCGCAGCACGTGGAGGATGTGCTTGACTGCGACCTGGTTACGGTCTGGCGCGAACAGGACGCAGCGACAGCTGCAGAGAATAGGCGGCGAGCCGCAGGGAAGGCCGCTATGAAACGCGCTCAAAGAAGCGGTCGCGGAACTGCAGCTTCAGCTGGCTACGGCCCCGATGAGAACTCGCACTCCAGTTTGCGCGGCTGGGAAGATTTTGAGAAGGACGGACTCCTGCGCTGATAGGCCGGGCGCACAAGCAGGTTAGGACGTTTGCCTGCGCCGTGCGAGATGCGCAAGGAGGGCCGCCAAACGCATCGCGTTCAGGACCCGCTTCGCAGGGACACCGCCCTTGCGCGCCATCTCGACACCCCAATGCATGTGGTCGAGCTCGCGGATCGAATGAGCGTCCGGATTGATGCTGAAGATGCAGCCCTGATCGAGTGCCTTTTGATGCCAGCGCCAGTCGAGGTCGAGTCGCCACGGATGTGCGTTGATTTCGACAGCGACGCCGTGTTTCGCACACGCTTTGAGGACTTTGTCGACGTCGAGATCATAACCGGGCCGGCGCAACAGCTGGCGACCGGTCATGTGCCCGATGATTGTCGTCCGAGGATTTCCGATCGCCTCAATGATACGCTCCGTCTGTTCCTTCTTGGGCAACTTGAAGCGGCTGTGCACGCTCGCGACGACGAAATCGAACTGCTCCAGGATATGATTCGGGTAATCGAGCGAGCCATCCGCCAGGATGTCCGCCTCGATCCCCTTCAATATGCGAAATTTTCCATTGTATGCCTTGTTCAGCCGGTCAGCTTCGCGGTGCTGTTCAGCAATCTCCTGCAACGAAAGCCCGCCTGCGTAGTGAGCGGACTGCGAATGATCGGCGACACCATAGTATTCGAAACCGCGCCTACGCGTGGCTTCAGCCATTGCCTCAAGCGTTTCGGTGCCATCGGATGCGGTCGTGTGAGAATGCAGGATGCCATGCAGATCTTCATCCCGAATGAGGGCGGGTAGCTTCTGCTTTGCCGCTCGCTCAATCTCGTCCCCCTTCGCGCAATTCAGGCTCGATAAACTGCAAGTCTAGAGCTTGGTAGATTTCTTCTTCTGTCGCTGACGCGATCAGCTTTCTCCCGCGATGAAGCCCGTCGGCGTTTAGGGTGAATCCCTTGTCGGCCGCGAACGTCTTCAGTTGCTCAAGGTGGTCTGCCGAACCGGTTGCCTCGAGCAGGCTCGCGCCAAAGTGCTTCCTGTCCGTGACAACAAGCCTGAGAGTCGTATCCTCGATTCCAGTCGATTTTCTGGCCTGCGCTACTAGGGCGAAGTCGGAAACGAGCTCGCAACCGCGTCGGAAGTCACCTGCAATTTCCACGCGCGAAAACTCTGGATGCTCTTCCTTTACCGATATGACCGCATGGTGGAGAAGAGCGGCGGCCTTGTGCAGGTGAAGTTGCGTTTCGCCGCTTCGCACGATGGCCAGGTTCTGCAGCAGCTTTGTCTGAAGCGCGGCGCCGAGGCCTTTGACTGGGCGGATGCGGTCTTCTCTCGCTGCGGCCTCGAGCTCCGCCAACGAGTTCACGCCGAGCGCCTGATGAAGCTTCAGTATCTTATCGGGACGAAGCCCGGGTATGGCAAACAGCTCCATCACGCCCGCTGGAACATCCTCGCGCAGCTTCTCAAGGCTTGGGTGCGTGCCGGTTTGGTAAAGCTTGGTCACGATGTCTGCGATCGCGTCACCGATCCCCGGGATCTTGGTGAGGGCGCCGGCGGCGATGATCCGATCAAGCGGCTGCGACAGCGCCGTCAGACTGTCTGCCGCGCGCAAGTATGCCTTTATGCGATAGGGATTGTCGCCGCGCATGGACGCCCGTTGTGCGTATTCCTTCAAAAGACTGGCGACGGTCCTCGGATTGATTTTTGCCATGGCTTCAGCCCAACGAGGCCGATCTCCGCAGGTTCCAATCAGGCAAGATCACGAGCGCCGCGTTGCCCTTTAAATCCCGGCTTTACTGCCTCTTCCCGCGTCGGACGCTACAGATTGGGCAAGGATTGGTCAGCGCGACCCCATCCCGCCAGAGCTTTGGAGGCTGCGCGTTTCTTTAATTCAAGAGCATCGCCCACGTGGAAATGAGAGGGCGCGTCTATTGTCTTCATCTCCGCCCACGTGATCGGTGCCGCGACAGGAGCGCCCGGACGTGATCTCGCGCTGTAAGGCATGATCGCGGTCGCCCCGCGCTGATTGCGTAGATAGTCCACAAAGATGCGACCCTTGCGGCGCGCCTTTGACAACACGGCCGTGAAATGGGCCGGATCGCTCCGGGCGACCGCCTGCGCCAGGCGAGACGCGAAGTCCTTAACCTGTGGCCACTCGGCGCCAGGGGTGAGCGGCGCGATGACGTGCACTCCTTTGCCTCCCGTCAGCATCGGGAAAGTCGTAAGTCCCAGCGATTTAAGGATAGCGCGGAACTGAAAGGCAGCGGCGCGGACGGCCTCAAAATCGAGGCCTTCATCGGGGTCGAGGTCGAACACGAGGCGGTCGGCCTTTTCGACATCCTCGATCCGAGCCCCCCATCCGTGCAGCTCGATCGTTCCCATCTGGACGCAAGTCATCAGTCCGTCGGCATCGTCGATATAGAGATATGGTTCCTCGTGCCCGTCTTTCTCTGTGATGCCGACGTGGTGGACTTTGTCGCCAAAGCTGCCGGCGTCGTGTTTTTGGAAGAAGCACTTCTTCGCGCGGCCCTGTGGGCATCGAACCAGACTGATCGGCCGGCTGCCAACCCAAGGAAGCATGATCGCCGCGACCGCTGCGTAATGGTCGGCGAGCTGTCCCTTGGTGATGTTGGACTCCGGATAGATGACGCGGTCACGGTTACTTATCGCGATGGTGGTTGTCGCAGCGGCGAGATCGGCTGCATGACGTTCCGTCTCGAGCACGACCGCCTCCGGCTTCTTGTCTTCGCGGAGACCAAGATAGCTCGGATGTCGTAATGTCCCTTCATTTGTCATTTCGGTGAAGGCAATCTCAGCGACCAGTTTCGGACGGAGCCAGTGTGCGCCGCGCACTTCGGCGCGTGGTGCGTCGACGGTCGCGGCCTTCTGCTCGAGCGGCGCCATGATCTTCAAGAGACGAAGAAGTTCAGCGGTATCGAAGCCGGTGCCGACTTTCCCGGCGTAACGCAGCTTGCCGCCGTCATGAACGCCAAGCATCAAGGACCGAAACGCGCGGACCTTGTCGGACGGCGTCCAGCCGACAATCACAAATTCTTGCCGCCTGAGGCATTTGATCTTCAGCCAGCTTGCGCCGCGGGCCGCCACATAACTCGAATCCGCGAGCTTTGAGATGACGCCCTCAAGGCCGGCTGCGCAGAAGCGATCGAGCAGCTCTTCTCCGCGGCCGAGGATATGGTCGGAGTAACGAAGGACCGGATTTTTCGCAGGCAAGATCGCCTCCAGCTTCGCCTTGCGCTCAACAAGAGGAAGCCTTGTCAGATCTTCGCCGTCGAGCTGCAGCAGATCGAACGCATAAAAGTCGATAGTCGCCGGGGCACCCTTCAATGCATTTTGAAGCGCTTGGAAGTTAGATCTTCCTTCCGCATCGACAACCACGGCCTCGCCGTCAATCAGGGCGGAGCGCACCTTGAGGTTGCGAGCCTCGGAGAGGACCGAGGGAAAACGGCTAGACCAGTCCAGACCAGATCGTGTGTAGGCTCGCGCCTCGCCTCCGCCGACGGCAACGAGAATACGATAGCCGTCGTATTTCATTTCATGGATCCAACGATCGCCGGCAGGGACCGTGTCCACGAGCGTTGCGAGTTGGACCGGCCGGAAAGCGGGCGGCGCTAAAGTGACCTCGTCACGAGCGGGCGACTTCGCTTGACTAGCGCCCGACGCATTGATTGCCTTACGCGACGTTGGCTTGACCACTCTGACCTAAACCATACTCAGAGACGAAACAGCGTTATCCGCCGTCCAACGCGCGACTACTTCTTTAGTTTCGCTGCCGGCCGTATTGAGCTTTTCGCGATCATTGCCGACCCGCTTGGTTAGCGCCTCGGCCTGAGGCCGTGCAATAATCAAGAGCAGGAACGGGCCCTCAAATGCCGCCACAGCGTATCCGGTTTCTGCCATCGGCTTTAGAAGCCTGACATTCCGGTTCCGGTCCCCTGTGCGTACGGTTTTGATCTTCTCGTCGAACCCCATGTTTCGATTGATGATTACTCGACGTGCCCCATTGACGCCAACTACCTCGCCCAGAGCAGCTCCGATGCCAGTTTCAGAAGTGCAAAATGGCCATAAATGCGCCGACCAGAGTGAATGCTCTCGTATCCGGGTCTATTTCGAGCAGCGCGGACTTGGTCAGCATTAGACAGCCTAACGGGTCCTTCCCAACATAGCCATGGGCACCGGCCTGCTACTCACGCAGCACCCTCTCCTCCTTGGCAGCAGCCTCGAAAGCCTGACGGACCTCTTCCGGAGTCACACGGTCCTGAAGGGCGTCGGCGCACAGTTGCACAGCCTTCCTCCACTTAGGTCCCATCTTGGTCCACTTCATGAGTTCCTCGGCGGCACCCTCGACGTTGTTGCACCCGTAGGTGACCCCAGGTCGGTCGGTCTTGACGTACACCGGAGGGGAGAACCAATGGGTTGCCACGACAACTCCTACTCAGGGGAGAGATACACGTTGGCCTCCTTAGCGGCAGCCTCAAAGGCCTTTCGTATTATGTGGGGGTCAATCGAATCGCCCTCCAAGGCTGACAGGCAGAGGGTCACCGCCTTATGCCAGCGAGGCCCTCGCCGGGTCCACATCTTGAGCTGCTCAAGGGCTTCCTTCGCATTGTTGCAGCCATGCCTGACACCGGTTTCAGTCTTCACGAACACCGGAGGGACGAACCAGATGGGCGCCATGATACCTCCTACTCAGGGGAGAGATACACGTTGGCCTCCTTGGCAGCCGCCTCAAAGGCTTCACGGACCTCTTGGGGGGAGGCGCTGCCCTGGAACGCGTCGACGCAGGATTGGACCGCCTTCGTCCACCTCGGGCCCTTTGTGTCCCATGCCAGGAGTTCCTCGGCGGCTCCCTCGACGTGGCTGACCCCATTGCGAATGCCCGGACGTTTCGTCTTCACGTAGACCGGGGGAGCGAACCAGAGGGGACCCATAAGAGGGAACTTAGAGCGGCAAGAGCCCGCCGACCAACCCCGCTTTAGCTGCAGCTAAGGGAACGATGTAGGCCCTCGCGGGTTTAGAGGCGGCAGCGGGATTACTTCGTGGATGTGCAGCCGCTGTGGGGGGGTCCGTCGCCTCTCATCTCCATGCTTGGCGGCGGGCTCCTTTCGCGAAGGCGGTGTTGGTCTGAGACACCTAGAACCTTATACCGCAATCCAATTTAGCTGGTTGTCATTGGGGGGAGTAATGTCCCCTCCTCTTTTGCAGCAGCCAGGAATGCCTTGCGGGCCTCCTCGGGTTCCATCTCGTCGAAAATCACGGCCATGCAAACGCGCACCGCGAGGTCCCACCAAGGGCCACGCTTGGTCCACTTCATCAACTCCTCGCCGGCTGCCTCGGCGTTGTTGACGTTGCGGATGATCCCGGGACGCTCGGTCTTGACGGGGATCGGAGGGTTGAACCAGTGGAGAGCCATGAATGGACCCCAGGCGGCTAGCGGGTTTCGTCTCTACTAACCGGCTCAGCGATGAGGACGATTACCGTTTGTTAGGCATGTCTGAGTCCGTGACGGGATGTTTCCAAAGGTTCATCGACGGTTATCTAAGCGGTCGGTACGAAGCCGGTATGCATCATCTTCCGGTGGGTGTCGCCCTGGTCATTTCGCTTGTTGTCGGTCTACTCGTTGCGACGATCGCGTAAAAGGACCAGTCGGAAATCTGCGGCATCCGATGGTTATTTGTCCTCGGCGAGAGCGTTAATGTGAGGACTGTCACGCCAAGGCCGGAATATTGAGAATGAATGACAGCATACGGGCGCGCGCCCATTGCGAGGTCACCGAAGTCGGCCGACAGCTACTCCCGGGCGTCGAAAGCCACGCAGAGGCATGGCAGTTGCTGCCTCGACGATCGCCTCGGTTAGTTCTTCGTCGGAGGCCACCAAGCAAGGCGCAGCCTCCCGAGCTTCGCGTAGTGCCGCTTTGATCGAGACCGTGTCGCCACGGTCCGCCCTGTTGAGGAGGCGGTTATTCGCGAAGATCGAACCCGACGAACAGGCCAAAGGCTGGGGCAACATTGACAATAAGCTCCACCAGCTCGCAGTCAGTTTCCGCCAGATGTGGCCCGTCTCGGCGCACCGCTGCAATAGTCTCTTTGACGGAGATGATTTGGCCGCGACGGGCTTGTAGGATCAGCTCGTGAACAAGGTGTTTGGCAGTCACCTTGTCGGGTCGGCAGTTCGTCCAAACGTTCATACAAGGCCTCCCACCTCAGCGAGAACCCAAGGGAACATTCATGATCCTCTGTCGAGAAAAATCAAGAAGAATGTTTGATAACTTCTGAGTGGGAATCAGGGGGACAAGCCACGAAGCGAGCCTCTATACTCTTTGACCTGACGCTCAGCCAGCCGGCTGGGGACCTTCTTCCGTCGGGCCCTGTTTGGCCCGATCAATAGCCGCAAGTAATGACTGTAGGGTTGGCGGCAGTTCTGGTTCGACCTCCAGATTTAAGAACGTTTGTACGTGATGACGATAGCCTTCGGAACGGATCAGTTTCCGAAACGCTTCGGAGACAGACTGATGGTCTGCTTTGTTGCTCGTTGTCATGTTCGGGAAGTCCGTCCCAATCAGCCGCAACTCGCCCGCAACGAATGGGTTCCATCAGGAGGTCGGAATATTTGGTAGAAATTTCTGAGCGGGAGATCGGATAACTGGCTCGCGCGAAGCCCCCCCGTGCCCCTTCGTTTGCCGCAGCATTAACCTCGCTCTTTGAACTGAAATTCGTGTCTATCTAGCGTCGGCGTTGCACATCGTGAACGTTGGAATGCTTCTGTCCAATGTTTGCTCACGCTGTGATGCCAACGGGCAGGCTCTTGCGGCAGGGTGCCGCAAGGTCGCGACGATGAAACGCCGGCCCAGTTCAACCCGCGCGACGTCCTTCAAAGCTGGGGGGATCGATCTTCACCAAGCGGTCTGCGGCCTCGACCGCAGTTCGTATCCTGCTGCACAGCGCGAGATTTTCCGCCAGCATTTCTTCAGTGCGTTGAAGCGCGAGCTCGGTCCGGTGGATGCGCTGCCTGGCATTGGCAACTTCCGATGTCAAAAGATCGGCCGCCATCCCGTGGCCGTGGGGTTCCATAGTGTCCATGGGTTTCTAATACATGGGGGGCGATATCGTTCCCTGATGTCGGGCGAAACGGCGGGCCGCAGAAAAGCGCGATGGGCCGAATGACCAATGCGCGCCGTGTCAAAACAGCGCCGGCAACAGGCGAACGGCTTCGGCCGCTCTAGATCCCACGGGCAGAGGCGATCACGGTCCAGAGGGCCATTGATCTGTTCAGGTACGACTACAACGTAAGCGAAGACACACTCAGGCGGCTGGTGATCAAGCACCGTCTTCACAACCAGACAATGCCCGGTGCTCCGTGGAGAATAAGCGCTCCCGGTTTGGCTATGGCGCTCGCCCGCGATGATGACGCGCTTGCGCGGTTGAGGCGGGACGATCGCGAGCATCCGGACGTAACCCGGTATTTCAAGCGGCTCGGCATCCCGCGACCCTGACCTGTTATCAAAAGTTATGGTCGCGGCGACTGTCTAAAATAGACATTAAGTAGATGTCGCGGCCCGACAGGGCTCCACACAAGAGCGAACCGTTGCTGCCTTGCGCATCGCCCTCTAGGCCGCCGGCGTCGAGTTCATCCCGGAGAACGGCAGCCGCGCCGGCGTGAGGCTCCGCAAACCTTAGGCCGTAGACTCGTTACTGCGCAGCCACACACCTGCTTTTCGCCATCGGACGAAGCGGTTGCAACAGGTGGTGCGCGGGCCATAGCGCTGAGGCAGGTCGCGCCATGGAGCACCGGAGCGCAGCACCCAGAAGATGCCGTTCAGCACGCGCCGATCATCAACACGTGGCACACCTCTTGGCTTGTTGGGTAGACGCTTTATTCCATTGCTGACCATTGTCCAAAAGCGCTGTTAACCAAATTTTCTCACCCGCCAATGCTTATTCGCGCGACTGGAGGGGTGAGGTGATCGATGTGTGATTCAAACATAAGCGCGTTTCCGCTGCATCGGCGGCGGAAGTTGGTCGAAGGGATCGCCCGGGTCCTGGAATCCAAGAACGGGAAGGACGCGAACGCCTTCTGGCGCAACACCGCCAAGGCAATTCTCGTTCAACTGTCCGAATCAGGAATTGCACCCGGGGTCGCCGAACAGGAAGTTGGAACGCTTCTTCATGCTGTCTTGGGCGATATCGCCACCCGCAGTGCTGCGAAACTTGCACAATAGCATCGGCTCACGATGAAGGATTGCCGCATAGAGACGCCCCGGGCTCCACAAGCGTAGCACCACTGCATCCGTCAAACGCAGGTTTTCACTGCGGATGAAAAGATAGGCGCGTTCGTCGAAATCATGCGCGCGAATGTGCTCTCGGGCGAGATACGGCTCCGCCTCGCCTGTCCGGCAGTCATCGACCAAATCGAGGTAGGCGATGCGGAAACCCGCATTCACGGAAGGCCGACGGACCTTTTCCACGAGCTGAACCCGCAAAACCAATGAGCCGCCGTTGAGTTCCACACTGCCATTTATGCGACTTTCGAAGCACAAACGGTGAACGGCGGTGCAGCTGTTGGCGCGGCAAATAGCTAAGCTCAACTATCCGGCTTGAGCCCAATGCCTATAGGTACAAAGTCGCTCAGGGCTGCGAGCCGGACGGCTCGGCCGGTACACTCGACATCACTGCCGGTCTGGCCACCTATGCAGGGGATAACTCCGAGGTTCCCTTTTTGTTCTTTTCGAGGCCGCTGCGTTCCTGTATACATCAGGACATTCTTTCTGCCCCTTTTCTCCCGAGGGAGTGCCCGATGACTGTCCAGCCCAGGACTCTCAATGAGCCGACAATCAGCTGTCCCAGCTGCAAGACCGACATCAAGCTCAACGAGTCGCTCGCGGCGCCGCTGATTGCGGCCACGCGCGAGGAATACGAACGGCGATTGGCGCAGAGCAACGCCGTCATGACGGCCCGGGAGGAAGAGCTTCAGCGCAAGCAGGCCGCGATCGACGCCGCCCGTGAGGACATCGACAGCCAGGTATCCGAAAAGCTCAAGCTTGAGCGTGCTGGAATAGTCGCCGAAGAGGCCCGAAAGGCAAAACTGCTGGTCTCGACAGACCTTGAGGACAAGGACAGGAAGCTTGGCGAGATGGAGGCGACGTTGAGGGCGCGGGACGAGAAGCTTGCCGCAGCGCAGTTACAACAGGCCGAGTTTATGAAGCAGCAGCGGGCGCTCGACGATGAAAAGCGGGAAATGGCGCTGACCATTGAAAAGAGAATCCAGGAGGGGCTGGACGCCGTTCGCATCAAGGCCAGGACCGAAGCCGAAGACGGCCTCAAGATGAAGGTGGCCGAGAAAGAGGAACAGATCGCCGGCATGCAGCGTCAGATCGAGGAGCTAAAGCGCCGCGCCGAGCAAGGTTCCCAGCAGCTTCAGGGCGAGGTCCTTGAGCTTGAGTTGGAGTCACTGATCGGCAGCCGCTTCCCGATGGACATCATCGAACCGGTCGCCAAAGGTGAGTTCGGTGGTGATGTGCTGCAGCGCGTGGTGGGGCCGGCCGGCCAGCCCTGCGGCGCGATTCTGTGGGAATCAAAACGCACCAGGAATTGGAGCCAGGGCTGGCTGGGCAAGCTCCGGACGGACCAGCGCGCTGCCAAGGCTGACATCGCGTTGATGATCTCCGAGGCGCTGCCTGCAGGCGTGGAAACGTTCGATTTGGTGGATGGCGTCTACATCGCCCATCCCAAATGCGCGATGCCGATAGCGATCATGCTCCGGCAGTCCCTTATCGAACTCGACAACTCCCGCCTCGCGCAGGACGGGCAGGCAACTAAGATGGAACAAGTCTACGGCTACCTGACGGGCCCCCGGTTTCGTCACAGGGTCGAGGCGATCGTTGAGAAATTCTCCGATATGCAGGACGATCTCGCGAGGGAACGCAAGGCCACGGTACGCCTATGGGCCAAGCGGGAGGCTCAGATACAGGGCGTGATCGAGTCGACCGTCGGGATGTACGGCGACCTACAGGGTATCGCGGGGAAGGTCATGCAGGAAATTGAGGGCCTCGAGGTTGTTGCTATCGATGCGGCTGCAGCGGTTGGAGCCGAAACACCATAAACGGTCCGACAAGCGACTGCCCCAAGCCGGGCGTTCCCCGTTGCGCCCGATCGCCGCCTAGATGACTGGGAAGGTGGCAAGATTTCCGGCGAATGAACGCATTTGGAGCCGACGATCTTGTATTTTCCGCGGTAGCCGAACAAAGCCAAAAGCTGTCAAGAAGCCACTGCGAGGCGTCCCATGCGTGGAATATGTCCTTGTCGTAGGTGAAGGGCGTCGGATGGGTGACCCCATTGCGAAATCGGTCAGCAATAAAATCCCGTCGTGCGCCGGTTGCCCCTTCTTCGCTTTCAGGCGCTTGCGAAGGAGGTCGGATTGATCAGCTGGATCCCCCTCGATCTTGAGCAGGCGCGCACAGGCCCTGATTTGCCCGGCTAGGCTCACACTCCCCGCGTAAATCCGAGACATCAGAAGCCGTTCCGATCGGCGTTGCGGACCTCACCGTATCCGACGCGCGTGCCTTTCACGAAACCCAGGAAGGAGCATACCCGACCGAGGAATTCATAGACCTTGTCGGCCTTCAGTGGCGTCCCATCCGATGACCGAAGCGCCGCCCGATGTGAAATGGTGCGGATGAGCGGCAGGCTGGCACCCCCGCCGCTCACCGACTGGAAGTGATTGAATGGCCGCACGGTAACTGCCAAGTTGCCGAACTCCAGCACGACCCCTACCTTTCTTCGGATGGATTGCCGGACCGCACAGAATGACGGCCTCGGCCAATCCCTTGGATTTCCCGCAAGATCCAGTGGCGAGAACCGTGACGTCGCTGAAAATTCTTCGTGCCCGACAAAATGATACTTATGGGAAACCATCAGGAACTCGGCTGTCGTAACACCTTCGAACGTGACCTTAAGATCCTGATCAATGCTGGCAATCCCCGGCCTGAGAGGCCCTGTCCATCTCAGCTGGAGGTCAAGATGCTCATCGAGCCGCAACGAGGCATCCCTGAACTCACAGGGCTTGCCGTCGAGTGGGCCCATGCGCCTTGCCCTCGTAGAAGGAGACGGCCGAGTGCTCTGCGGTCAAACTAGCCTCCCAGCTCGGTCTCCGAGGTATTAAAAGCGCCGGTCGCTCAGCTGCTGGATTGGCCCGCGTTGGGGCCCCTTAGGAGTGTCTCAACGCCACGGTCGCCGGCTATGTCGCCAGGTCGCGACGTTTTTAACGCGGTGCCCCCACAAACCGTGTCGCGATCTCGAGGCTGCCGCTCTCTCGGGTGATGCGTTCAAGGATCCGGTCAGGATAGCAGCCATGACCGAAGGCTGGAACGATTCGGCAGCGAAACAGGGCAGATACTGTGAGTAAATCGCGCTCGGAGGCGAGAAACCAGGCCCTCACGCACGTTGTTGCCGACCCCTCTCGACAACGGCGCATTCGTAAAAATCCACGTCGACATGAACCATGTGGTCACCCACGAGCCGCGATGTGATCGTGAACTATGGTTTTTCCTTTGAGCGGAAAGAATTTGTCGGGCTTCACGCGGAATCTCTTGCAATGGTGTTCGATCACCGTTTTCACCTTTTCGTAGTCGATCTCGGGGTGAGGTGATGCTCTGGCACGTTCCAGCTTTCGAGCACTGCGGCAGCCGATCCGAAGCGCTCCGTGAATTTTCGTTCCAAGAGAATCGGATTGAGTCCGTGTCCCCCGCGATTTCCTGTGTCGCGGCCGCCAGCTCGCCACCACCTTCGACTTCGCCCCGCAAATCGGCGAGAGCATCTTCCAGTGCGTTGGTCATGCGGATTGCCTTTGATTACGACAGCATCTCGAACACGATTTCGTTGATCTCGCGCCCTTCGTCGGTGGAATCCAGGAGTTCCCGAATATGCCTTCGGCTTGCGGCGAAGTGGAGATCCCGATTGATTGTGAAGCCCGTCACGATGCTTTCGGCCGCCTTACCCAATTCGGTCAGCCGCCGATGGATCGGATTTTCGACATCGAAGCGAGGAATCGGCACCTCCCACACATGCTTGGCTATGTCGCGTTCGTCCTTTCCATATGTCATGAACGGCCGCACAAGCTCGGTGGTAACGGGTGCGTTCAGCACTGCGCAAAGATAGTCGGCCTCGTTGTCGGAATGAACAGAAGCCCAATAAAGGCCGTTCCCGAAGATTGCCCGTTGGTTTGAGATTTTCGCGGCGACAACATGCATCCCCGAACGGTTGTAGACGACCCGAAGCGGAGGGGTTGGAAGCTGCTTGGAAAGCTTGGATTGGTAATCGAGCTGCTCGATCAAGGAGAGGCGTTCGCTCGAGCGGTTGCTCCGCCAGATTTCTTCTGCCCTCGACCACCATTGCTGGAGCCCCTGATGCAGGTCAATTTGGCCCCGGTCGAATGCCGCCCTCGCGCCGCAAGGAATAACCGCGAACATCGGTTCCCCAGTTCGAAACGGATATACGTTGTCGCCCGTGTAGTAGGGGCGCACGAATTCGGTTTCCACCACACCCGAAATGTCGGGCAAATCCTTCCAAGGCTTCTTCTCCTGCACGCTTCGCGACGATCTGACCGCGATCTTGCCCGCAGGAATTCCCAGCGTAGAGGCTTCCTGTCTCTCGACCATGAAAGCCATGCGGGGCAGAACGTTCGCCCCCTGAGTAAAGGCTGGAGCATAAGGCGATTTCGTCAGTTGGCCGACATGCCGCAACTTCCCGTCGGTTCTTGTGAGGCTTGCCTTTGCCTCCGGCCACGACATGTTTGCCGCCTTCAATCGCCCTGTCCAGAGTTCGGCTTCCTCGGGCATCTTGCGCCCTGACCAGGTTGCGCCCACGAGAGGATTGCTGGCGTGCTCCTCTCTGTTTCCAAAGACGACACAGGCCGCACGCGGGAAAAAATGAGGCCGAATTCGACGGAGATCCCACGAAGCGGAAAACGCGATTGCGACATCACCGGACTTGCCGCCGTAATGGCCGCTTCTGAAGCCAGCATAGTGCTCGCGGTCGATTGCCGCATTCGGCAGCACCAAGCCAAACTTGCCACCAGTCTTCAAATAGAGTTCGCAAGCCCTGACGGCGAACAAGCCCGACAAGTCCTGATGCGTCGACAGCTCGCCGCCCGCCCATAGGTCGCGGGTTTCGCTCATCACCTTGAACGTTGCCTGCATTTCGATCGTCATCTTCCGATAAGCCAGCCACGGAGGATTGCCGACAAGAACGTCCACACGATTACCCGGTCGCGACAGCCACAGCGGCCTTGCCAGATTCCTGATGTAGTAGCCCCAGATGTGGTCGCGACCTTCGTCATGCAGACGGCACATCGTCTTGAACGTGCCCTCTATGGTCGAATGGTACTTTTCTTGGATCGCAAGTCTCTGCAGGACCGCTCTCAAAGTCGGAATCGGTGTTCCGGGCTTTCGGTGGGATGCCCGGTTAGCCATCTCGTTGACCAGCTCGTCAAATCTGGCCGCATCATCCAGCAGGGCATCCGGGAATGACAGTTCGTTTCCGAACAAATCCCGCTTGTCGTCGGCCCGGATGACAAGATTGCCTGCTGCCCAAAGATCGATGTTTTGCTCCTGCCATTGTAGGCTATCGCCGAGATAAACCGGAATGCGGATCGTCTTGCGATCGGGATCGATGAGCCTTTGCCGCCCGATCGCCAATAAATATGTGACGCGGGCCAGGGTGACGGCAACGGGATGTAAATCCATTCCGATGACACTGCGCGTCACGCCGTCGAGGATTTGCCCGACACCCAAGCCCTGGCTTTCCGCGGCGGCGATGTATCGCCTGATAGCATGAAACAGGAAGGTGCCCGAACCGCAGGCAGCATCGAGAACTCGCGAACCCATCGGATCGGTGACGGTTTCCTGCACGATGACATCGGCCAGCCAGTCGGGCGTATAGTACTCCCCCAGGCGTCGGCGCGTTTCCGTGCCTATGACGCTTTCATATAGGACCTTGAGGACGTCCTGCTCGACCGAGCTCCAATCAAAACGCGCCAACCGCTTGGCAAGTGTCCTGACAAAGACTTCACCGCCCTCAATTTCCACGACCCAATCGAAGAAATCGGGTTCCACCACTCCGTGGATGCCGCTTTCGTCAAACTTCTCGCCCGTCAGCAGTGCCGCAGGGTTCAAGGACTCAATTGCAAGGCCGAGAACCGCGTGCGCGATGATTTCCGCGGTGTTTACGAGAAGTGTGTGCTCGACGAAGAGAGCGTCGGTATCCTCGAACTGAGTACCGAGTGCCGAAGTGAGGAGCCGCGACCACAATGTCCGCTTCATCTTAACGGAGGGATTTTCCCGGTTGCGTAGGTAGAGAGACGAGAGGCTTGCGCGGTCCAGGGCGTAGGAGCTACTTCCGGCACCTAGCCTTGTCTCGATGTTCAAAGCGGTTGGAGCGATATCGCTCGCCGTTGCGAGCACACCTTCAAGCCATACGATAAACCGTTCAATGTCGGCGGCGTTGGCATCGACCGTGATCGATGAAACTTCGCGCAATTTCCCGTCCACGAGATCGTAGCAAATCCACTCGGTGCCGTCGGTGAGAACGCCGACATAACGGAGGCCCGTCTGCGCCATGCGGAGCTCGACATATCCGGCAAGCTGTTCGACGGCTTCAGACTTGATCTTGCCTTTGCGGAGATCTCGCTTCACCTCGATTACGGTTGAGCCTACTTCGACGTCGATCCGGCGACGGTCGCCCAGCTGCGACTCCAACGAGACGATCGTAACGTCGGATTCCTCAAGGTCGAAGGGTGCCGACAGAATAAACTGACGCACATCCGCCTGGATTTCCGATTCCGTCCGCTTATCGTTCCGCCGCGCTATCCGCGTAAATAATTCCAGCAATACAGTATCCCCCAAATCGATCGCACCATTCACCGTTCGCGCCTCTTGTGCAACCGAAAGTCTTTTTCGTTCACTGCTGCAGTGAACTGATGCACTCGCCGTAGAAGGTTTGGGTGTCCTGACCGGGCGCGCTGACGCTTACGCTGGCAGGCAACCGCAGAGAGAACTGAGCTCCTGAGCCTTAGGCCGCTGACATCAAGCTCGATCCGACACTCATGGGAACAGGCTTCGTCTGGCCGACCTGCAGCGTGTTGTCGTCCGCTCCCATGCCGCCACGGAATATCAAGATCATCGGCGGCACCTTCTCAAAATTGCAGCTTACGATGGTCAGCTCTTTGGCGGCGATGGTGATCATCGTCGTCATCCCTATCATGATCATAGTGCTGATCGTCATCAACAGGCGCTTCATCAGTATTTGAACTCCAGCGTACTACTGGTGGCATCGGATTCCATGTCGATGCAGCCCTTCAAAATCGAGTCGGACCCGCCGCCAACTTTGCCGACTTCATGGCAGTAGTTCCGCATTCTGGGCGGGATGCCTGACCAGCAGGATTTTGAGTTGTCGTGCACTTTCTGCTCCATTTCCATGCAACCGTTGTAAATCGTGGAGGACCCGACGCAAACTTCGGCCACCCGCTGGCAATAACCGGTTTCCAAACACCCTCAGCAAATCGCACATCAGCGTCGCTCAGCTCGCTCAATCAGGATTCGTCGTGCAAAACTCGTCAAGCCAGCATTTGGAACCGACCGTCATATCCGCTCCCGAAAACTGTCCGGGAATTAGCGGAATTGCTCCAACACTGTCCCGCTTTTACTGAAATGCTGTCCGCGGCGTGCCGGAAACATGCAGGCAGACTGACTGTGGATCACGTGTGTCGTGCGCTCCGCCCCGATTAGGCTAGTCTCCCGGCAGTCGCGCGCCACTGATGTTCGGCCCTAAGGCAAGCCTCCACTTCGCTCCACTCAGCGGGGACCCCATGGGCCAAATTATTGCGCAGCCTCCGTGCGCCGTGCAGATAATCGCGTACACTAAGGGGTTGACCACCAAGTTGGCGGCAAATCGGTCCCCAATCCAGCGTCTCAACGTCCTCATAGTATGAATTCGGATCAGCTCGCAGCCGCGAACGGTAGCAGCGGATCACGTCCTGCCGTCGCTCCTCCAGCCAAGGGAAGAGTACAGCTACTTGGCCACGCCACACCCGCTTCTTCAGCAAGTGAGGCTGATTGGCCGCCAGGAATAGTGGGTGGACACAATTCTCGCCGCCCCACAAGTCGTAGCTTCCTGACGGCCAATCCGGCCTGTTGGTTTTACTCCACCTATCGAGCCGCTCGTCGGCCCACTGCTTGACATCAAGGTCGGGTCGAATGGCAGAGGCGATCCGCGCTGACTGGATGCGCTCGATGACGTCAAGATCCCAAGCGCCGACTTCGACCGCTACTGCGATGGCCAGTCGGGCGGAGAGGGTGTCGGCTTTGGAACTGCCTTGCGCAGCGAAGGTCGCTCCATCGAGAGGGCCGAGTACGCCTTGGGTGGTACGCATTTGCCAGATTGGAGCATCGCACGCAGGATCTATTCGACGAGACAGAAATAAAACCGCCGGGGATGATGCCACACGTCGACCAGCCGCAGCACGGGCAAAGCGCTGCAGGTCTGCTCGGAACGCCGAGTCCTCCTCGGCACCCCAAGCTAGTATCACCGCATAATTGATATCGAGTGCGAAACCTTCGGGGGTAGACGCATTCGCGCCAAAGCTCTCGCGCAGACGCTGGGCTAAAGTTCCACGGTCCTCGCTAACATTCAACGGGCAGACCTGATCCAGGCCTTCATCTCGGATCGCCTGTTCAATCGCGTGGGCCAGCGCTGACGGATCGAACGGCTCATGCACGGCCACGGATTGCCGGTTTCCCGCTACGCGAAGCGCTTGGATAAACCGCCGCCCGCCCGGCAACCGCCAGAATTCCGGATGGCGGTTCAAGCAGCGAGTCGTCCACTGAGAAGTCGCGCGACCAGCGGGTTAAGCTGCCAGCCGGCGAACGCGTTTATTTCGGTCGTCCGGTCCAGAATGCCAAGCCTCTCCAGCACGTCGAGCGCGCTCGCAGGTGAGCGAATATTCGCGTCTTCCATCAGCGAGACGATTGTGTCGCGGTCAGCAGCGGAGAAGCTGCCATCCGCCTGATCGAGCACGAACTGGGCGGTCGATCGCAACCGAGAATCGAGCAGACCGACTTCGGTAAGGATTGCCTCAGAATCTTCAAGGAGCACTTCCGCAGCCGTCTCAGCGTTAGCTATAAATTCCTCAGCGGTCCTGCCGGGGATCCTGGTAAGAAGCGCCGGAAAGCCACCACTTGCGGTGCGTAGCCGCTCAATCGCGCCCTGGACTGGGACGGAAGCTGGGCAGCGTATACTGAGCCACTGGCGCAGGCCGCCTTCGTGCAGAGTCGCCAAGGTTAGTACAGACGCCTCCCACAGGCGGTCCCCAAAATCCTCGCCATCGAGTTCTTGCCAGTCAACTATGCGCGGTAGCAGGATAACCCGGACACCCTGGGCGGAATTGCGTTGGGCACGACGCACTTCCTTGTGTTCGGATACTGCATCAACCGCCTCGCGGCCGAGCCACGGGCCATGCGCGATGAGCAGCCCCCGCTGGTTCTGCTTCATCCGGGCGGAAACTACAGATATCGCGCGCTCCAACTCGCGAACGCTCGACGCTGGCAGGTTAATAGTTAGCAGGCGATCGTCTGCCTTGGCGATCTCCGCCACGGCTTTCGGTAGTAGCATTAGCCCCAGCGCAGCCGAACTGAGTGCGATGGTGATCGGTGGGGCCCCAAGCGTCTCAAACAACACACTCTCTTGGCGAAAAGTGAGTGGCGAGGGGCCGCCGTCCACCAGCCGGCGGGAACTGCCCGTGTCGTGTACCACCTCGTAGGGCTGATCGGCGAGCTCCTGGACCTTGTCTCCCACCTCTTGCAGCGGCCCGAGCATCGCTGCGATCCTTGCCGAGCGAATAGCATAGCGGCCATCCGACAGCCCGACCAGGACGCCGAGCCCCTCCATTTCTTTGAGCAGTCCCTCGAATGCGCTGTTCGAGGCGTCCTCCGCGAAGCCTTGAGGCCACCAGAACATCGCGTCTGCCTGAATCTCCGCGATCGACATACCTGGTCGTACATCCTTGCGATCGGCCGACTCCTGCGTGCCGAGCAAGACGAGATAGGCGATCAACCGGTAGCGCTGGTCCAAGTTAAGTGTGTTGTCGAACTTAGTGCGAACACTGTCGCGAAAGGAATTATCGTCCAGCGCTTCATTAAGCTCGGTCTCGCCGATACGGATGGGCAGCACAGCCGGGCTTTCGATGCGTGTGGAAGCCCTGCCATTAAGCCGGTTGACAAGCACCATCCCAAAGGTCTGCATCAGCGATGGATAGTATCCGACCTCGGACAGAGCGCGGCCGATCAATGCTCGGCCCGCCTCGGCGGTATTTCCGAAGGCGTAGCCGGCGGCGGCCATCGGCTGTTCGACCATGCTGCGCGCCTCGAACAAATCCTTGCCCATTAAGGGGCCGACACGGATTGGGTTGCCGAAGTGCAGTAGGGGAGAATTGGGAGCGCGCGCGAGCCGCTGTACGTCGTGCAGGCCGGCAAACACGAACTTGCAGCGGCGATCGGTGACGCGCATAAGCTCACGTACTTCGAGCAACACGGTGAACCCATTGCGGATTTCGCTGCGCAGGAAGGCATCTGCCTCGTCGATTAGGAAGAGCAGTCGGCTCGTACTATCGCTAGCCAGCCAATTGCGAATTGCGGCCTTAATGCCCTCGGAATCTGCTCGTTGGGGTATTGAGACGCCGCGTGCCCTGGCCTCCTTGCCAATCCAGCGCCAGAAGCTTGTGGGCTGGTCGCTGCCGAATCCTTGCACCATCTGGTCGCCGTAGATCACGATCTGGTTCGCGCTGTTGTGGCGGAGCTCGATCTGCCGGAGCAGCGCAGTTTTGCCGAGCTGACGCCCGCCGTAGACTAGGCAAGAGCCATTGGGATCCCAAAGCTCCCTTAACTCGTCAGAGCGGCCGAAAAACATTTCCGGCGAGGTTTGCTGCGCAGTGTCCGAGTAGGGTTGCACCACGCCCATTGCCATGGACAGGTTGAATAGATCTGAACGTCGGCGAGTCGCCCGCGTCGCGAGGAACAGCACCAGCGCTTCGTCAATCAATGCACAGGCCGGATTCGCACCCTTGCCGCGCACTTGAACCATGAAGTTTCGCAACGCGGCGGCCGGCATCGGGCCCCGAATCACGAAAAACGTTGGCGCATTCACGCGGCTCTTCAGCTGAGCTGGTTCTACCCCTGACCCAACATTCCGACTTTCTACTAAAACGATGTCGTAGCGGCCTTGAGCGGCGCTACCGAAGGCGGGAGCGACGCACTCCTCCCGGTCGGCAAAGGTGGGGGTTTTTAGGGTATAATGGCCCGGGAACGTGGATGGCTTTACTTGGGAGACGCTGACATTGGAAGTGAGTAGAACAGAGAATAGGCGCTCGAGCTGCGGTCCGGACTCTTTTCCGTCGTTCCCGCGAAGTTCGCGCCACGCTTTGAGAAGACCTGACGCAGAATTGAGCTGTCCTTCGTCGAAGGTGCTGAAGTCTACCGACTCGATTGCCTGACGCTGGTCCACCGCGCGTTGCAAGGCGGATAAGTCGGCCACCCTGCGGTCTTGGCGATTCAGAAATTGTCGACTGAACGCCTCGAGCAGGTTGGCAGGCGGATCAGGAGGGTTAGCGCCTTTTTCGTAAGCATCGATATGCTCGGCGAGAGTCGTAAGATCCTTCAGTTCCTCCATCTTGCGTAAATCGCCCACCTCGCGGCCGTTCGCCACCAGTTGATTAAGGCGCTCGTGAAGCGGGCCAAGTAAGCTTTTGAACGCGGCGTCGAGCTTCGCATCGATGACGCGGAGCTCAGCGTTCCAGTCGGCCAGATCGGTCGGCACGTCGGTCGAACGAAGAACGGCCGCTAGTTTGTCAAGATCTGGCTCTAGGTCACGGCTGAGGATCTGGCGGTCGTCGGCTCCAAGGAGATCATTAAGACGCTTGCGTACCTTGGCCAGGTCCCTGCGGGCGGCCTCCTCCTTTCGGTCACGCTCGCCGTTGAGTTGTGCGTCAAGCGCATCACGGTCTGCGGGACGGTCCAATAATAAATGATCCCGAGCCCGTATGGCCTGCGGGAAGTGGCCGCCGGCAAGCGCTCTTTCAAATGCCTCCATGAAATTAGATGGCGCCCCCGCACTGATCTCAACTTCCGAGAAAAAGGCAGCACGTTCGGCATCGGTCCACCGATCGGCATCATTCGGATGCCACGCATGGGACAGGAGCAACAATTCGTCGTTGTAGCGCATTTCGAGCGATAAGCGCGGCGGTTCCTCGCCTTCGAAGAGTTGCAGCACTGACATGACGGCTTCGAGGGCGGCACCAGCGGCAAGCTGAAGCGCCACTCCGTTTCCGTTAGCGGCTCGAGTTAACTCGCCCGAAGTAATTCCGTCCAAATCCTTCTGGGCCTTCTGAAGGGCTGTCCGCAGCTCCTCGCGGTTCTGCAAACCGAAGCGATTCGGCTCTGGCCTCGACAGCATCTCGTTAAGGCGCTGCCAAGCCCGCAGCCGGTCCGCGATGTCCTCGATCCAATCGCGCAGGGTTGCCCTTGGACCAGCGGTTAGCGGCTGCGCCTTCCGGCCCTTCATTGCCTCCCGATCGGAGTCCGCGATCAGCTTGTCAATATCCGAAAGTTCCTCGCCGAGTGCCGCGGCAACGCGACCGGCGGCATTGGGGGAGCCTTTGATGACGGCGCTGAGCGCATCATGCACAGTGCCGACACGCAACAACGACGTCCAGATGACGGTCGCCCGGTGGAACTTAATCGTCTTCCTACGCGCATCGTCGAAGAATCGATCAAGTTCCTGCCTCAGCGATTCGAGCTCGCGTTTAGTCGCCAGGCGATCACGAAGCTCCGAAAGCTCACTCGGCACTATCTCGCCGGTCCTCACAGTTTCATTCGCGAAACGTACTAGCTCGAACAACCCTTCGCCTAATGTCGGCAAAGATGGCGTTTGCTTCAACACCGCTTCGGCGCCGGCCTCGATCGCGAACAGTGCTGGGCGAAGCGCTGCCGCGAATGCTATCAACTGTACGTGCCGGTCGGCTCCTTCGGTCAGTTCCCGGACGACAGTGTCGCGCTGCCGACCAAAACTCTCAATCGCGCGCTCCGACCGGGGCGTGCCGATTGCTAACCCGCAAACCAACGCATCCAGAAGTGAGGCAGAGAATCCGAAGGGGAACGCAATTCCTCCCGCCTGCGCCACCTTGGCGGAATGTAACGCTAGGCCAAAACGCTTGGTCGATAGGCTCGTTGCAACTGCACGGAGAGCACCTGCCGCCAGTTCGGCCTTCTGCTCAGCCCCCCACTCCCCACCCGGCGCGAGTAACTCATCCTCGCTTAATCGCTCGCCGTTGGGGACAGTCGGGACGAGTTCATGTTCGGGCTTCGCTTGGAAGTCAGGGGCCGCAGGCTCCTCCGCTATAAAGGAGTCCTCTGCGCTATCGATGGCGGTCGTTATCTCGACACCCATAACGTCCTGCTCGACGAGATTCAAAGTGTCGTTGTTCGCGACGATAAGCTCAACAGAGTCGATTTCCTGCTTAGCAACTACCGCATCTTGTTCACTGTCATGCTCTTGCTCACCCTTTGAAAAAGGTGGAGGCGCAGCGATGAATGCCGTCTCTGGAAGGAGACCGATCATGTCCGTTAGTGCAACGACTTCCGATTGGAGGTCTCGCAAAGCTTGCAGAAGCCCAGAATGAGCTTTCCCGGCGCTTTCGTAGTCAGCCGTTTCCCGCAGTGCTTCGTGAGCGGTGCTCCAAGCTTTGGCAGCCTGACCATAGGCGCGCGCAGCCGCCAATACGCTTTCAGCAGCGGCCTGACCACCTATACCTAAGGACGGCATATGAGCCACCGCTGTATCCAATGCGGTAGTGGCATCGGCATCAAGACGACTGTTGCCGGAGCGTTGCGTCTTCAACGTCTCCAATTCGTTGAGCAGCTGCGCGGTCAACGCCGAGGCCCTTTCCTGCTCTTTCGCGGCGATCAGTTCAAGGTCCTGGGCCGCCTTTCGAAGGAGAGACGGCAGGTTTTCATCATAGGGAATTGCGGTAGTGAGGGCCGTTTCCAAAGATTGCAGCGTGTTTTGCCACTCATCACCGACCACACTCAAAGGTGTGGTCGGTGACGACTCAACAGGTCCCTTGGGTGTGAGGAGATCGCGCAAGTTTTGATGGGTTTCAACTAGCGGGCGCACAAACTGTCCGGCACCGGCACCGAGTTTCTGCTGGCTGTACCACAACAGCCAATCGGCTTCCCTAGAATATCCGGCATCTGCCAGTATCGCGGGCCATTGCTCCTCAGGAGCGATCGCATCTGCTTGGCAGCGCCGAATTGCGACATTAGCGAGCCTGAAAATCGCCTCCTCAACGCCACGGATGCCAGCCCTCGAGCAGATATCCTCCGCGACGACGAGGCCGTCCGGCATCGCTAACAACAGGGTCAGCGATTCGAACGCTCGCTCCTTGGGAAAATTGTTCTGCCAGCCGCTTGCTTGAGTCGAAGCGGCGATTTCCGTAAACTTTCGCTGGTGTCCCGGCACCCAACCCAGAAGAGATTTGATGTTTTCCGGTTCAAGCAGAGCCCGTGGTTTCACCACGAGCATTGATTCGGACAGTTCGGACACCACGCAATCCCCCACACTGATAGCACCATGGCAGGCGTTTCAGCGAGAACGCAATAGCATTGATCGGGACTTCTCTCGTATCAGGGGATAGTGAGCCGGACACGCCAAGCCTATGCCTGCTCTGCCACGCTCGCATCGGCAGACTCGGCACGTTTCAGCGCGGCTCGCACGGCCTCTTTGTTCAGCAAAACTATGTGCTGCGCCCGCGCAGGTTCCTTCTCGGCATCCCCGAGCAATCCGAGCCTCTTAAGGACATAGAACAGCATCGAACAGCGAACCGACAGCACAGCTTTATTATCCGTCATGCCGTAATCCTTTGCCACGACCTTCTTCTGATTTTCGGCGAGCGCCGGATGCGGTGTAATTTCGACCCGGATACGCTCGTGCCATCCCAGATCATTCTCTCCACCCGCGCCGCTCGGGCCGGGGGAACGTGCTTCGAGAATGCGCGGCAGTATGAAGTCTTTGTACTTGGCGTCGAGGTGGCAGTAAGCCCGCGCGTGCCAGCGAAATCCGTCATAGCCGAAAGCATGGGGCGACATGCGCCGCCACATGGGGTCAGGACGAATGCTGTTCATGGACTGGTACAGGACTTCCACGGATTTCTGCTCGCGCATTGCATCGAGGACTGCCCGCAACACGGCCGTATCGACATCACGGTGCGGGGTCAGAGCGATGTCGGATTCGGGATGATACCGAAGCCAGGATTCGGCTGCCTTTGATAGTCCTTCCGCAAGGGAGCGCAGGCGAGACAGGTACGCTTCGGGGCCAGGGGTCAAGAATCTCGGGTCGAAATTTCGGGCGGGGATATAGCGCTTGGCGCTCTTGTCGTACTCCACATTTCCTGGTGCTCGCTCCTGATACAGCGTCAGGTCTTTCGATGCCTGCGGCACCGAAACGCCGAACATGTTAATGATATCTGCGCGGTTCACCCCGCCTTCCCAGAACAGCCGGAACTCTATGAATTCCAGCCTTTGTTCGACGCCCCAACGCACCCCGGGTCGTTCGTTCTCCATCATTACCTCACAATGCGCGTATAGAAACTATATTGAAATTGAAAGACGATGTGTATACTTCATATTCTCATCAGCGCTGATGGTCAAATTGAAAAGCGGGCTGGAGCCATGCATGGGGCTCCCCCACATGCTCCCAAGCCTTGATCGCCGATACGTGTAAAAAGGCTATGGACATATTTACACGATCCGTATACTTGTTATTCCCACGGCCGACCGGGCGAAGCTAAAACGCTGTCGGGCAATAGAGGAGTTCGGAAATGGCAGGCACAGACGATCAGGTTGAGAAATTCCTTCAGGCACTCGTGGAGGAGCTCGCCATTCCAGTATCCCGGTATGAACAGGCCGAGACGAGCTACACGTCCCTGGGCGATTGGTTTCACCGGCCCGAGAGCACGGTGCGGAATTTCGATCCGGCGGTTTATGTACAAGGATCGTTTCGTCTTGGAACGGCGATCCGACCGGTCAACGACGCCGAGGAGTACGATGTCGACTCTGTCTGTGAGCTGAAGCAGATCACCAAGAACGATCTCACGCAGTTCGATCTGAAGCAGCTCCTGGGCCATGAAATTAAGGCCTACCACGACGCCAAAGGGATGACGAAGCCTGTGAGTGAAGGCCGGCGTTGCTGGATCCTCTCCTATGCAGATGGCGCCCAATTCCACATGGACATCGTTCCCTCGTTGCCGAATGGCTCAGAACAGCGGCTTCTTCTGGAACGCGCGCAATTCGATGCGCGGTGGGCGGATACTGCGATCGCCATCACGGATCGCGATGTCTCGACCTACCGGGTGCGGACGGCCGACTGGCCGCGCTCCAATCCAAAGGGGTATGGGGAATGGATTAGGTCACGAATGGGTTCGGTCCTCGCCCGGCGCAAACAGATCCTCGTGGAGTCGTTGAGGAGGCAGGGCGTTACGGCTAGCGTCGAGAAACTGCCGGACTATCGCGTGCGGACGCCCTTGCAGGCCGCGGTGATGCTCTTGAAGAGGCACCGCGACAACATGTTTGCCGGCGAACCCGATCTGAAGCCCATCTCCGTCATCATCACCACGCTGGCAGGCCACGCATACGGGGAACAGGACACGATCGCCGGCGCCCTCTTTTCGATCCTGGAGGGCATGGACCGGTACATCCGTCGCGATGGCACCAAGTATGTCATTCCGAACCCCACCGACGCGTTCGAGAACTTCGCTGACAAATGGGAGAAGGACCCGCGCAAGGCGCAGGCGTTCTTCCGTTGGCTCGAACAGGCTCGGCAGGATTTTGGACGCGCCGCCCGCGCTACGATGTTGCAGGGCATGAACGAAGCGGTCTCTGCCCGGATGGGCACGGCGTTAACCGATCGGGCAGTGGCAAGGATCCGCGGAAATGGTGGAGGGCTCCTGCGTACGGCGTCCGTTGCCCCTGCGGCGGCTATCCCGACCTTCGGAAACGCGCCTCGGGTGCCAACGACGCCGAAGGGATTTGCATGAGTTGGTGGCTGACGAACGCTTCCCGTGCGAGGGCCGAGCAGGTCGCGCTTGCACAGTTGCTGGAGCGCGCCGGATGGTTGTCGGGTGTCGGCTGGAGGGTCGGCGACGATCTTCAGCTGATCGTGGATTTCGACATCCAGCACAATGGTGAGACGTTCAGCCTCTTCATGGCGTATCCGTCGACCTTCCCGGATACGCCGCCGATGGTGCTGTCACGGGACGGCAAGCGGCTTTCGTGGCACCAGTACGGGGCTGGTGGAGAGCTCTGCCTCGAATTCCGGCCGGACAATTGGGATCCGGCGATCACCGGCGCGATGATGGCCGAGAGCGCATATCGTCTCCTGTCGGGCGAGAGCCCGGAGGGAGACGAAGATGGCGTTGTGCGGTCGGCTCATCAGGCCTCGCTTGGTCGCGACGCCCGCAGCGAGCAGATGAGGTTCGTGCTTGACCGAGACGCTATCGAAGTTCTCGTAGGACTTCCAGTCGATGCCCCTGTACCCATCACCGCCTGGGACCGGCTCGAAAAACCGACGTGGGTTGCGTCTCTCGTCAGTGTAGGAGACGGAGGCTCGATATGGTCGCACAGCGGTCCAGAGCCTTCGCGCTCCACAATCGCAAAGGGGTTCGCCTTTCGAACAACGCGGGAGATCGACAGCTTCCGGGCAAATCCGGGACGTTTCGCCGAGCTGCTGCCTGCCGAGTTTCCCGAACTTGCCGAGCAGCTTCCGGGCAATCCCTTTGACGGTTTCGTGCTGCTCGGGGACGCAGACCGGTGGATCGCGCTGAACCTCTATCCGCACGAGGGCAAGCAGACTGTTTTCGGCTACAAGATGATCATTGCACCCGACGCATCTGGCCGTCTGCCGGCGGGCCACGCCGGTCTTGTACAGAAGCGGGTCGCGATTGTCGGGTGCGGTTCCGTCGGATCGAAGATCGCCACCACACTTGCCAGATCCGGCGTCCGTAAATTCACGCTCGTCGATGACGATATCTTCTTCTCGGCAAATCTCGTCAGGAATGACCTCGACGCACGGGCGATTGGCCAACATAAGGTTGACTCCTTGACGGCTCGCCTCAAGGACATTGTCGCCAATGCCGAGATTTCGATGCGCCGCGTGGCGCTCGGTCAGCAGGAGAGTGCCGGAACTACCGAGTCTGTCATGGAGGACCTGGTGCAGGCCGACCTTCTGATCGATGCGACCGCCGATCCGCGCGCGTTCAATCTAGTGGCGGCGGTCGCGCGCCGGCACCGCAAACCGATGATTTGGTGCGAGGTCTTTGCCGGTGGGATCGGAGGTATCGTCGCGAGGGTGAGGCCAAAGCTCGACCCGATCCCGACAATCGCCCGGGACCAGATCCGCGCCTGGTGTGATGACCATGGCGTGCCATGGGCGGCCGCGGCTCAAGCGGATTATGGAGCGCAGCGGGAGCATGGCTCCTTGCTCATAGCAGATGACGCCGATGTCAGTGTCATCGCCGGCCATGCGTCCAGATTGGCGTTGGATATCCTGACGCGAGAGCAAAGCATCTTTCCGTCATCAGCCTATGCGATCGGACTGGCGGCGGAATGGATCTTCCGGGCACCCTTCGATACCTGGCCGATCGATCTTCGGCTGGAAGGAGAGTGGGGCGAAGCCCAAGAAGCGGCATCCAAGGAGGACCTGAAGGACCTACTCGCCTCTCTCTTCCCGGAAGTCGCAGCGTGATCCGGGTGGGAGTCCCCCGTGTGGTGCGCGATCGTGTGAGGCAGGCTCTTCGACGAGCCGGATCGCGCGAGATCGGCGGCATCCTCATGGGGCAGGAAATCGCGCGCGGCCATTTTGCGGTCGTTGACTTTTCTCTGGACGAGATTTCGGGAGAACGGGCTCACTTCGTTCGCGACGCCGACCATCACCGGCAGGCGTTGGAGAAGTTCTTCGATCGGACAGGTCACAACTATCAGACGTTCAATTATCTCGGCGAATGGCACTCACATCCGAGTTTTTCGACGCATCCGAGCGTCACCGATCTTCATTCGATGCAGGATTTGGTCGACGCAGAAAGGGATATCGAGTTCGCCGTGCTCCTGATCGTGAAAATTGGATTTTTCCGTCGCTTCGTTTCCTCCGCAAGCCTTCATCGGCGCGGTCAGGTGCCGGAGCCTGTCGAACTGACGACCAACTGAAGGGAGCCGCTCATGCGCTGGGATACAGTCGACTTTGTGATCCGATCTGCAGCAGGTTGGTTCTTTCGGGCTCGTAACGCGGAGAGTTGGATTTTCCGCGGCGCCGTCGCCGTGCTGATTGCGATTCATGGCGCAAATTGGGCCTTTAGTTATTCCGGCCCTATCTGGGGCACACCTGGCACCGTGGAGATTGGTACCGCCGGGACTATCCCGGATGGCATCCTCTGGGGCGTCACGATGGTTTGCGCTCTGCTGATGATCGGTTCGGCCGTCTGGGCGTGGAGGCGGTACTCGGACGAGCAAGAGCGCCTCTCGCGAAAGAAGGTCTTTGTTATCGAGGGCCGAGGATTGCGGGATGACGACGGTTCGCCATTGAAGGCGGCCGTTCCTGACAGCATCGTTGGCACTCGGATGGACTACCTTTTGGACGTGCGGCAACGGAAGGACGGACTCATTGTTGAGCCCGAGGACCTTCTCCAGCCAGTCGGCACGATGAAGACGTGGCTCCACCAGGCTCAGAAGGGAAATGATAGAAGCGATTTGACGACCGTCTATGGCGGACTGACTGCCGTGCCGCTCACCTTTTTGACTGGAGTGCTCCTGGATGACGAGGGCGATGTCGTAGTCATGGACTGGGATCGGACCGCGAGTCAGTGGCGCTTGCTCGATGGGTCGGACGATGGCTTGCGCTTCCAAATCACAGGGATCGAGGAAGCCGGAAGCGCCCGCGAGGTGGTGCTCGCCATCTCGGCTTCATACACGGTGAAGTCGGAGGATTTGGCTACCACATTCACGCACCCTGTAGTCCGCATGACGCTGCGGGATTCGCAGTCGTCGCACTGGTCTCAAGCTAGGCAATTGGCGCTTGCTGATCAGTTTCTCGGCATTTTGAAGCAGCTCGACGCGATGGGAGTCGATCGGATCCATCTCGTCCTCGCCGCCCAAAACAGTGTCGTGTTCAATCTCGCGCGGCGTTACGACAAAAGAAACCTGCCAAAACTCATCGTCTATCAGTACGAACGCGCGCAGGAACCACGATATCCGTGGGGAATTGAGATGCCGGTGGCCGGAGCACCCGCCGCCCGCGTCGTGCATCTAGCTTGAACTGGGACGCAATGTCACACGGGTTGACCAGCATGAAAGTCCGGCGGAGCTCATGGCCCGCGAGATGCAGAGCGCGTTACGGTGGTGCCAGCAGTGGAGGACTTGGACGAGCGCTCTCGGCTTGGGTTTGCCCCGGAATTTGAAGCGACACGAGATCGAGATGGTGATTCAACGAGTCATTGCCGTCAGCATTCAGCGCGTACTAAGAGTCAGACGATCCCCCCGTGGCGACTGAGTATTCCTTCTGACCTGAACTCTCTACCGGAGTAAGCATGTCGGACCAAGCTACTGACGGACCTGGCGAGCGACCGCATGTGCGAATTGATTTTGCTCGCTTGCGTCGACCTGCCGACCTAGGGGTTCGGAGAGCTTCGGTCTTTCTGGCGTTAGGCTCCAATGCCGCAAATCATATTCCTTCTTTGCCCCACCAGCTCGATGACCGCATGAGCTATCATTTTGTTCCCAGTGAAATTTCCGACGAGACGCGAAGGCAATTCAACGAGAGCTTCGAAGCTTGGATCATCGGCAACGCACTTCGCGATCTGGTAGATGCGTTCGCCATCTTTCTGAAGCACTGCTTTCCGATCCAGCACATGATGGCGACGCACAGCTACATTCCAACGGATTTGCGCGCGCTCGCCGCCGAAGTTGAGATGCTTAGCATCAGTGCTCAATACAGCCGTTTGCGGGAGCTTATCGGTCTCGATCAGCGGTATTGGGAGATGTTTGAGAGCTTTCGAAAAGCTCGCAATTGCCTTTCCCACCGAATGGGCCTCGTCTCACGGAAGGATGTAAACCCCGAAAACAATCGACTTCTGATCCGTTGGTCTTTTTTGGGCGTCTTCATGAGGCACCCCGATGGCACGGAACAACCGATAGATCACGAGGCCATTGAAGCCGGACGCGTTGCTACCGGCCCCGAGGCCGCGATGATCGTCATGCGTCTGACATGGAAGGAAAGAAGCTTTGCGGTCGGAACTAATATTCGCCTGACCCGTCATGAATTATCGGAAATCTGCTTTGCCGTTCACATGGCCACAGACCATGTCATTGCAAAGCTCAATGAGTTTTCGATTGCTCAGGGAATTGAAGCAGAACATCCGGTGGCTGATCCCGGAACCTAGTCTAGCGCGTTTCAGGGTGTGTCGATCACAATGAGAAGTAGTGCGGAGCCTTTTTGCACGCCATAAGTGCCATCTCCTGCGCAGGCATGAGTTGCCCCAAACCCAAAGGTGAAATCTCACCGGCAGAAAATTCCGTCGCCAACTGAAACTGAAACATAGTGCCTTTGAATCTTTCTTCGATGGCCTCAGTGATGTTGGAAATAGGTCCGCCCACCGGGAAAAACACCGGGAACCCTAGCGGTCGTGTCTGCCTCAAACCCCGCCCCGGCAAGATTGGTTGCCTGAGTTCGATACCACCTGAAGAATACGGAATCTGGAACTCGTGTTCATACTCGAACATGAGACGATGGCGGTCGAAGAAGCCATCGGTGGGGTGCTCCACGTTTCGCAACGAGATCGCCCATTCATGAGCTGCTATTCTCCCCACGTTCCTCACAACGAACGTCAAATTCACAATGAAGTAAATCCCGCCATTGAGCTCCTGCGCGGTATGGGTTTGGATGCCATGCATTCCCAACGTCAAAACCGGATGTGTCAGCCTTTGCCGCAGCAGATCCAGATAGAAGTGCTTGGCGGGGACCGACCGGCCACCTTGGCGATGATAGTACAGTTGGTCGCACGCGCTTTGATGCGGCGCAGCGGCGCTATCGCCAACGTCGATTACAATGATCTCTCTGCCGATTGGGATTTGCGACTGTTCACTACGAAGGACTGTGTGGACCCTGAAATCAGCCAAGGGGTAATCTAACAGGTGCGGAACCTTCTGCTCCAACCAGTCCCGAATTGTTGCCCTACCTTTCATCCCTGGAATGCCGTCGATGGTGCCGTCGTCCTTCACGCCGAGCACAAGGGATCCGCCTCCCGAGTTAGCGAACGCTGACAGCGCCTTGGCTATGGTCGTCAGCACCTTGTCTTCCACTTCATCAAACAGACGCCCGCCCTTGCGGTCAAAATCGTCTGACTCTTCTGGTGGCAAATCCAGAATGTCCTGTTCGGACCAACTCTCGCGTTTAACCAAAACATCATCCCTATCCTGACGCCTTAGGACGATCTCATCGACTCGCCTTAGCTGTCGAGCATGCCTCCGGGGAGGTCTTTGATTGAAAAATAACAGACCCACGTTCGGTCCAACTCGACGCTTCAATGCCCTTCCACAGCGCTACCACGCGATAATATATGAGATGATGAGCTTTGCGTAGGCTGTGTGAAAAGACTTTCACCAATATCGGATGACGTATTTTTGTGCGAAGGTGTCGAAGTTTAGGATCCATTCCGATGACACACTCGTTTATTTCTTACGTTCGCAATGATGAAGCGCTTGTCAACTACATTGCTAACATTCTCGAAAAGAACGCGGTGCCCTATTGGCGCGATAAGAATGACATTGCCCCCGGCTCTCGCTGGAAGGACTCCATTCGTCGTGCAATTGAGGGCGGCAGCTATTACGTCGCGATGTTCAGCAAAAATTGGCAGAACCGCGAAGTCACGTATGCAAATGAAGAGCTCGTCTTGGCAATCGACCAATTGCGATTGCGGCCCGCAAACAGAACCTGGTTCATCCCGGTCAAACTGGACGACTGCGAAATTCCGGATCGCAGCATCGGAGCTGGTGAGACACTTAGAGACCTGCAAATCATCGACTTCGCAAAAGACGGATGGAAGATAGGTCTCGGGAAATTCCTTCGCGCGCTTGGAGTAGCCAACCCTCTGCTGGAAATGGGGGAGCCCCTCGGCAACGGACTCCCGTCTAATGCCAAGCTCGGCTTCGGGCGCATTATTGTTGAAAGCACGGTGCCGCCGGCACCGATGATGGTTGGCTTGATGTTGAGCGTGACGGGTGGCTGGATCGCCCGAACCAAAGAAAATCACATGCTCGCATACATAAAGACCCAGGCCCCGAACGCGCATTTGCAGCAGTCGAATGAGAAGTTCGGGCTTGATACCTTTTTTGCGATCTCAAATGATGGGTTCGTCTCTAACGATCCTGGCAGTCCCAATACGTTCGGCTTCATGACCGAACATAAGTACCCTGCAAATAGCGCTTTTTGGGATATGGCGACGGGCAAGGAGGTCGCAATCCCATTTGCGATTACGACGCATCTGGAGTTCAACGCCTTCGGTATTTTGAACAAAACTGCTTTCGAAGGAACGTTCGAATCGAGCACAACGGTGAGCACGCCGTTCGCCCCGATTCAGATGACCATGGCCGGGAAGTTCGATATTTCGGTGGAGCCGATCTACGATCCTGATCCCACTATCGGTGTGTTTCGAGCGCCTTCCACGAGTTGATTCTCCTCTTCACTTGCAGGCAGGCAAATATTTCTGCTTCGCGTGGTTCTTCACGGCGAACGGCTGGCCAAGGCAGAAGATGCTCTCCGGTCAGTAAATTGAGGGGCGAGATCGCTTTTAGATCATTGACCTGACCTAGTGGCGGTGTTGTCAGCGGGCGATGCGCAGGCTTTCGGAAGCCTCGTATGGATGGTTGGCTATCCGAGTCTACACCTGCGGGTAGATACGTTCTCTTCTGGAAGGTATTTTTTGAGATGAGCAAGAACATTGTGGTGTTCTCCGACGGGACCGGCCAAGATGGCGGAGTCCGCGCGGAGCAGCGAATGAGCAATGTTTACAAGCTTTATCGGGCATCTCGTGTCGGTCCGGAAAGCCCCGTCAACTCAGCAGCCCAGGTTTCATTCTACGATCCAGGACTGGGCACGGAAACCACCGCGACCGGCATGACCGACATCGTTCGGCGGGTCCAAAAGCTGCTGGCGTCCGTTTCAGGCACCGGCATCACCACCAACATTGCCGATTGCTATGAGTTCATCATCAATCACTATCAAGCGGGAGATCGCATCTTCCTGTTTGGGTTCAGCAGAGGCGCCTACACCGTCAGAGCGGTTGCGAACCTTCTTATGCTTTGCGGCGTACCCAGCCGCGTGGGAGATGCCCCTTTGCCGCGGTTCAGAAAGGCGACGCGTGATATCGCAGAGGAAGCCGTGCGCACCGTGCTTGAGCATGGCGCTGGACATCTTCGGAAAGACTTTGAGGATGAACGGCTCGAACTCGCGCGCCGATTTCGTGAGAACTATGGCTCGCATCACGAGACCGGAGAAGTAAACCGCTCAAATACTGCGCCTCATTTCATCGGCGTGTTCGACACCGTGGCGGCATTGGGCGCAAAGGGATTGCGGCGCTCCATAATCCAGATCGGGCTATATGCCGGTGTGTTCGGTCTCGGTGCGGTGGCGGCGTTCGTGCCTGCATTGATCGTTGCGGCAATCGCCAGCTTCTGGGTTTCGTTCTGGGGAACCTTCGGGTCGATTGTAGTCGCCGGGGCGGCTCTAGGCATGGCAGTGCTCCATCAAAGGCAGCGCGGGTCCGTGCGCAAAACCATCCGGGACTTCCCCAACCCGGGTGACGTTCACAGCCATATCGCCGAGTGGAAGGGGGACAACTTCGACCGCCTTCTCAGCCGGTTCGTCAACTTCGCGCGATCGGCAAATGCCATTGACGAAACGCGCGAGGATTTCGCGAGAGTCGGCTGGGGACCGACCGTAGCTGCGCCCACTACGATTGATGGTCATGAGGTCCTGCAACAGTTGTGGTTTGCCGGGAATCACTCGGACATTGGCGGAAGCTATCCCGAGGCTGAATCGCGTTTGTCCGACATAGCGCTGCTTTGGATGATCGAAGAAGCGACCGCCATCCCGGATGGACTTGTTGTCGGCCCCGTCGTGGTCAAAGGCGAGAGATTCGAACGATCTATGGAAACCGGTGCGGCGCTGCACCTCTTTCCTTCCGCCGACGGTCTCCAGCATTGTGAGGTGGCGGGTATGCAAGATATGATTGCGAGCCGGACCCCTACCTGGCTGTCATTGTTGAGCGCCAAACTGGGCTACAAGGTCAAACTCCGGGACATCAATCCGGAAGCTGTAGTCCATCCTACTGTCGACGCCCGCTTTGAGTTCGCCGACGTCCCGCAGTGCGCCGGGTTCGGACCTTACCGACCTCAGGCTCTACGCAACCACAAGAAGTTTGCCCATTTTTACCTCGAAGAAGCCACGCCTATCTAACATCGGCAATTTCCGTCGATCTCGTCAACCGGCTCGAGACCGAGCACCGAGGCGGCAAGCAGGGCCGTATCGCCGATTACCTCACCCAGCTCGACTTCGTCGTGCTCGATGAACTCGGCTATCTTCCGTTCGCGCAAGCCGGCGGGCAATTGCTCTTCGACCTGATCAGCAGGCTTCTATGAACGGACCTCGATCATCGCCACCACCATTCTGGCCTTCGGAGAATGGCCCGCCGCCTTCGGCGACGCCAAGATGACCACGGCATCGCTCGACCGGCTCACCCACCACTGCGAGATCATCGACACCGGAAACGAATCCTGGCGCTGCAAGAACCGCGCCTGATCACCCCACCAAGCTAATTCGCGCTCGCCGGGCTGCGCAACCCCGACCAACTCCGCCCGGCAAACTCTGACCGCAGCGCATTACAAGGGGTCCCTTTTGCGCGGCGATCCATTGCCGATGCCGCTGCTACGGCATTTTGGTGCGGGATCTCGGAGAGGTGGCTCATCGATCCGTACCTGATGAGGTCTCTCTCTATGAGATCGAGCTAGTTCAGGATCTGGGCAAGGAACAGTTTGCTTCAGTGACCACCGGCGTGCCAGGTTCTGGCGCTTGCCCGAACGACATCGGTCGGCACGCCCATCCGAACGGCATTATCGCCTCTGAGGTCGACCAGGCGTAGGTCTGTCGTGGTCGCGATCTCCGCATAGCGCCGTCGGGTCAGCTGCACCTCCTCTATTGGAAGATCGTCAAGAATTCCTTCGCGGCGGTCGCGGAGCACGGTCTCTAGGAAGCACACCTTCAGGGAGTCACCGAGGTAAAGAGGCCAAACCGGCTGGCGTCAAGACGGCGTCGAGGATCGCTGAACCGGCTCGGCGACTTCCCGTACCCCAATGGATCAGGATAGGTGCTCCAGTAGATCCGACCGAACGTCCGACCCCGCGGTATGGTCTCGATTTCGAGCTTTGCGCGCGCGAAATCGGGTGGAGGTGGAACGCCGGGCATTCAGTCGAAATCACCCCTGGCCATGCCTTCCGCCGCGGCCAAAACCGAGGCGTCATCGCCTTGCTGAAGGGCTCGAAGGCCCGTCCGCCCATCAAGGACGCCATGGCGCGACACCAAAAACCGATAGACGGCCCAGGCACTGTTGCCCAACATGGCATGCAGCGCCGGCAATGCGCCGAAGGGACGACCGTCCTTGTCGAGTTGCCAGACAGGAAAGCGGAAACCGCGTTTGGCGCCATCGATCCCGAGCACCTGTCCGCTTTGCCGCCTGGCGTTGACCGTCACGCGCGACGTGCCGAGCAGCTTGGCAAAGGCATCCGCGCTCAGCATGTCCTCGCCGGCGACAATTTCGGCGACACGCTTGCGGCCACGCGCGCGCGCTCCGGCAAGAGCCGCCTCGAGATCCGCATCGGGCATGCCCGTGTCCTCGACGGGAAAGCTATCGCCTGAAGCGATCGGTTGCTCTTCGACCGGCGTGATCGTCTGCGCATCAGCCGCCGGATCGACCTCTACCCGGAACGATACGCGGCGGCCGATCTTGCGGCTGCGTGCGATCGCTTCCTGATAGCGTTCGAGCAATACCTTCTTGAAGTCTGCCTGTGCCGGCAGCTTTGTGGTGAAGCTCAGGGCCGCGACTCCCGCAGGGGACGCGGCGCCGCTATGATTACTGGGTTTTGGAGCGGCCATGATGACAACCTCTTGCTGTCACCAATATGGTTCCAGAGCGCAAGTTCGTCAAGTTCGATAATTTGGTAAAGTTAGTAGCGAATGGCTGGGGACTAAACAATTCCCCAGGCGCGAAACCTCCCCCTGCCCGTCATCTCGCGCAGACCAAGCTCGCCGACCAGGTTGAGCGCTCCCTGTTTTGTCACCTTTAGCCTGTCCTGGATCATGCCAGCCGAGACGAGTGGCCGCGACAGCACCAGCTCGACCAGATCGCCCAATTTCGAGCTCGAGCGCCGTTGTTTGAGCCGCCGCTCCATCTGGCTTTTCGCCAGCACGAGACGGTCATGCTCCTTCAGGCCAGCCACTGCTGCATCGTGAATGGCATCGAGAGAGGCCAACAGCCGATCGCTGCGATTGCGCGCCCGCCGCCGCTCGCGCGGAATGTTTTTGGCGCCGAGATGCAGGCTGGCGAGATGGTGGGCGGCAAGACCCTCCTGCCGCAACAGCGCGGCAACCAGCAGCGACCCGAGCCAGGCGCCATGCTGCAGCACCTCGATGTCCTGCCAGCGTCGAGAAGCAACGCCGCGCGCAGGACGACCGGCAGATCGCGCGTCCTGGCGACAACGTCCTGCCATTCGGCGGGGCGTTCTTCTTCATTCCAGTCGAGATCGTAGATCAGGTCGTTTTGCGGCTCCGGCCGGTCACGTCGTGACGTTTCCTCCTTTCGATCAGGCCAATCTGCGCCGCTGAGGAGCCTTGATGAGCGTGCCAGGACGGCATCGATCTCGGCAAATTCTTCGGCCAGCAGGTCGGCCTCAGCGTCATCCCGACCATCGGCTTCAACGGGGTCGGCGCCTTCCCCGTCCCGGCTTTTTTGGCCCGCCGCCGCCGACATGGCGCCGCCGCGGCCGGCCAGCGCCAAAAAACCATCGCGGCTGAGCGCCCAGTCCGGCTTCTGCGAAAAAATCCGACGGCGGGTTCGCAGCACCGCATGCGCCCGGGTGAGCTCGTGGGTCGGTGTCCGAATGTCCATGTGGGCGTCGTGCAGGACAAGGTCCTCGGGGTGGACGAGCTCGCCCTCGAGCCAAAGTGCTGCGGCCGCGTCGGCAAAATGTTGGCGCTCGACAAAGCCGTCGCGGACGGGAGAGCGGGCCAAGCGCTCGTCGAGCCTCGCCAAAGCCGCGGTCGCGCGGGAAAACGGCCCTATCAGGGTGTTCAGGGACAAATCGCTGATGTCGTAAGCCATTGTTTCCATGATGCCTGATTCGTATTGGTCAAGCTATCTCGATGTTAGGTTTACTTGCAGGCGATTTTCTTCAGGAGCAAAATAACTATCGATAATGGCCTCTTATCGATACTGTCATTATTTAAAATATTGGAAGTTGATTACATTCTTATCTATTAATCGAGATATAAGACCAGTTTAGAGGCGGCTCGCCTCTCAGAGGCGACGTTTCCAGCGGCGACCGCAGATCGAGATATTGGCGGGTTGATGCCGGGGCTTTGTCCGAAATCTGTGGTCCGATTTCGGACGAAGTGACGGTCAAGATGTCCGAAATATGGTACGAATTTCGGACAAGCTTCACACACAAAGCGCCGCGGCTATTCGTCGAGTTCGACTCCGACGGGCTCTGGGCCGACGGCAAAGCCAGGGATGATGTCCCCCGCCAGCAGCTTCTCCTTGGAAAGTAGCCCTGCGTCCTCGAGCGCCTCGAAATCCGGCAGGTTGCGCAGCGTGTCGAGACCGAACTCCAGCAGGAATTCTTTGGTCGTGACGTAGGTGTAGGGCGCGCCGGGCGTCGGGCTACGCGGCCCGGAGGCGATCATGCCGGATCCGCGCAGGTTGCCAATCAGGTCGCGAGAAATCTCTTTCCCAAAAATGCTCGACAGTTCTCCACGCGTGATCGGCTGGAAATAGGCGATGCACATCAGCACCAGCACGTCCGACTGCCTCAAGTCTACGGCACGTCCTTTCCCGCCGACGGCCGTGCCAAATGCACTGCGGATGGCGTCGGCATAGGCCGGCCGCGTCAGATGTTTCCAGCCGCCGGCGACGGCGACCAAGTCGTAGGGCCGGCCGCTCAGCTCCTCACGAATGTCATCGATGAGTAAGTCGATGCTGCAGCTTTTGCCGACGATCCGCGCCAACGTCTCGCGAGTTACGGGTTCGCTGGCGGCAAAAATGGTTGCCTCGACCCGATGCATCCATTCACGCCAGCGCGCTTCCGGCGGCAGGTGATCCAACTCCCGGTCAAAGAGGCGGTCGCCTGATCGTCCGTCATCTGGCCGGCCCCTCCCTCGCCTCGTTGCTTCCATCATGGTCGTCACAGCCCGTAGATACGGAAGGTCGGACGGCCGGACAGTTCACGCACCGCGCCGAGTTCGACCAAACGGTCGAACAGGCGGCGCAGCCCACGGTCGCTCATGCCGGCAATATCTTGCGAGGTAACGATCGCATCGTCGGACAGCAGCTTGTCGACAACAGCGCCCGCTGCCTTGGCCCTGAGTTTCGGGGCGACGGTAAGCAGCCGGTCGGCGCGGCGCTCGAGCTCCGCGGAAAGATCGATGGCGCGCAGCGCAGCGCGCGCCTGCGCGGCAAGCAGACCTTTCGCACGCTCAGGATTTGTCTCAATGCCTGTCGCCGCAGAGCCGGCTGCCGATCGGCGCGGGCGGGCGCTTGCGCCCAAGGCCGCTTCGGCGCCCAGCAGCGGCACCGCATGAACCCAACCCAACCGTTGCGCCAGCAAAGCGTCGGCGAGCCAGGCTCCAAGAGCGCGCGCAAAGCCGTGGCGTTCGGCGATCGCGATGGCGCCGGTCAGCATTCCGACCAACCCGGCGCTGGCGCTGAGCTGGCGAAGATCGTCCGTCAGGTCGCTCACGCTCGCGTCGTCGCGCGCTAGACCTAGATTATCCAGCATCGCGCCGATGCCAGCCTTGGTCAGCAGTTTTTCCGCAGGCATTCCGGCCAGCCGGCGCCAGGCGAGGAGGAAAAGACCCGCGGGCCCGACATTGTCGCCCGGTCGCGTGAGCAGCACGGCGTCGCGAAGTGCTGCTTCATCCTCGACGCGGCCGGCCTGCTTTGCCGTTGCCGCGGCGGCCGAAAGTGCCAGGCGCTGCCGCCAGGCGCCGGCCCACCGCTCTTGCCGGCGGACCACCGCATCGAGCGCGCCGATGGCGGCGCCGGCGGTGAGCGCGAGGTCCCCGATGTCTTTGCCCGCGAGGCTTTGCACATCGGGAACGGCGCGACGCAGCCAGGCCGGCACCGTTGCCATCGGCAAGGTCGAAGGGGAGCCGGCAAGCGTGGCGTGGTGGCGCGGAGAGGGCTTGGGACGCAGAATCATCGACAGCACGATGAATCATTGCGGCGCTTTTGGCAACCGAAATACGGAACAACCGCCGCGCCTGTCGTACACGGACAACGAACGATAATGTTGCCTTATCATTCGTCCTTTACGAGGCTAGGGGTCCATGGTAGAATACGCCGGAAAGGTAGAATTTTGGAGTCTTTCGTGTCTCTGAACATCAAAAATCCGGCCACCGTTGCTCTCGCCGATGAACTCGCACGCCGCCAGGGTATCAGTAAGACGGCAGCCATTCATCAGGCCCTGAGCGAGCGCTTGCATCGCTTGGGCTTTGGAGAGACCGCTCAGGAGCGTCTGCTGGCAGAATTGCGCGCCATCCGAGAAAGAGTGGCACGATTGCCTGAACTGGATAGTCGCAGCGACGAGGAGATCATCGGGTATGACGAGCATGGAATCCCTAACTGATGGTGATCGACACCTCAGCCGTTGTAGCGATCCTTCGGAGCGAGCCTGAGGCAGCAAGGCTGGAACGAGCGCTGGTCTTGGACCCAATCCGTCTGGTCCCGGCAACCTGCGTGCTCGAGGCACGCATGGTGCTGGTCAGCAGGCGCGGCGAACACGCATTGGCCGAGATCGATCTTTGGCTGCGCAAAATCGAGGCCGACATCATTCCTGTCGACTCCGAATTGGTTGATCTGGCGACCCAGGGTTGGCTGACCTACGGCAAGGGCCACCACCCGGCGGCGCTGAATTTTGCCGATTGCCTCTCCTATGCTTTGGCAAAGCGTGCGGATGAACCGCTGCTTTTCGTCGGCAAGGACTTCTCCCAAACGGATATCGAAGCGGCATGAGCATGGCTGGCGACGCGCAACGATCATCCGCTGCTTCCGGCGAGGACGACATGCCCGACATCGTCGATATCGTCATGCAGATGGGCGATGCCGACCTAGCCTCGTCCCCTCCCCTTCCAGCCATTGCCAATCCCAGCCTGCCTGCGCATCTTGAGACGCTCGCCGGCCGCGCGCGCGATTATATCGAGGCGGCGAGTTCGGCCAACACGCGCCGCGCCTACGCAGCCGACTGGAAGCATTTTTCGAGCTGGTGCCGGCGCCAAGGCATCGAGATGTTCCCGCCCGATCCTCAGCTCGTCGGGCTCTATATCGCCGCCTGCGCGTCAGGTACGGCCACTGGCGACAAAAAGCCCAACACCGTTTCAACCATCGAGCGCCGGCTTTCGTCGCTCTCCTGGAATTTTGCCCAGCGCGGCCAGTCGCTGGACCGCAAGGATCGGCATATCGCCACGGTGATGGCTGGCGTTCGCAACACCCACGCCTCCCCTCCCCGGCAGAAGGAAGCGATCCTGCCTGAGGATCTGATTGCCATGCTCGAGACCCTCGACCGCGGCACGCTGCGTGGTCTGCGCGACCGCGCCATGCTGCTTTTGGGTTTTGCCGGTGGGCTGCGGCGCTCGGAAATCGTCGGCCTCGACATTGGTCGCGACCAGACCGAGGATTCTTCTGGCTGGATTGAGTTTTTTCCTGACAAGGGCGTGCTGGTGACCCTGCGCGGCAAAACCGGTTGGCGCGAGGTCGAGGTCGGCCGCGGCTCCTCCGACGCCACCTGCCCGGTGGTCGCGCTGCAAACCTGGCTGAAGCTGGCGCGGATCGGCCATGGCCCTTTGTTCCGAAGGGTAATAGGGCAAGACAAAAGAGTCGGCGCCGATCGGCTTAACGACCAGGAGGTCGCACGCCTGGTCAAGCGCACGGCGCTCGCAGCCGGCGTGCGTGGCGATCTGTCGGAGGGCGAACGCGGTCAAAAGTTTGCTGGCCATTCGCTGCGCGCCGGCCTCGCGTCCTCGGCCGAGGTCGACGAGCGCTATGTGCAAAAGCAGCTCGGTCACGCCTCGGCCGAGATGACGCGAAAGTATCAGCGCCGGCGCGATCGTTTCCGCGTCAATCTCACCAAGGCGTCCGGGCTCTGAAAAGCCCCCCTCCCTGCCCCGTTTTGTCCGCTGGGATGAGGCGGTCAGATCTCAGGCGATAACAATACCTCATCGAGCACAGCGAGCGCTGTATCCAGACTATCGGCGGCCGACGCTTCGTAGTCAGGCATGATCATCAACTGCGTTATGGCACGGCCCACAAGAGGGCATCGCGATAAAAGTACGCCAAACAACGCTAAGGGAGAACAAACGGTGATCTGATTTCGTTCGACGCTCGTTTTCGAGAGCCGTTCTGGGTCGTTCGCAATCAACTGTGTAGGCCAGCGGAGCGAGCAAGGAGCGCCAGATCCGGACAGGGCTGAGTGGGGTGTTTTTCCGGAAGGTGGGGCCATGCCCTAAGGGACACGAGATGTAGTGGACTCGTCGATCCGCGCGGTTTCGATTCGCGCACCCCGGGCACAACGCTGGGATAAGTCCCATCAGATGCTCTCCGGTGGCCGTCATCTGTTTAGCTGACATTGGGCCGAGGGCTTCCAGCACGAGCCACATGGCGGGGGTATCGGCCGTGACCATGGTGCGCCGCCCCTGTCGTCAATGCCAGCCGCCGTCACCGAGTCGCGAAGATGAAATTCAAGGTGACAAACTGGCCGGAATACGAGGCGGGCCTTCGGCGGCGCGGCAGTCTGACGCTGTGGTTGACAGAAGAAGCCTTGGCCAGGTGGCATGCGCCGCGAAGAACGACCCGCGGCGGCCAGCCCCGCTATTCCGATCTCGCCATCGAGGCGGTCTTGACACTGGGATGCGTCTTCGGGCTTCGTCTGCGCCAGAGCGAGGGATTGGCGACCTCGCTGCTCGATCTGATGGGGCTTGATCTACCGGTTCCCGATCACACGACGCTAAGCCGCCGGGCGCAGATATGGGAACCATCGGCCAAGCGGCAGCGGCATCCCGAGGACGGTCCGCTGCATGTGCTGATCGATAGCACCGGATTTGAAAGTCTACGGCGCCGGCCAATGGCTGGAAGACAAGCACGGTGCCAGATCACGCCGGACCTGGCGCAAGCTGCATTTGGTTCTCAATGCCGACAGCGGCGAGATCATCGCCCATTGTCTGACCGACCAGGACGGCGACGATCCCTCGCAGGTGAAGCCGCTGCTCGACCGGATCGATGCAGAGATCGACCAATTCACGGCCGACGGAGCATATGATGGCGGTCCCACCTACTGCGCGGTGCTGCAACACAGCGTCACCGCAAGGATAGTCATCCCGCCACGTTCAACGGCCGTGGAGAGTGATGACACCGGACCACCCGGTCAAAGGGACGGTCACATCACGGCGATCGCCAATGATGGAAGGCTGAATTGGCAGGCGTCCACCGGCTATGGCAAGCGCGCCCTGATCGAGACCGCCGTCGGGCGCTACAAGGGGCTGATCGGACGTCGCCTGCGAGCCCGCTCCTTTTCGGCTCAGCAGACCGAGGTCGCCATCGGCTGCGCCGTTCTCAACCGCATGACGGCGTGCGCACGCCCGGAGTCCGTTCGCAGCCCGGCAAGGCCGACATAGCAGGCGGCATCAAAGAGCTGATTGTGCCTAATGCCACATTTGTGCACCAACGCCTTGTCGCGCGGGCAGCCGCAGGCACAGGCTACGCGGAAAATGAAAAGCGGGGCCAACCCATTCGCTTGCACACAGCCTGCGTTTTGCCAGCTCCTCAACCGCAACGTGTTGTCAATCTTCGTCTTGCCATGTCTTGAACGCCGAACTGTTCACGCCATTGGCGCCGCTTTGTCATCCCGTGCCCCGAAATGAGGCCGTCGTTCGAACGATATGCGCAGTTGCTTATCCGCCAGAAACCGGCGAGCCAGATCGGTGTCGCGCTTACCCACGCGTGACACCCAGTCCGAAAACAGGCGAACCGCGCGCCGGTTCATATGCCGCGAAGGACAGACCAGCCAGTATCCCGGAAACTCGATGACCTCGAACTCTATCGAGACCGGAACCAGAGAACCCGACACCAGGTCCTCGAATGCGATGGATGTGCTTTCCAGGACCACACCTGCACCGTCCTTCGCCAGTTGAACCGACATTGACGAACGGTCGAAACGATAGGGATACGTCATGCGGGCGCCCTGGATACCGTTGCACGGCAGCCAATAATCCCACCGGAAATAGGCCTTCACACTGTCGATCAACCGCGCATGGCGAAGCTGCTCGCGCGGATCCGGTGAGATCGCGCGCAGTTCGGCAAGATAGGAAGGCGAGCACATCGGCAGGATCAGATCGTTGACGACGCAATCCGAATAAAGGCCGGCCCAGCCGCCGTCGCCATAACGAAGATCGAGATCGATGACCTCCGTTTCGAAATCCGAGAAATTGGGCGTGGCGTCGACGCGCAAATTCCAGCTCGGATAGCCCTTGCTGAACTCGGCCAACCGCGGCGCCAGCCATTTCTCGCCGAAGGAAGGACTGACGCGCAGGCTAAGCTGGAAGCTTTCGCGCTGCCGCACAATGGCATTACGCACCTCGCGTATGGATTCGAAAGCCTGGGTCGTGGTCTGGAAGAGCCGCTCACCGTCGATCGTGAGCGAGAGATGGCGCTTTTCGCGCTGAAAAAGCCGCACCCCGAGTTGGTGTTCGAGCAGCCGCAGCTGCTGGCTAACCGCCGAAGGTGTCACCTGCAATTCCTGAGCGGCCTTTGCCACGCCGCCGAGCCGCGCGACTGCCTCGAAATGCGTCATCGAATTGAACTTGATGTCTGACCTCGTCCTCGTCAGTTAAGCTCAGCTACACAGAATGTTAAGAAACGAAAATTGAGCCGAATGTCAATCGGTCGCACAGTGGTCCCGGAAGGAGATACAGGATGGAGCCGAGTTCAACCCAAAGCTTGGGTAGCGCCGGCAACGTGCCGGGAGTTGGACAGGTATTGACCAGGAAGCCCCTGATCGAAGCTGCCAATATCGAGAAGAGTTATGACGCAACCCGTGTCCTGCGGGGTGTGAGTTTTCAGGTCCGGGCCGACGAAATCCACGCGCTCCTGGGCGGCAACGGCGCCGGCAAAAGCACTCTCATCCGCATCGTCACAGGGCTGACCTCACGCGAAGCCGGCGAGATTGGCTTCGCCTCGTCCAAGGCCGACCACAACAGCCCGATCATCGCGGTGGTGCATCAGGAGCTGGCGCTGTTGCCCGAGCTGTCCGGTCGCGGAAAACATCGGCATTGTGCATGCGAGGTCGGGCTGGTGGCAGATCAGCCGTCGCCGCACGCGCGAAACTGCGCTCGGAGATCGACCCAGCGATCGGCGAAGTGATCATCGATAATGCCGGCACGCAAATTGTCCCTCCACGAAGGCCAGATCGTCCAGATCGCTCGTGCCCTTTCCACCGGAGCCGAAGTGCTGCTTCTCGATCCCGGCGATCCGGTTGGGGAAACGCGCTGGCTGCAGGAGATCGCCAACAAGCGAGGCTTTCCGCATGGCATCGTCGGCTATGCCGACCTGTCCCAACCCGACGTCGGCGACCTCCTCGACCGCCACATGGAATATCCGAACTTCCGCGGCATGCGGCAGCCGATGAATTATCATCCCGACCCCGCCAAGACCTATCTGGCGCGGCCGGAGGTCAGTCGTACGCCCGAATGGCGGCGCGGCTTCCGGGAGCTGGCGAAGCGCGGGCTGAGCTTCGACCCGCAGCTCTACTATCCGCAGATGAGCGAGTTCCTCGAACTGGCGCGCGACTTTCCCGACGTGCAGATCATTCTCAATCACACCGGCATGCAGGTCGACGGCGCCGAGCATTTTGGCGCCTGGAAAAAAGGCATGCACCAGTTAGCGCAAGCGCCGAACGTCGCCTGGATCTCGGGCCTCGGCATGGGCGACTGGACTTGGACCACGTTCTCGATCCGTCCTTATGTCGAGGAGGCGATCGCAGCCTTCGGCGTCGGCCGCTCGATGTTCGCGACGAACTTCCCCGTCGACAAGCTGTTCTCGAGCTTCGACGCCATTTTGAACGCCTTCAAGGAAATTACGATCGCCCACCCGCACGAGGAGCGGCTCGCGCTGTTCCATGACAACGCCGCCCGGTTCTACCGACTTTAGATCACCGGCAAACAGAAATAGCAGGAGAGTTCGACTTGTTGCTGAAGGGCAAGGCCGTGGTGATTTCGGGGGCCGCGGGCCCCCGGGGAATTGGCCGCTCCACGGCAGCGCTGATGGTACAGCACGGGGCTCGCGTTGCAATACTCGACCTCGATGACGGGCAAGCGCGTGACGCCGCTGCGTCGCTTGGACCCGACCATATCGGCCTTGCGTGCAACGTCGCGGACCTCGACGCCTGCAAGAGGGCGGCGGCGCAAGTGACAGAAACCTTGGGCAGGATCGATGTGCTCTGCAACAATGCGGGCGTCACGCAGCCGGTCAAGACGCTGGAGATCAGCGCGGCTGACTGGGACCGCATCCTCGATGTCAACCTACGCGGCGTGCTCCATCTCAGCCAGGCATTCATCCCGAACATGCGCGAAAATGGCGGCGGCTCGATCATCTGCATGTCGTCAGTTTCGGCCCAGCGCGGCGGCGGCATCTTCGGTGGCCCGCACTATTCGGCTGCCAAGGCGGGTGTTCTGGGGCTTGCCAAGGCCATGGCGCGCGAATTCGGTCCCGAAGGCATCCGCGTCAACTGCATCACACCGGGCCTGATCCAGACCGACATCACCGGCGGCAAACTGACCAACGCCATGCGCGCCGACATCATCAAGGGAATCCCGCTCAGCCGGCTGGGCGAGGCGCGCGACGTAGCCGGCGCCTATCTCTTCCTGGCTTCCGATCTGGCCAGCTACATCACCGGCGCCGTGATCGATGTCAACGGTGGGATGCTAATCCATGGCTGAGTGGACAACGGAGCTTGAGATGCCTGGCGCTGGCAGCAATGTCAGCCTGGCCGAACGAGCCTATCATATCCGCCGACACGCCGTGCGGATGGGTCAAGTCCAGGGCCAAGGTTATGTCGGACAGGCGCTGGGTGTCGCCGACGTGCTTGCCGTCGCCTATTTCCATGCGCTTCGTTACCGGCCGGAGGACACGTTGTGGGAGGGACGCGACCGCTTCCTGCTGTCGATCGGACACTATGCGATCGCGCTCTACGCGGCTCTGATCGAAGCGGGCGTGCTGCCGGAGGAAGAGCTCGAAACCTATGGCAGCGATGAAAGCCGTATGCCGATGTCCGGCATGGCGCCATACACGCCCGGCATGGAGATCACCGGCGGCTCGCTCGGTCACGGCCTTGGCATTGCCGTTGGCATGTGCATGGGGCTGACGCGCAAGCGAAGCGACAGTTTCGTCTACAATCTTTTGTCCGACGGCGAGCTCGGTGAGGGCTCGACCTGGGAAGCCGCGATGTCGGCCGCCCACCACAAGCTCGACAATCTCATTGCCATTGTCGACTTCAACAATCAGCAGGCCGATGGTCCGTCGACGGCCATGCTCTCCTCCGAACCGGTGACCGACAAGTTCGAGGCGTTCGGCTGGCATGCGCAGCGCGTCGACGGCAACGACATCGAGGCGGTCCGCAAGGCCTTCGACATGGCGCGCGGCCTGAAGGAACCTCGTCCGCGTGTGATCGTTTGCGATACGCGCATGGCCAAGGGTGTGCCATTCCTGGAAACCCGCGACATCACGCATTTCATCCGCGTCGAACCGCACGAATGGACGTTAGCGCTCGAAGCTTTGGAAAAGGGACGTCCGCGTTGAGGTTGTCAAAGTTCGCGCCGCGCCACGCCGCCAATGCCGGTGAGCGCAAGACCACATCGGCGATGATCGCGTCGATCGCGCCCGATGGCGTACCGACACGCAATGCGCCGTTCGGGCACACACTGGCCAGACTGGCGCACCAGCGGCCCGGGATAGTTGGCCTGACGGCGGACCTCGCGAAATACACCGATCTCCATGTCTTCGCACAGGAGCATCCGGACCGCTTCTATCAGATGGGCATGGCGGAGCAGGTGCTGATGAGCGCCGCCGCCGGCTTGGCGCGGGAGGGTTTTACGCCCTTCGCCACCACCTACGCCGTCTTCGCATCGCGACGTGCCTACGATTTCATCTGCATGGCGATCGCCGAGGAGAAACTCAATGTGAAGATCGTCTGCGCCTTACCGGGGCTGACGACCGGCTACGGCCCCAGCCACCAGGCGACGGAGGACATCGCGATTTTCCGCGGGATGCCGAACCTGACGATCATCGACCCTTGCGACGCGCTCGACATCGAACAGGCCACGGAGGCGATCGCGGACTACAACGGGCCGGTCTACATGCGGCTTTCGCGCGGTAAGATTCCTGTCGTGCTCGACGAAGACGACTATACATTTGAAATCGGCAAGGCGCGAATGCTGCGCGAGGGCGCGGACGTATTGTTCATTTCCAGCGGCCTGATGACCATGCGCGCGCTGGAGGCCGCGAAGGCGCTTGAAGCCGACAGGATCGGCTGCGCCGTTCTGCACGTTCCGACGATCAAACCTCTGGATACGGAGGCGATACTCGCTGCCGCGCGCCGTTCGGGACGGCTGGTGGTGGCGGCGGAGAACCACACCATCATTGGTGGCCTTGGCGAAGGCGTTGCCGCGCTGCTGATGCGCGAGAGAGTGACCCCAGTCTTTCGCCAGATCGCCCTGCCCGACGAGTTCCTCGACGCTGGCGCGCTGCCGACGCTTCACGATCGCTACGGGATCTCAACTTCCGAGCTCGTGCGCCGCGTCCGCATTTGGAGCGAATGAGAAGTAAGAGCTCTCCCCACACAACAGTTGAGTCATCGACCTTGACCTTGCCCCTCTTATCTAATCCGGTTTGAAGTTCGTTCTGGCCCATCGAGAGGACCAGGACATGTAGCCGCTTCTCTGAAGAGCAGATCATCGGAATTTTGAAGGAACATGAGGCCGGGGTATCGGTTGCCGATCTGTGCCGCAAGCACGGGGTCAGCGACGCCTCGATTTTCAACTGGAAGGCCCGCTTCGGCGGGATGGATGTCTGCGAGGCTCGGCGACTGAAGGCTCTGGAGGACGAGAACACGCGGCTGAAGCGGCTTTTGGCCGACGCCATGCTCGACAATGCCGCGTTGAAGGATCTTGTGGGAAAGAAATGGTGACGCCCGCGGCCAAGCGGAAACCTTTCCAGCGACCAGATCGATCAACTTCAACGCCGACTGCAACGGACCAGGCGATCAAGGAAAGGTGCATCATGAAGCATTCGCGGAGCCGACAATAGCCGACGCCATTCTCGACCGGAGCATCCACAACGCCCATCGCATCACCCTCGAAGGCGACAGCATGAGAAAGCAAAAAACACCGCCGCCCTTGACCGGCGCCGAAAACGGCGAAATCAATCGCAAATGACTTCAACCAGGCAACCGAGCGCCGACCCCATCCTGCTGTCCGCGAATTAGTGAAACTGCTGTCCGCGATTTAGCGGAACGACTGTCCCGTTTTTGCGAAATACGCACGTCCGACGCAGCTTGCGTTGACAGAGGCGGTTTTACGCGCAGTTGCAATAGCACTTCCGCCGGCCTATTTTTGTGGAGTTCAATTGTGGTTCGGCCAAGGGCGCTTTGGGCGCCGGACCGGCCCCGTGTAAACCTCATTAAAGAGAGACGAACCCTGCCATGGAAGAATTCTTATCGCGCATCGCCACTGGTGCCGGCATCGGCCCGGCTCTCGCAGAGAAGGCCGTTGGGTTAATGCTGGGTTTCCTGCAACGCCACGCGGCCGACGGTCCCGTTGCGCGCATGATCGCGGCCATTCCCGGAGCTTCGGAATTAGTGGCGAAGTATCATGGCAACGACCCAGAGGGCGGAGGCGGCCTCATGGGGCTCGGCCAGCAATTGATGAGTGAGGGTCTCAGCATTCTAAAGATCGCCGCCATCGCCAACGAGACGATCGCCTTCGCCAAGGAACATGCCGGCGACGAACTCGTGGACGAGGTCCTCAATTCCGTTCCTGGCCTTCCCCAGTTCGTCTGATCAGCGGCAGCCGGGGGCGCATGACCTCGTGCGCCCGTGCCGGCCCGTCTGCGCAGGTAGGCATTCTCCGCCGAGCGCTCCGTACCGATCTCGCCAGACCACCAACCGCCGGGCACGCGAAGCGAGCGTTGGAGTACTTCATTCGTCTGTCCCAAAATCGACCGCAGGCGAACCGATGTGTATAACTTCCGGCGGTAAGGGTTTATCGTGAACGCTTTCGATGAAGCCCGCGAGATAAGCAAACGTATTGTATTTCTCAAGAACCAACCGCTTCGCCTCTTGTATTGCGCCGCGACGCTCCTTCCAGAGGTCCGAGTCGATGATTTCTTGAATTTTTTGGATTACGTTCTTGTCCTCTGGGTCAATCAGAACCATTGAGTCGGAAGGGAAGAACCTCGTGATTGCCGGGCTGCCGTAATAGATCGGCATTGTTTCAGCAACGAAGCAGTCCATAAGCTTCTCTGTAAAATAGTAATCAGCACGAGTATTCTCGAAAGCTATACTGTAACGGTACGGTGCGAGTGCGTCCCATTTATCTCCAATCAGCCGAAAACCTCGGCCGAACAGGTCAAAATCGAGCTCCTCTCTCAGCCGTTCCAGAAACGCCAGCCGATATCGATGCCCTTTAAGCAGGGCGATGTTACTGGTAATCCATGAGAGCCGAAGCGGCTTGTCCACGACTTCGCTGACCAGAAGTTGGTCATATGTCTTTGTTACAGACCAAGACCGAGTGATAGGTGGAGACAAAACGAATCGGCGCTCTGCATTCTGCCGAGCAGCCAGCTCTGCGTCAGACGTCAGGACGATGGTATTTTTCCCCTGCCCTTCATGAAATGCGCGATGAGCTTTCGTCGGCGGTTCGCCGATTGCAAAAATTGTCCTGTTTGGACTCGCCTCGATATCAACAGGGAGCCCAAAAATAGAAGCAGAGTTAAAGACAATATGCCAATCGGGCGCGAAGGATGTCCTGCGTACAAAAGCGACATTGTTCCAGATTCCACTGCCCTTTGGAGTGAGATGGTGGATTGCATCATCCAAAACGCCCCAAGAATCCAGACATGTAGCAACAATGGGCGCCGGACGTTCCGTCAACAATTTGGTCGACAAAGCAGTTCCACCCCATTCACTTCCGTTGGACCGGGAGCAACTCGTGCATCGGGCGCAAGACCTCTCTGCGCCTGAAATAGCTCGCGATCCTGATCGGTATCAAACACACGATTCTGTGCGACTTCGCGATTCTGTGCGACTTCGCGCCATTCGACAACTCATCTCTAAGACCGCGGGAATCCCTTCACTCGTGAAGGTACTCAATCGCCATTTCGGATTGCGGTAAGATTGGGCAGCATAAACCTTCCGGGACCCGCTGTCGAGGCAATTGTCGCTTTGCACCTAACCAGGTTCTTCCTCACTTTGTGTGGTGATCAGGCCGGTTGAGTGGCAGCATGCGTGCCCTCTAAAATATGGAAGTTGACTACATTCTTATTATTAATCGGGATATACGACCAGTTTAGAGGCGGCTCGGCTCTCACAGGCGACGTTTGCAGCGGCGACGGCAGATCGAGATATTGGCGGGTTGATGCCGGGGCTTTGTCCGAAATCTGTGGTCCGATTTCGGACGAAGTGACGGTCAAGATGTCCGAAATATGCTACGAATTTCGGACAAGCTTCACACACAAAGCGCCGCGGCTTTGCCCGACATCATCGACATCGTCATGCAGATGGGCGATGCCGACCTAGCCTCGTCCCCCTCCCCTTCCAGCCATTGCCAATCCCAGCCTGCCTGCGCAGCTTGAGGCGCTCGCCGGCCGCGCGCGCGATTATATCGAGGCGGCGAGTTCGGCCAACACGCGCCGCGCCTACGCAGCCGACTGGAAGCATTTTTCGAGCTGGTGCCGGCGCCAAGGCATCGAGATGTTCCCGCCCGATCCTGAGGTCGTCGGGCTCTATATCGCCGCCTGCGCGTCAGGTACGGCCACTGGCGACAAAAAGCCCAACACCGTTTCAACCATCGAGCGCCGGCTTTCGTCGCTCTCCTGGAATTTTGCCCAGCGCGGCCAGCCGCTGGACCGCAAGGACCGGCATATCGCCACGGTGATGGCTGGCGTTCGCAACACCCACGCCTCCCCTCCCCGGCAGAAGGAAGCGATCCTGCCCGAGGATCTGATCGCATGTTCGAGACCCTCGACCGCGGCACGCTGCGCGGGCTGCGCGACCGCGCCATGCTGCTTTTGGGTTTCGCCGGCGGCCTTCGCCGATCCGAAATCGTCGGCCTCGACGTCGGCAGGGATCAGACCGAGGACGGGCGCGGCTGGGTCGAGATTTTTGCCGATAAGGGTCTGCTTGTCACATTGCGCGGCAAAACCGGCTGGCGCGAGGTCGAAATCGGCCGCGGCTCCTCCGACGCCACCTGCCCTGTGGTCGCTCTGCAGACCTGGCTAAGACTGGCGCGCATTGCGCACGGACCGCTGTTTCGGCGCGTTGCTGGTCAAGGCAGAGCCGTCGGTGCCGATCGCTTGAACGACCAGGAGGTCGCACGCCTGGTCAAGCGCACGGCGCTCGCCGCCGGCGTGCGCGGCGATCTGTCGGAGGGCGAACGGGCGAAGAAATTCGCCGGCCACTCACTGCGCGCCGGCCTCGCCTCGTCGGCCGAGGTCGAGGAACGCTATGTGCAAAAACAGCTCGGCCATGCCTCCGCGGAGATGACGCGAAATTATCAGCGCCGGCGCGATCGTTTCCGCGTAAATCTCACCAAGGCGTCCGGGCTCTGATGCCCCCGTTTTGTCCGCTGGGATGAGGCGGTCAGATCTCAGACGATAACAATTACCTCATCGAGCACAGCGAGCGCTGTGTCCAGACTATCGGCGGCCGACGCTTCGTAGTCAGGCATGATCATCAACTGCGTTATGGCACGGCCCACAAATTCCGGGTTTAGCTTTTCCAACCGATCCTTGGTCCGGGAGACCTGTTCCGGGAATGCGCGCAGATTGAAGCGAACAAATGACGAGGTCTCTTATCCCCGACACGAATAGCTCGCGATCTCATCGGGATTTCCCTTACCGCCATAGGCAGCTTGAGTGGGATAAGCGCAGATCGGCTGGTGCTTGCCGGGGAATGCCTTGCTGCCAGCCGCGAGAGAATCCGGAGCCTTGTCTTGGTTTATCCAGCCCTCGATGGCGGCCAAAGGATCAAAGTCGTCGAAGGCTTGGCCATCGCCGCAGTGGGTCATCCCCGGGATTATGAACATGCGCACGAAACGGCGAGTCGCTTCCAAATCGCCGCCGCTTGTGACCTCGACGACTTGCTTGTACCAGCGCACCAGATCGTTGGCTGAGAAGACCGGATCGGAAAGTCCCTGAAACAAGAGCAGCTTTCCACCGTGGGCAGCGAAGCTGGCGAGATACGTGCCGGTCGCATCATTGAGCTTGGCCGTATCCGCAACGCGTGCCGGATCCTTGTCGAAGTCGAACTTCAGGGGGTCAAAATTCGGCGCCGGGGGCGTCATGAAGTAGTATTGAAGCGAGCGGGCTCCCAGAACGATGTTATTTGCATCCGACTGGGAAGTGGGGGAATTGCCCAGCTTCCACATTCTCCAGTCCGCGCCCGCAACGCCCGTATCATATGGCCAATCGCTGTAAAGCTTTTCGCCATCGGAGCTTTCCGGACCCGCGAACGCGCGGCTCATGGCCTGCACTTGACCAGCCGTGAGGCAGCTGTCCGTCTTATCGCCTTGGCAGGACAGGACCTTTGGGTCGAACCGGCACTGCTGCCAGGCGTTGATGACGCCATCCTCAATGCCATCGCGGGTATCACAGGCAGCGAGAACCGCCTTGGCGACGATGTTCAGATCCTGCTGGGAGAAGGCGCGGGATAGAATGGGATGGCCGGCCTCATCCTTGGGAGCGATGCTCATGTACTGGCGAGTATCCCAGGCTTCGGCAATGTTGGCGGCACTGAGACGAAAACCCGGGCTACCTGCAACAATGCCGTCGAACTCGAGCGGATATCGCTGAGCCGCTATCAACGCCTCACGACCGCCATTCGAGCATCCCATGAACACCGACTTTTTCGGAGCCGCCCCATAGAACTTGGCAATCACCTGCTTCGAGACCGAAGTGACTTTGCCAATGGAGGCGTACGCAAAATCAATGCGTGCGGCTTGATCGACCCCAAAAGCCGGATCGGGGCTTGGGTGCCCGCCATCCATGCTTACAACAGCGTAGCCGCGCAAGAGCCCGGGAGCCGCGGTCGAGTTCCGGCAAGGAATGGTCCCGACGGCCGGCGCCAGGAAGCCATCAACTGCGCCGCCGCCCTGGAAAAGGAACATGTCGTTCCAGGTCGTCGGAAGACGCACCTCAAACCGGGTGCCATATGATTGACCATCGACCCCCTGGCGTTTCCCGATAACACCTCGGACAAGGCAGTGCCCGCCCACTTTTACCGCCTGAGGCGAGGCGCCGGTGAATGCAGTGAAGGGATCTGCGGGGATCTCCTGCGGCTTTTGAAGGCTAGCCTCGGTAAAGATCACGCTTGGAATTTTGAGCTTGGCGATGGACCGGCACGCCTGATCCGACGCGTTTGCCGCCAGTGCAGGCGCACATACACATATGATCGCCAACATCAGTGCCAGCGTGCACCCGCGGTCCCGCAGCTTGAGCCCGTTAGCCAAGAACATACCCATCCTCCCTGGATGCGCCCGATAGCCCGAAAGCTGATCGCATTGGTAGCTAGTTGTGAGCTTTCAGTAGGTTGTCCATCCGGTCCGAACCGGGAAAGCTGAGATTGTCGAAGCTTCAGTGACTCCAGGGGGACCGGATGAACATCCATAAGAATACCGGTCTGACGCCGCTCGGTCGAGAGCGGATTTTTTGCGCCTGGGCGCGCCGGCAGCACCTCGAGGTGTTGCCGCCTGATCCGCAGACCGTCGGCCTCTACATCACGGCCTGTGCATCCAGAAAGGTTACAGGAGACAAGAAACCAAACTCTGTGGCGACGATCGAGCGCCGTCTCTCCTCCCTGGCGTGGAATTATACGCAGCATGGCGAGCCGCTCGATCGAAAGGACCGCCATATCGCCACCGTGCCCGCCGGCATCCGTAACAGCCACGCAAAACCTTCTGTGCAGAATGAGGCCATACTTCCCGAAGACCTGATCGCCATGCTGGAGACGGTGCTCCGCAAGACCCATCAGGTCGCCCCAGGCCAGAGCAACCGGCTCGTCCCCGGGGAGGACGAAACGGTCGACCACTCCGCTTGTTCGACTTGTGTTCGGGCGACTATCCCGGCTTCTATGCATCGCGCTTCGGCGCGGCGAGCTTTGTCCAACGCGCCAAGCCTTTGAACCGAATCGCTGTAGACGGAAGTCGCGGCGAGCTTCGCGTTGTTGATCGGAGCATCGAACCAGGCGTCGTATCCGCGGTATCCACCCCATCGTCTGTCGCGCAATCTGTTGGCGAGCGCGTCCTCAGCCGTTCGATCGCGGCCGTCTTTGCCGCAAACTATTATATGGCGGCCGCCGATGCCATTCGGGCGCGCAATATCTCAGGGGTTGAAGGATCGTCGATCAGTTTTCCGATGTCTTGGCGGGCCGCGATGATCTGCACATGACCCTGCAAAGATTGCGCGTAGTAGGAAATACTGGTGCAACTGGTCACCCCAGGCGTCAGGATAATCGTAGAACCAATCGAACGAATGCACGCATCGCGGTTTGCCTACAGCACTGCTCTCCTGTCCCGATAGCGCAAATTCGCGCTTACCTCCGGCCACGAACAGTCGGACCAATTTTATTTGTAGGTTAGACCTTCGTCCTCGGCAAGATTGGCCAAGCGATGACTCGCTGCTGAATTGCCGGCCCGCGCGTGATGAGCGCGAAGGCGTCAGGTGCCCCCGCCGTCAAGACTCAAGCCGCAACGTAATCAGGCGGGAGTGCCTTCCGCTAGGTGGGGATGGACTGGCCGCCGAAGTCAGAAGCAGCAAGCTTGGAGCATAATGGAAGACCTCGACCATGTGAAGCAGGCCGTGAAGGGCGACCTAGCCTATTTGCAGCCACCTGCTCAAAGCCGCGACATGAAGCCAGCCGCCAGCCTGCTAGTTCGACAGCAACCGTTCAGCTTGCTGCCGCCGCCCGCTTGAAAACGATGGTCACCTTCGTCCCTTTGTTGGCGCTGGACTCGACGGCTAGCTGCGCCTTGGCGTTCTCGGTCAGCGATCGCGCGATCAGCGCGCCGAGCTTGCCTGGCTTGGGCCACACCTCGCCTTCCGGCAGGCCGATTCCGTCGTCCGCCACTATAACCCGGCAGCCGTCGCCATCGACGACGCTGCGCAGTGTTATCGTGCCGCCGTCGCGCCCCCGGAACGCATGCTTTAGTGAATTGGTCAGCAATTCGTTGACGACCAGTCCCGCCGGCATGGCGACGTTTATTGACACCGGATATGTATCCACCTTCATATCCAGGCGGATCCCCTCGACTGCATGCGAGCTCATCACCGCGGACGCGATCTGGCTGAGATAGACGCCAAGATCGACCTCCTCTTTCGGCTCGTCGGCCGTTAGCGTCTGGTACAG
>NZ_JAMYTK010000026.1:0-72852 GCF_040322355.1 Mesorhizobium sp. M0145
GTACCGGCCCCCCCCCTAGACTCACCTCCCTCGTGGGGGGGCCTCGCTCATTTGTTAATATTCCATCTGTCAATGGGGGGGGGGGTGCGGTATCTTCAACCGGACCCCGCGCCCGCCTCCCCGGGGCCCGCGGTCAAGACCAACCGCCAGACGATGCGCGGCTACGGCGCCTGAGGAAGAGACCATGATCCGCAAGCAAGACCGTCGCCTACGTGTCGGTGTGCTCGGCTGCGGGCCGATCGCGCAATTTGCCCATCTGGAATCCTGCGTGAAAGCCAGGAATGCCGACCTCTATGCGATCTGCGATGCCGCTCCCGACCTGCTGGCGCGCATGGGCGCGACTTATGAGCCCGAAAAAATGTATGGCGACTACGATGAGATGCTCGCCGACCCTGAGCTGGAAGCGGTGATCGTTGCGACCTCGGACGCCTATCACGTTGCGATGTCGATCAAGGCGCTCGAGGCCGGCAAGCACGTGCTGTGCGAGAAGCCGATCGGCGTCTCGGTCGAGGAAGGTGAGACGCTCGCCGATGCGGTTAAGCGCTCCGGCAAGGTGCTGCAGGTCGGACATATGAAGCGCTTCGACCCGGCACTGGAAGCGGCGCGCGATTTCGTCCGCGACGAGATGGGCGAAATCCTGGCGCTGAAGGCCTGGTATTGCGATTCCACGCATCGCTACACCAACACCGACGCGGTGCAGCCGCTGCCCGTCACCAGCAAGCTGGCAAAGAAGCCGGCCGGCAATCCGAAGGCCGACCTCAGGCAGTATTTCATGCTCGCGCACGGCTCGCACCTTGTCGATACAGCACGCTTCCTCTGCGGCGAGATTGTCGCGGTGCGCGCCCGCCTCAATGAGCGTTTCGGCGCCTATTGCTGGTTCGTCGAAACTGAATTCGCCAATGGCGCGCTCGGCCATCTCGACCTCACCGTCGCCGTCCGCATGGACTGGCACGAAGGCTTTCAACTCTATGGCGAGAACGGCTCCGTGATCGCAAAGACCTTCAATCCCTGGTATTTCCGAGCGAGCGAGGTCGACATCTTTCACGAGAAGGATGCGACGGCGCGAAAGCCGCTTGGCGCCGACGGCCATTTCTTCAGGCGGCAACTCGAAGGCCTCGCCAACACGGTCCTCGACGGCGCGCCGCTGCGCGGCGCCGATGTCGAGGACGGCCTCGCCTCGATCCGCGCCATGGTGGCGATCGCCCGCTCGGTGGAGAGCGGGCTGCGCGTCGAGATCGCTGCCGTCACGGGAGCGGTCTGATGCAGGTCGGGGTGTTCGCCAGGACCTTCCCGGGCAGCGAGCCGGCCGGCGTGCTGGCGGCGGTGCGCGACGCGGGATTTGCCGTCACCCAGTTCAATCTTGCCTGCGCCGGCCTGCCGTCGATGCCGGATGCGGTACCTGACGGTGCCATCAGCGCCATCGCGGCAGCATCCGGTGCCTCCGGCGTCGCCCTGGTGGCGCTGTCGGGCACCTACAATATGGCCCATTCGGACAAAGCGGTGCGCGACGACGGCATGCGCCGGCTTGGCGTGGTCATCAAGGCCGCGGCGTCCCTTGCTGTTCCGCTCGTCACCCTGTGCACGGGAACGCGCAACGCGGACGATCAATGGGCGTATCACCCCGACAACGCCGACCGTGAGGCATGGGACGACATGGCAGGCGAGATCGAAAAGGCGCTTCAACTCGCCGAGCGTCATGGCGTCGATCTCGGCATCGAGCCCGAACAGGCCAACATCGTAACCTCGGCGCAGGATGCGATGCGCCTCATCGCCGAGATGGGCTCGAAGCGGTTGCGCGTCGTGCTCGATCCGGCCAACCTGTTCGAACAGGCGAGCCCCGAGGAAGCAAGCGCCATCGTGGCCGCCGCCGTCGAACGCACTGCCGGCCACGTCGCCATGGCGCATGCCAAGGACCGCTTCGCCGACGGGCGCTTTGCCACCGCCGGCAGGGGCGTCGTCGATTTCCCGGATTTCGTCGCCAGGCTGAAGTCATCAGGCTTTGACGGGCCGCTGGTCACGCATGGCCTCTCGGCCGAAGAGGCACCAGGGGTTGCTCGCTTCCTGATGGGGCTGACCTGATGGCGCGCCTGGCCGCTCTGCTTCGCGACGACGCCACGCTTCGGATTTCTGATAATGGCAACGGGCTTGCCGTCGTCTTCCAGCATGGGCTGGGCGGCGGCGAGGCGCAAATCGCCCAGGCTTTCCCGGCCGGTGCCGACTTGCGGCGCATCACGCTGGAATGCCGCGGGCACGGCGCCTCCGGACTGGGCAGCCGCCGTCCGTTTTCCCTGAGCATGTTCGCGGACGATGTTGTTGCCGCCGCCGATCAAGCCGGTCTCGACCGTTTCGTCGCCGGCGGCGTTTCCATGGGCGCCGCCATTGCCTTGCGCCTTGCCTGTCGCCACCCGGACCGCATCGCGGGTCTGCTGCTTGTACGCCCGGCCTGGATTTTCGACAGCGCGCCGGTGAACCTGCGGCCGATCGCCGAGGTCGCCGGCCTCATCCTCGACCACGGCCCCGACAAGGCCAGGACGATCTTCGCGCAATCGGAAACCGCCGAGCGCCTGCAGCGCCACGCGCCCGACAATCTCGCCTCATTATTCGGCTATTTCGACCGGCCGGACGCCGCGCCATTCGCGCAGGTCCTCGCCGACATCGCCGCCGACGGACCGGGCGTTTCTGAAAGCAACGCCGCTGCCCTTGGCGTCCCCACGCTGGTCATCGGCAACGCCATGGATGCGGTGCATCCGCTGCCGGCTGCGCGCACGCTTGCCACGGCGATCCCCGGCGCAACCTTTGCGGAAATCTCTCCCAAGGCGCTCGACAGCGTCAGGCATTTCGCCGAGCTGCAGGCTGAGATCACGACCTTCCTTCGCGCTCACTTCAACATCCGGAGCCTTGTCCCGTTATGACGACCAAATCCCTGTCCGGCCCCGCTGCCATCGCCGCCCTTCCGCGCAACCGGCTGCTCGGCGAGTTTTCGCTGTGGTCGGCCGACCTCGCCAATATGGAGCGCGACCTGAAGCGCATAGATCCGTTTGTCGACCTCCACCACATCGACGTCGCGGACGCCCGCTTCACCCCCGGCTTCCTGTTCTTTCCGGACCTAGTGGCGCGGATTGCCATGCTGACGGCAAAGCCGATCCATGTGCATTTGATGGTTGAAGCGGAGATCGTCGAGGAGCAGACGCGCCAATTCATCGAGGCCGGCGCCGATCTTGTCAGCGTCCATGCGGAAAACGGCGAGGCCGGCCTACGCGCCGTGCGGCTGGCGCGTGAGCTCGGCGTCGAGGCCGGGGTGGTGCTGAGACTGGAAACGCCGGTGGCCGCGGTCAAACCTTTCCTGTCGCAAGTGGCTTTCGTGACGCTTCTCGGCACATCCATCGGCGTCAAGGGCCAGAGCCTGTCCGACCAGGCCGGCCCGCGCCTGATCGAGGCACGGGCGCTGATGCGAAAAGCAGGTCGAGAGAACGAAATCATCTTGGCTGCCGATGGCGGCATCCGCCACGAAACGGTGCCCCGCCTGCGCGCCGCCGGCGCCGAAACCGTGGTGCTCGGATCGCTGGCATTCGGCGACCCCGACCTTGCGCAGCGCATGGCCTGGCTGCATGGGCTGGAGATTGCCGCCTGATGACAAAGGTTGCGCTTGCCTTCGATCTCGGCGGAACGGAGCTGCGCGGCGCGCTGGTCGAGAGCGGCGGCCACGTGATCGCCCATGTTTCGGCCCCGACGATGGCGATCGCGGGATCGGAAGCGGTGATCGGCCAGATCATCGCGCTGGCCGGGGACCTTCTGACACAGCACCCACAGGCCAAGGTTGCCGGCATCGGCGTCGGCGCACCGGGGCCGCTCGACCCCAAGGCCGGGATCGTGATCGCACCGCCGACACTGGCTGGCTGGCACGACGTGCCGTTGATCGACATTCTCGGCAAGTATTTCGGTCTGCCGGTGCGGCTGGAGAACGACGCCAATGCCGCAGCGCTCGGCGAATGGCGCTTCGGCGCCGGGCGTGGCACCGGGTCGATGGTGTTCGTCACCGTGTCGACTGGCATTGGCGGTGGCGTCGTTGCCGAGGGTCACATCTATCATGGCCGGCGCGGGCTGGCGGCCGAGATCGGCCACATGACCATCACCGGCGAAGGCGACCGCTGCTTCTGCGGCGCCGTCGGCTGCTTCGAGGCGGTCGCCTCCGGAACCGCGCTCGGGCGGCGCGCCACGGCGCTGACGGCGCCGGGCGACGGCTCGCTGCTGCGTCGCCTTGCGGCCGACGGCGACGTCTCGGCCAGGCACGTGGTCGAGGCCGCGCGTGCAGGCGACGGGCGCGCGCGCACACTCATCGAGGCGGAGGCGAATTGGCTGGGCATCGGCTTCACCAATCTGCTTCATCTCTATTCGCCGGACCTGATCGTAATGGGTGGCGGTCTCGCCAACGGTTTCGACCTCTTGGCTCCAAGCATCAGGGCGGTCGTCGAGCAGCGGGCGATGCCCGCCTACCGGGACGTACCCATCGTGCCGGCGCAACTCGGCAATCAGGCCGGACTGATCGGCGCCGCCAGCCTGATCCTGTGGGAAGGCGAACCAGGCGCGCCGCTGGCGATGGCGCAAGATGACGAAAACAACAACGACACGACCAAACGTGCCGGTGCCCGGGAGGCAGGCCATGGCTGAGCTCAAGCTGAGCGGCGTGCGCAAATCCTACAGATCCGTCGAGGTCATTAGTCCACGAAAATTATGAAGGGGTAGCATTTCGTCCTATCCTCCCGATCTTGTAATTTGTTGGCTGCGACAACAAACAAATTCCATGACCTATATCAATGGGCATTAAGCCGACGGCGAGCCGTCTGATCGCCCGGTCTCCCTCGAATGAGTTAGAAGGCAGGCGACTCTGCTCGACTACACCGCTGGAGGTGCGCGCCATCGCAATGGGCGCATACAAGCCTTCTGGTAGTCGCGGCGAGACTGCGAACTGCCCAGCGGCGGCATGACCGTTCGAAGCAGGGCTCGGCCAGCGTCGCCCATGCGGAGGCGTCACTAATTTTGCTGAAGATTGCCGATCTACATTGGTCGGCGGTGCCTGGCGGGCGGCTCGACTGTTGGTTGGGGACAAGGATTTCGACGTGGTTCGCGCTGGCTGCGATCGGCGCCGAGGTTACCTAAGGCGATGTGCCGGCGGCCGAAGCCGCATCCACCTTCTCGAGCTCGAGCTTCGGTGAGAGAAGTGACCGCGAGGAAACTCTTGGCTGCTACCGTCCTACCAGCACGTAAATCCCCCATCGACGGGTACGACGGCTCCGGTCATCAAACTGGCCGCGTCGGAAGCGAGGAACAGGACAGCGCTGGCGACTTCGTGCGCCTGGCCCATGCGGCCCATTGGCGTGTCTCGCAACCACGCTTCTATACGCGGCGCGTTTTCCGGAATCGCCAGGACCATCGGCGTTTCGATGTAGGTTGGCGCCACCGCGTTAACCCGCACGCCATGAGGCGCCCACTCGGCGGCGATCGAGCGGGTCATGTGATGCACGGCCGCCTTGGAGACATTGTAAGGTGTTTGCGGCTGCGGCCGGTTGCAGATCGTGCCCGACATGGAACCCAGATTGACGATTGAGCCGCGGCCGGCCGCGATCATGTGGCGGCCGAAAGCGCGCGAGCACCAGAAGACGCCGTTGATGTTGACGTTCATCATCCACAGCCAGAGTTCATCACTGATATCTTCCGACGAAATGCCGCTGCTGCCGACGCCGGCATTGTTGACGAGAATCGAAGCCGGCGTGCCACGAGTGGCGAGCGTGTCAGCAATCTCGCTCATCCTTGTTGACGAAGTGACGTCACCGAGCATCAGCTCGGCCGAGTAGCCTTTCGCAGTCAGTGCATCCCTGCCAGCACTGCCGATCTGCTCGTCGGGCTCTATGATGACCACATGCGCTCCGGACTCGCCCAACGCTTCGGCACATGCGAGGCCAATACCTCTGCCTCCGCCGGTCACCACGGCGACCTCGTTGTCCACCCTGAAGCGCGCTTGGTACATGGCCTACCTCCCCGAATTTCGATGCCGAGACGCTACGTCTCAAATGTCGAAGTTGGTCGGCAGAATGACGATATCGCGAATTGTCACCGTTCTCGGCCGGGTCAGCATGAACAGCAGGACTTCGGCAATTTCCTTCGGCTCAAACAGATTTCCGGCCGCCATCGCCCGGTCGAGGTTCTCCTTCGGCCAGTCGGCGACGAGGGGCGTCAGGACCGGTCCGGGGGCGATCGCGCCGACACGGATGCCGTGCTTCGCCACCTGTCGCCTCAGCGCATGGACGAACGCTTGAACTGCGTGCTTGGAAGCGGTGTAGATCGGCTCCCATGGTATTGCGGTATGGCCGGCAACGGAACTGGTGACGACAATGTCTCCCGTGCCCCGCTCGATCATGTGCGGCAGGACCGCATGGACCGTTCGGAATACGGCATTGACGTTCAGCTTCAGCATCCCGTCAAAGGCGTCCGGATCACCATCAATGAAATCGCCGCCGATATAGGCGCCGGCATTGGCATGGAAGGCGTCGAGGTGACCGACCTTGTCCAGAATGCCGGGCATCATGCCTGCCACGCTTTCCGGATTGGTGAGATCCACCCTCAAAGGAATCGCGTTCTCGCCGAGATCAGCAGCCAGGCTGCGCAGTTTCTCATCCGCATAGTCGATCAGGACCACCCGCGCGCCAGCATCGAGACAACCACGGACACAAGCAAGGCCGATACCCGATGCCGCGCCCGTGATTGCAATGACCTTTCCAGAGAGTTGTTCGCTCATCTTCGTCCTCCAGCCGTCGGGTTGCTTTCGGTGTTGAGTGCCTCGCCCGTGCAGGCGAAGCGGTACTCGTCCAGGCTGCGCTGGATCGAGGCGATCAGTAACGAGGTAGGCTCGAGCGGTTTGCCTGCAAACGCCTCGAATGCGGGCAGATGCTGGCGAAACAGCGTGAGCGGCACCGTCTTGCCGTGCAGGGCCGCGGTCAGGCTCGCGACCGCTGCTTCCGCCTCCGGCTGGTTCCAGTAATACCGGATGCGGTCCGAGAACGAGTAGTGGCGCTGGATGCGCTGTTCGGCTTCCGAGCTGTGATAGTGGCCCTGCCAATTGCCGGGTTTGGCCAGCATCAATCGCTCCATGGCCTGATAGAGTGGACGGGCTCCGTATTCAGGCAAAAGATCGGTCGCGATAAGGTCCAGCGCGTAGAGCGCCTCACGCAGGACGAAGGTCAATTCCGGCCCCACTTTCAGGATCGGGAAGCCGTCCTCGACCAATTGGCGCAAATATGTTCGTCCCTGGTAGTCGGTTGAATGCGCCTCGTAGACCAGGCCAGGCTCCTGCTCGAGCAGCCGCGTCAGCCCGCGTGCCCTGGCGGAATCGTAAAGGACCACATTCTCATTGCCGAACTCCACACCGGGCTGGACCACCAGTGCGATGACGCGTGAGAACGCATCGGCCAAGCCTTGCTTCAGGAACAGGTCGCGATGAACATCGATCGTGTGCGTCGCCGCCGCTACGCTGGTCGGCTCAATGTCGCTGATTGCATGGTTGGCGCCGCCGGGCGTCGGCACCTCGGTGCCGATGATGTAGACCGGGGCCTCATCTCCTGCGGCGCGCGCCGCGCGCTCTGCCGCCAAGGCCAGCCGCGCTGCACGCTCCGCCGTTCTGGCGTCGTCGAGCGCGGCAGGCTCGCCGGCGCATCCCATCGAAGCATCGAGGTGGATCTTTCGAAAGCCGGCGGACACGTACGCCGTGACCATCTCTTCTGCCTTCGCCATCGCTGGGCCGGCATGTTCCCCGCGCCACGGATTTGGCCCAAGGTGATCCCCACCGAAGATGATCCTTTCCATCGGAAGCTTTTCTTCTGCCGATATGTGCTGGACGAGACGAACAAAATCGCTGGGCAGCATTCCGGTGTAGCCACCGAACTGGTTGACCTGGTTGCAGGTTGCTTCGATCACAAGCATGTCGGAGAAGCGTGCAGCATTGCGCGCTGCTGCCCGAATGACCAATGGATGCGCTGAGCAGACAGACGTGACGCCTATCGGCGAACCATTGCGCCGCGCCGCCGCCAGGCTTTTGAGGAGACCGGTCATCGAGCGTTTCTCGGGGTCACGGCGATGAATTCGTCAAGCTGCCGACGCGAGGCGGCACCTTCCATCGGACCTTGAATAGTAACGTTGCGGGCTCCCGCGGCATTGGCATACTCTAGGGCTTTGAACACAGGCATGCCGAGACGGCGGCAAGCGACGTAAGCGCCGCCGAAACAGTCGCCAGCGCCCGTCGGATCAATTTCCGCAACCCTGAACGCCGAGCAATCAATCCGCGAGCCGTCAGCACCGAAGAATGTTGATCCGTGTTCGCCGCGTTTAAGCGCAATCTCTGTCACACTGCGCCCAAAGAGCGCGATGACCGCGGCAGATTCACCATCAACTCCAGCTGCCATGAACAATTCGTCGCCGGAGGGCAGGATAAGGTCGGCGACATCGACGAGCTTGGCGAAGCGCTCCTGCGTCTGCCCGAGCCCGAGCAATTCCTTGCGCAAGTTCGGGTCAAGTGAAACGGAGCCGCCGCGCCGCTTGATGACGCCGATGGCATGATCCATCGTCTCCCAGATACCCGGGATGGCAAAAGCGCTACCCATGACGTGGAGGTGTCCAGCCCGCTCGAAGAGCGCCTTCGCTTCAACCGTCAGGCTCACCAGGGCCGCCGCCGATTTTCCGATGTTGAAGACAAAGTCGCGCGAGCCGTCATTGCGATAGCGAACAAACGCGCTTCCGGTCGGATAATCCTGGCTGACCGAGATGGCCGATACGTCCACGCCGTCAGACCGGAGCCGCTCGATGTTGATGCGGCCGAAATCGTCATCGCCGACCGAGGCGACAATTGCCGCCGACCCGCCGATCTTGGCGCATTGATCGATGAAAATCGCCGGCGCGCCGCTGGGAAAGGGGCCGATAAGCTCTATCGGCTCGAGAAAGCCGTCGCCGCGACTTTTAGCCATGATCTCCACCAGGATCTCGCCGATGACCACCGTCGGCCCTAGTGCGTCGGGTGCGAGCTTGGTCTGACTTAAAATCGCATCTGCGGGCATCATACAACTCGGCTAGCGCACATCTTTTGACTGGAGCACGCGCCTGGAGGTTGCGGCCGCTCGCTCCACAGCGAACGACAACCCGAGACGGCCACGATGGGAATGCGGGATGCTCCTCCAGAGGCTACATTAATTATGTTTGTCGCTTTATGCAACATATTAATCAATCGAGACGGACACGCCACAATGGCGTTCTAAATCGCGATCAGACGGGTAGCCCGAGCAGCAGCATCGGTTCGGCAGTGCCGAACCTGGACATTAGTCTTCGTCTTCCTCTGCCCCTTCGAGTTCCGCCGTACCGTCGGCGAAACGCTGGCTTTGCAGAGACAAGTATCGCTGATGTAACATGCAGGCCGCACCGAAGGCGGAACCGACAGTTCCTTCATCATTCATTGTGATCGATGGGAACGGGAAACTGGATTCCTGTATGGCATGGATGTGTGCAGCGACCCTGGCAGCCATCAAGGGATAGAGTGCGGCGACCGAACCGCCTAGCACGATCTTGTCGGCGTCGATGATTCGGCAAGTCTGCACCAGGCCTATTGCCAAAGCCCTTGCCCAGTCCTCGGCTGTTGAGACGGCGCTGGGCAACCGGTTTTGGACATCGGAAAGGAAGTTGCCGAATGTCGGATCACTGAGGGCGGAGGTCTTGCGATAATCGGCCATAATGTTTTCAAGGCCGATTAGTTGTTCGAGATTGCGGCGCGGGCCTGGCGCGTCGCTGATAATCAAGTGCCCAATCTCCCCCGCCAGCCCGTTGGCGCCGCGAAAAAGGCTGCCGTCAACGATAATGCCGCCGCCGACACCGCTCTCCATAACGAGAAAAAGCGTGACGCCGGAATGCACCTCGCTGCGCCCGTAAGTCGCGCCGATCGCGAATGCGTTGGCATCGTTCTCGGCAAGGACCGGAACACGAATCGGCAGGGCGTCTCTCACCAGCTTTGCAAGGTGAACATTTCGCCAGCCGAGAAGCGGCGCAAAGTGGACGAAGCCATTCTTATCCATTTGCGCCGGGGTTGATACGCCAACGCCTTCACATCGCTCCAGTTTTGACACAGGAATAGATTGGAGAGCCAGCCTCACGGCGCGGTCGACCGCGGCCTCTACGTTGATCGACGGACCATCAAACGGTTCCACATTCGTCGAAACGATATTGGTTCCAAGATCGATCTCTACCGTACTGATATGCTCGACACCGATCTCGACCCCAAGGAAGAAAATAGCATCCGGCACAAGCTCCAGCATGATGCCGGGACGGCCGGCTCGGGCACAGCCCGCTTGTTCAGGCAGATCCTCAATTGCTTCGCGCACCAGACCGTCAGCCGTCAGGCTCGCGATGATATGCCCCGACGAAGAGCGGTTAAGCCGTAACTTGCGCGCGAGTTCGGCTCGAGTGAGACGTCCAAATTGATGAAGGGCTCTTAGAGCCGCCACTTCATTGTTTTGTCGAATCCTGCGATTTGAACTGGCGGTCAGCGCCGGGTCATTCACTTAGGTCTCTCCAGGTTACCTGCGGTCCGCAAGCCGAACGCAACCACAACGCGCTCACTTGGTACACGCCGCGCAGGCGTGCAGCAACTGGCGCGATCTTATTGAACGCGCATCCCCCGAAGCTTCTGTCTCACGGATCCGAGGCTGCCGATGAACAGCGAAAAAACCGCAGCACTACAGCGCTGAAGACCGCGGAGCAGGGCGCCTTAGGCAGAGGGTCCGCACTGCCGCATAATCAGATTATCCTCGACTTATGGACGGGCATTCGTCGTTCGCCGACGAACCGCCTCTTGCATTTTCAGGTCGATGAAGGCCTTGGCGTGCTTTGCCAACGGCATGTTCTCGGTCCAGGTATCGCGCCATATGGCGCATGCGAGGGACAGACCCTCATCGACCACGGCGCTGGAGAACGATTCAAAGGTGATGTCGCGGTTATAGCCGATGTCTAGCAGCGCGTCGAAGATGCGATCGAAATCGATCACTCCATCGCCGAGGTAGCCGCGATTGCTTTCGCCGATGTGAAAATAGCCGATCTTGTCGCCGGCCAGACGAATGGCCGCCGCTGGATTGGCCTCTTCGATGTTCATATGAAACGTGTCGAGATGGAGCGTGACGTGATCGGAGCCGGTCGCCTTGATGAAGTCGAGGCCCTGAGCCGCCGTGTTCAAGAGATTCGTCTCGAACCGGTTGACGACCTCCAGGACCAGATCGACGCCGGCCTTCTTTGCTGCGTCAGCCGTCTTGGCAATGGCTGCAATGCTGTTCTTGCGGCCGCGATCACTCGGCATTGTCGAGTATTTCGTATGCGCGGAATAGAGAATGCCCCCGAGCTTGGTGCCGCCGATGTCCCGCACCGCCGCGACTGCATTCGCGAGTAATTCCTCACCTGCCTTCACGACAGCGCCGTCCTCGCTCGACACATCGGCGCCCAAGGGCAGGCCCATGGTGAGGGCGATTTCGAGATCTAACGACTGAGCCTTCTTGGCGAGGCGATGGATGTCGAACTTTTCGGGTTGAAGATACGCAAACTCGATCAGCCGGTAACCGCACGCAGCCGAATTCTCCATCGCTTCTTCAAGCATGGCCTGAGTGCCACCGCCGGTCCATACGAACGAATGAATGCCCAATCTGCGCATCGGCTGTTTCCTCCTGGGTACTGGCGACTCTATAAATGTTGACAATGACAACAAAAATGCCCCCATCGTGACAAATGTCAAGGTCCTCGACGGCGCAACCAATGCTTGTGCGCGCGGCAACTCCTAACCGGATCGAGCATCATTCACGCAAATATGCAGAGGATAATACGCGGAATCCCGGGGCCGTTGCCTCGGCGGGTTTTTTGGCTTGACAGAATTCCCGTACCGTTTAATTTGTGGCCAAGAACAACATATAACGCTGCCAACCAGCGAAACGTGGAGGAGGAAATTAACTTGCCCTGATCCAATTTCTCCGCTCTTCGCGACAGATGGGCTGATAGCGCTCTTCTGTGCTCGTTCGCATGAATATGGCCAACTCGGTCCGTGAGTTGAGACCAAGCCGGCAATTCGAAACAGCAGAAAATGTTGCCTCCCAAGGCCGGCACCTGAGGGGAGTTTTCTGCTCGGGTGCGGGCACGAAAAGCGATGAATCTTCATAGGGCCAGTGCCCGTGCGTTGGCGTCTTAAATTTGGATCAAGCCGGGAGGCGCCACCGGGCCGATTGGAGGAAATCGCGGAGGCGGGGCCCCCACAATGCCTTTGATGGCCAGGAGGTTTCCGGTCTGGCGAGAAGGAACATTGCCATGACTGCGAAATGACGGACTGACATTCAAGATTCTTTGGAGGAGTGAAAGATGAGACATGAACTCGGAATAGGCCTTGCCGCATTGGCAGTGGGGCTAACGACCAGCGTGATGCCTGCCATGACGTATCAAAGGTTACAATGAGCACATCATATTTTGACATAAAGATATGTTTATGTCACGGTGTATGATCTTGGAAGCCGAGGCTCACCGTGGTGCATTCTGAATCCTCCTTGGATTCCCTTTTCGGACCCGTTGTCGCCAAGGCGGATGGATCGGAGATTCGTTCTGCCTTGGAATCGGCCGCGCGCGAACGAATCCTCATCCTCGACGGCGCGATGGGCACGCAGATCCAGGGGCATGGCTTCAACGAGGAACAGTTCCGCGGCGACAAGTTCGTCGGCTGCGCCTGCCATCAACAGGGCAACAACGACCTGCTGATCCTGACGCAGCCGAAAGCGATCGAGGAAATCCACTACCAGTACGCGATTGCCGGCGCCGACATCATCGAGACCAACACCTTCTCCTCCACGTCGATCGCCCAGGCCGATTACGGCATGGAGGATGCGGTCTATGACCTGAACCGGGACGGTGCCCGTCTGGTGCGGCGGGCGTGCATTCGCGCCCAACAGGAAGACGGCAAGCGACGCTTCGTCGCCGGCGCGCTGGGACCGACCAACCGCACCGCCTCGATGTCGCCGGACGTCAACAACCCCGGCTATCGCGCCGTCAACTTCGACGATCTGCGCATCGCCTATGGCGAGCAGTTGCGCGGCCTGATCGACGGCGGCGCCGACATCATCCTGATCGAGACGATCTTCGACACGCTGAACGCCAAGGCGGCGATCTTCGCCTGCAACGAGATCTTCCTCGAAAAGGGCGTGCATCTTCCGGTCATGATCTCAGGCACGATCACTGACCTGTCGGGCCGCACGCTGTCGGGCCAGACACCGACGGCCTTCTGGCATTCGATCCGCCACGCCAGTCCGTTCACGGTCGGCCTCAACTGCGCGCTCGGCGCCAACGCCATGCGCGCACATGTCGCCGAGATTTCCGGCGTCGCCAACACCTTCACCTGTGCCTATCCCAATGCCGGCCTGCCCAACGAGTTCGGCCGCTACGACGAGAGCCCGGAATTCATGGCGGCGCAGATCGAGGGTTTTGCGCGCGAGGGACTGGTCAATGTCGTCGGCGGCTGCTGCGGCTCGACGCCGGATCACATCCGCGCCATCGCAGCGGCAGTGAGGAAATATCCGCCGCGCGCCATTCCGGAGATCGAGCGCAAAATGCGCCTGTCAGGTCTGGAACCCTTCACGCTCACCAAGGAAATTCCGTTCGTCAATGTCGGCGAGCGCACCAACGTCACCGGCTCGGCGAAATTCAGGAAACTGATCACCGCCGGCGACTACCCTGCCGCCCTCGACATCGCGCGCGATCAGGTCTCCAACGGTGCCCAGATCATCGACATCAACATGGACGAGGGCCTGATCGATTCGAAGAAGGCGATGGTCGAGTATTTCAACCTGATCGCCGCCGAGCCGGATATCGCCCGCGTGCCGGTGATGATCGACAGTTCGAAATGGGAGATCATCGAGGCTGGCTTGAAATGCGTGCAGGGCAAGCCGCTGGTCAATTCCATCTCGATGAAGGAAGGCGAGGAAGCTTTTCTCCACCATGCGAAACTCGTCCGCGCGTATGGCGCGGCGGTCGTCGTCATGGCGTTCGACGAGGAAGGCCAGGCGGACACGCAGGCGCGAAAAGTCGCCATCTGCACCCGCGCTTACAAGCTCCTGACCGAGCAGGCCGGCTTCCCGCCGGAAGACATCGTTTTCGACCCGAACATCTTCGCCATCGCCACCGGCATCGACGAGCACAACAATTACGGGGTCGACTTCATCGAGGCGACGCGGGAAATCATCCAGACCCTACCTCACGTCCACATTTCGGGTGGCGTCTCGAACCTGTCCTTCTCGTTTCGCGGCAACGAACCGGTGCGCGAGGCCATGCATGCCGTGTTCCTCTACCACGCCATCCAGGCCGGCATGGACATGGGCATCGTCAATGCCGGCCAACTTGCAGTCTACGAATCGATCGATCCGGAACTGCGCGAAGCCTGCGAGGACGTCGTCAACAACCGCCAGCCGGCGGGCGGCGGCAGCGCCACCGAGCGGATGCTGGAACTTGCCGAGCGCTTCAAGGGAACCGCCGGCAAGGAGGCCAAGGAACGCGATCTCGCCTGGCGGGAGTGGACTGTCGACAAGCGCATTTCGCATGCGCTGGTCAATGGCATCACCGAGTTCATCGACGCCGATACCGACGAGGCGCGGCTTGCCGCCGAGCGGCCGCTCCATGTCATCGAGGGCCCGCTGATGGCCGGCATGAACGTCGTCGGCGACCTGTTCGGTGCCGGAAAGATGTTCCTCCCGCAAGTGGTCAAGTCCGCGCGCGTGATGAAACAGGCGGTCGCCGGGCTGCTGCCGCACATGGAAGCCGAGAAGCTGGCCAACGCCGCCAACGGCATCGACACCGGCGAACGCCAGACCGCCGGAAAAATCCTGATGGCGACGGTCAAGGGCGACGTCCATGACATCGGCAAGAACATCGTCGGCGTCGTGCTCGCCTGCAACAACTACGAGATCATCGATCTAGGCGTCATGGTGCCAGCGACTAAGATTCTGCGGACGGCGCGCGAGCAAAACGTCGACATCATCGGCCTCTCCGGCCTGATCACGCCGTCGCTCGACGAGATGGCGCATGTCGCCTCCGAAATGGAGCGCGAAGGTTTCGACATTCCGTTGCTGATTGGCGGGGCGACGACCAGCCGCGTTCACACGGCGGTCAAGATCCACCCGCGCTATGAGCGCGGCCAGACGGTCTACGTCACAGATGCGAGCCGCGCCGTTGGCGTCGTCTCGTCATTGCTGTCCCACCAGGCAAAGGGCGACTATGTCGATATGGTACGCGCCGAGTACCGCAAGGTGGCGGACGCGCATGCGCGTAGTGAAGCCGACAAGCTGCGCCTTCCGCTCGCCAGGGCAAGGGCAAACGCCCACAAGATCGACTGGTCGGGCTATGTCCCGCAAAACCCCTCCTTCCTTGGGCTGAAGGTTTTCGAGACCTGGGACCTCGCCGAACTCGCCCGCTACATCGACTGGACGCCGTTCTTCCAGACCTGGGAGATGAGGGGGCGCTATCCGAAGATTCTCGAAGACGAGGCACAGGGGCCGGCGGCGCGCCAGCTGTTCGAGGATGCACAAGCGGTGCTGAAGCAGATCATCGCGGAACAATGGTTCGCACCGAAGGGCGTGATCGGCTTCTGGCCGGCCAATGCCGTCGGCGACGACATCAGGCTTTTCACCGACGACACGCGTTCGCAAGAGCTGGCGACCTTCTTCACGCTGCGCCAGCAACTGACCAAGCGCGACGGCAAGGCCAACGTCGCCCTGTCGGATTTCGTCGCGCCGCTCGAAAGTGGCAAGGCGGATTATCTCGGCGGCTTCATCGTGACCGCCGGCATCGAGGAAGTGGCGATCGCCGAGCGCTTCGAGCGGGCCAATGACGATTATTCCTCGATAATGGTGAAGGCGCTCGCCGACCGCTTCGCCGAAGCCTTCGCCGAGCGGCTGCACGAGCGTGTCCGAAAAGAGTTGTGGGGCTATGCGCCGGACGAGAACCTGGCCCCGGAGGATCTGATCGGCGAACCCTATTGCGGCATCAGGCCGGCGCCCGGCTATCCGGCGCAGCCCGACCATACCGAGAAGGCGACGCTGTTCAGGCTGCTCGACGGCGAACGCAACGCAGGGGTCACCTTGACCGAAAGCTATGCCATGTGGCCCGGCTCGTCGGTCTCCGGCATCTATCTCGCCCATCCGGAAAGCTATTATTTCGGGGTGGCCAAGATCGAGCGCGATCAGGTGGAGGACTATGCACGGCGCAAAGACATGTCAATTTCGGAGGTCGAGCAGTGGCTCGGGCCCATCCTGAATTACATCCCAGTGCAGGTCGCTGAGGCCGCTGAATAGATTGTCGGCGTACCAGCTTCAAAGTGGAATTCGTCCTGTATTCAAGCCTTGCCGGGCGCGCCAATGAAATCAATGTTTTTGGCGCATCCTCCGGGCCCACCATTGTCGTTATTTATCAATGACTTAGCATCATATTTTGGTTTGGTTGGCCAAGTCAATATTGGCGAACCACGGTGTATCGCGTTGATTTTATTGATTTATGGTAGGCTCCCGAGGACTGCCGATCGATTTGCTGCGCGAGCGTGGCGCATTCGTGCAGTCTTCCAGTCAACGGACGAACTTATGCAAATCCCTGCTCACACATCTGAACTTGGCTCGCACTTTCCGACCGTTGAGACTCACAACAACTGCGACCCTTCGGAGCCCGCTGTCGGCTTATTTTACCCCATTCCCTACACGCGCCATAGATAGGTCCATCCCAAAGCTGGCTCGATTGGCGGGCCGCGCCTCACGCCAGACGATCTATTAGGCTGCGCACGGCCTTCAGACCCACAAGGATGACAAAGGCGCTGCCGCAAGCTCGTCGCCGAAGGGCACGAGATCGGAAATTCAAGCGTGCATGCCGCCCACTGGCAACAAATGATGTGGTCGGACGTTTGGGCAAAAGCGGTGTCGGGCACCTGAAGGCGCACTAGCCAGGCGGAAGGTATTCCGAGGCCGGCGGACCTGAAGATTTCCCGCTTCTTAGCCGTCCAGGCGATTTGACACTGTATCGCCAAGGGAGAAGAAAATGGCTGAAGGTCATTCCAAATTAGAAGGGCCGGATCTGGTCCAGGGCGTCGCGTTCGCCGATCTTCCCGATGGCGGCAAGTTCGTCGGCCATTGTGGCAACGAGCAGGTACTGCTGGTGCGCCGCGGGGCTGAGGTCTTCGCCATCGGGGCGGCATGCACACATTACGGTGGGCCGCTCGTCGACGGTCTTGTGGTGGGGGATACTGTCCGGTGTCCGTGGCATCACGCGTGCTTCGATTTGCGCACTGGCGAGGCCTTGCATGCCCCCGCCTTCAATCCAATCGCATGCTGGTCGGTGGAACTACGCGATGAACGGATATTTGTGGGCGAGAAGCGCAAGCGGACGGCACCGAAGCAGCGCGATAGAGGCTCCGGCCAGGTTCCCGAGAATATCGTCATTGTCGGCGGCGGCGCGGCCGGTTTCGCAGCGGCCGAAAAACTGCGGCGCGAACACTATCATGGCAGCATCGTCATGCTCAGCAACGACGAAGCGCCACCCGTTGATCGGCCCAATCTTTCCAAAGATTACCTCGCCGGCAAAGCACCGGAGGATTGGATCCCGCTCCGCCGGGAGAGCTTCTACTCAAAGAACGATATCGATCTGCATCTCAATGCGGACGTCGTCAGCATCGATGCACGTTCTGGCGAGGTTGTACTCGCTGATGGCGCCCGGACCCCCTATGACAGGCTGCTGCTTGCGACCGGAGCCGAACCGGTCCGCCTCACTATCCCCGGCGCCGACCAGCCACAGGTTCACACGCTGCGCTCGCTCGCAGATTGCAAGGCGATCATCGAGCGAGCCACGACTGCGCGCCGCGCCGTCGTGCTTGGCGCCAGTTTCATTGGCCTGGAAGTTGCCGCGGCCCTGCGCTTGCGCGACATCGAAGTTCATGTCGTGGCACCGGAGAGACGGCCCATGGAGCGGGTCCTTGGTCCGCAAATGGGCGACTTCATCCGCGCCCTCCATGAGCAGAATGGTGTCTTATTCCGTCTCGAAGATACCGCGAGCAGCATCGACGGCACCAACGTGAAACTAAGTAGTGGCAATACGTTGACGGCAGATTTCGTCGTCGTCGGCATCGGCGTGCGACCGCGGACTGGGCTTGCCGAGAAGGCAGGGCTGACCGTTGACGACGGGGTCGTCGTGAACGCGTTTCTGGAGACGAGCGCGCCAGGGATCTTCGCCGCCGGTGACATTGCGCGGTGGCCCGATCCTCACACTGGCGAGAACATTCGGGTCGAGCATTGGGTGGTAGCAGAGAGGCAGGGGCAAACCGCAGCACTCAACATACTCGGCCATCGCGAGAAATTCGTCGCCGTGCCGTTCTTTTGGAGCCAGCATTACGATATTCCCATCAACTATGTCGGTCATGCCGGACAATGGGACGAGATCGCGGTCGATGGAGACATCATTGCCAAAGATTGCCTGCTGCGCTTCAAGCGCAAAGGGCGCACGCTGGCTGTCGCTTCGATCTCCCGCGACATCGAAAGTCTAGAGACAGAGGTGGAAATGGAGCGCCAATGACCTAGCGAAGTGCAAGCTGTTATCCGCCTTCCGTGGCGATCAACATCCAATTGCGCTTCCTCGAGGATATCACAGGCGAACGTCCACGCATCGATCACCTTAATGATCTCCTGGGGATCGCCAGCAACGATCGCATCATTGGGCCGAGCGTGTAACGCTGGCCAGGTCGGAAACGAAGCGAACAGCAATCTCAGCGGTATCATCTCCTTGAGAACGTTGACGACCCGTCGCTTCGCTCGTTCCGATGGACGTCAGCCGCAGCATCTCCTCCCGACCCCGGCGTTCTGCAATCGCTCGCGACCTAATCCGCGCGCTGCGTTCGCTCGGCTTCGCCACCTCTTCCTCTCTACCTAGGCGGAAATCAGAGTCGCCGCCGCTCCGGGCGGGAGAGTCGCAAGAGACCCTGTTGGTCTCCTCGACGGCAAATCGACGTCGGCATAGCGCGACGAGGGTGCGGGTGGTGGACAGTACGACAGCATCGGACGCTAAATCCGCAAGCGTTCCTTCGCACACCTTGCGCACGATTGTATACGAAAATGAAGAATAATGTTGACAATTTTCCAATCCAGGTTTCCCTTTAAGGCATCCGCGCAGCCGATGAGCAAAACACAAAGCGCGATAACCAGAAGGGGAATGCAGAATGATCAACCGACGCGCGACTCTCAAATCGATGGCGCTTGGCGCCGTCTCGACCCTGGCCATCGCCGCCATGGGTATCCCGTCCGTGCAGGCCCAGAACAAGGAACTGAAGATCGGATTCGTCGGTGTCACAAGCGGCTCCGCCGCCGCCTGGGGCACATCGAATGTGCGTTCAATGCAGACGCGTGCCGCCTGGCTCAACGAAACCGGCGGCGTCAAGATCGGTGACAGCACCTACAACGTCAACATCGTTACCTTCGACGATCAGAAAGACCCAAAGCGCGCCATCGCCGGCATGGAGAAGATGGCTCAGGAGGGCATCCACTATGTGGTCGGCCCGAATGTCGATGACGGTGCCGCCGCCGTGCGTCCGGTCGCCGAGGCCAACGGCATCATTTATTTCCCGTACGCTTTCCCGAAGGCGCTTTATCAGAAGCCTGCCTCGAATGCCGTGCTCGGCATGATCGCCAACTATCAATCGGGCCCGGCGATCTACAAATATCTCAAGGAAAAACAGGGGGTGAAGACGATCGCCTTCGTTGCCGCCAATGAATCGGATCCGCTGAGCCAGCGCGATGGTGGCGTCGAGGCAGCCAAGGCGTTGGGCCTCGAGATTGTCGCCCAGAACGACACCTATCAGAACGACACGCGCGACTTCACGCCGGTGCTCACGCCGATCGTTTCGCTGAAGCCCGACCTGCTGGTGCTATCCGGCGTCGCGCCCGCCAATGCGCCGCTGCTCATCCGCGCCGCCCGTGAGCTCGGTTTCGAGGGCCTGATCTCGACCGAAACGGCGCAGGACGCCAAGGTTCTGGAGGAGGGCGCTGGCGAGTACGCCAACGGCTTCATCTCCGTCGGTGGCGCCTCCACGCCGGAAATCGCCTCCGACACGATGAAGGAATTCGTCGACCGCTACACCAAGATGTTCGGCGAATACAATGACGAGTCCAATACCAAGGTCTATGCGCTCGAATACATCCTCGAAACGCTGAAGGCCAATCCGGCGGCAATCGACAATGTCGAGGAGTTCAAGAAGACCATCGACACCTTCTCGGCTCCCAACCCTTACCTGAAAGGCGACGCCAAGCTGAGCTATGTTGGGACGACCTCTTTCGGCCAGAAGCGTCAGCTCGCGGTGCCGATGGTTGTCAATGAGTACAAGGACGGCGCCTTCCAGACCCTGTTCGTCGGCTCGGTTGATTAGGGTTAGGTTCCTGCGGTTATTTCCTCCCGCGTTGCCGGGGGCCCGGAGCATGTTCCGGGTCCCTCGGAAGATCGAAGGCGTCAATGGAACAGGTCATCGCCAACGGATTCTACCTCGGTGCCCAATATGCACTGATCGCACTGGGGCTCACGCTTATCTTCGCCTTGATGAACGTGCTCAACTTCGCCCATGGGCAGATGTATGTGCTGGGCGGGTTCATCACCTACACAATCTACGGACAACTCGGGCTGCCTTTTGTTGTGGCGCTGCTGGCGTCCGGCGTGACGCTCGCTGTCGTCGGCGCGCTGATGGAGAAATTCCTCTTCCGAACTGTCATCAGGCGAAGTCTACGCGAAGAAAGCACAATGCTGCTCGCGGCGGCAACGGCATTCTTTTTTGACGCGGTCATCCTGCTGTTGTTCGGTGAAAAACAGCGCGGTGTCCCCAAGATCGTCAAGGGCGTGTTCAACGAGGGCGGCATCATCATGCCCTATGACCGTATGGTCGTCGGCGTGCTCGCACTGGTCTTCATCGCGGCCTTTGTCCTCTACATGCAGTACAGCAGGGTCGGGCGAGCCATGCGGGCGCTGGCCCAGGATCGGGTCGCCGCCCAATTGATGGGCGTTCAGGTCGACCGCTATTCGATGATCGGCTTCGCCATGGGCGCCATGCTGGCGGGCATCGTCGGCGGTCTTTTGGTCACCATCACTGGCGTCAATTCCGGCATCGGCGGGCCGATCTCGATCAAGGCCTTCATGATGGTGATGATCGGCGGCGCCGGCGTTGTCGGCGGTGCGATCGCCGGCGGCTTCATCCTTGGCATGATGGAGTCGGTCGGCCTCACCGTGCTGCGCCAATATGGCGACGTCACTTACCTCGTCATCTTCGCCGCGCTGATGGTGTTCCTGTCGATCCGCCCCAACGGGCTGATGGGCAAGCCGTGGGGTTGATGGTGCCATGACGCGTAGCGTGAAAATCGCCCCGGTTGCCGCCTTTCTGGCGATCGTCTTCATCGCCGTGCCGGTTCTGATCTCGGCCAGCGGCCGGATCGACCTCTATTACACGCTCACCTCGGTGGCGTTGCTTAGCATCGCCAGTGCCGGCGTGTGGCTCACTTTCTACATCGGCCGGATCAATATCGGCCAGGGCGCGTATGCGCTGATGGGTGGCTACGTCTCGGCCATACTTGTGGTGACCTATGGCTGGTCGTTCTGGCTGACGCTGCCGGTCGCCGGCCTGTTTTGCGCGGCCGCAAGCGTGCTTATCGGCCTGCCGATCCTGCGCCTGCGCGGCGTCTACTTCGCCATGGTGACGCTGGTGCTGACCGAGGTTGCGCGGCTTCTGGCGCTGGCGCTGCCGATCACCAACGGTGCCAAGGGCATGGTCAGCATCCCGCTGCCTGGGGCGCTCACGATTCTGGGCCTCACCATCATCCCGGATTTCGCCACGTTGCATAATTCTCGGCTGGCCTTCTACCTGCTGGCGGTCGCGCTTATGCTGGTCTGTTTCGCGGTGGTGTACCGGCTGGTTCATTCGCGCGTCGGCAAGCTCTGCCAGTCGCTCCAGCAGAACGAAGATCTGGCCTCGTCGATCGGCGTCAATATCGCCTATCTGCGCGTCATAGCCTATGCCGTCTCGTCCTTCTTCGGCGGCGTCGCCGGTGCGATCTTCGCCGCCATCTCGCAGTCGATCTATCCGTCGAGCTTCACGGTCACCGACTCTGTCAACTTCATGCTGAACTGCTTCCTCGGCGGGCTCGGCTACGTATTCGGGCCGATGCTCGGCACGCTGGTGCTTTATTTCGGCTGGGACCTCCTGTTCCAGACTGGCCGGTTCCAGCTTCTGATCTACTCGACCTTGATGATCGTGCTGATGCTGTTTCTGCCCAATGGGCTGCTCAGCCTTGCGGCCACGACCCGGAAGAAGGGTTGAGCCATGGCCGATCTGCTTGAGGTCTCGGCTCTGACGAAACGCTTCGGCGGTCTCGTCGCGGTCAACAACATCTCCTTTTCGGTGCGCGAGAAGGAGATTCTGTCGGTCATCGGTCCCAACGGCGCCGGCAAGTCGACGCTATTCAAGCTGATCTCGTCGTTCCTCAGGCCGACATCGGGCGAAGTGCGCTTAAAGGGCGAGCGCATCTCCGATCTCGCGCCGCACATAGCCGCACGCAAAGGCGTCGTCCGGACGTTTCAGGAAACGACGATCTTCAAAAACATGAGCGTGCGCGACAACGTCATCATCGCTCACCATCTGCGCTCCACCGCGAGCCTGCTTGGCTTCTTCCTCGGTACTGGCACGGCTAAGGCTGACGAGGCAGCCTTTGGCACATCAGCCGACGAGATTCTGGCGTTGCTTGGCCTGTCGTCGCTCGCCGGCGAAATCGCCCGAAACTTGCCGCACGGTCACTTGCGGGCTCTCGGCATCGCCATCGGCCTCGCCACGAGCCCGTCGATCCTGCTGCTTGACGAGCCCTTCGCCGGGATGAACCACGACGAGACGATGAGAATGGTGGCGATGGTCAGACGGTTGCGCGAGCGCGGCCTCACCATCCTTCTCGTCGAGCACGACATGCCTGCCGTAATGAAGATTTCTGACCGCATCGTCGTCTTGAATTTCGGCCAGAAGATCGCCGAGGGAACGCCAGCGGAAATCCAGAACAATGACAAGGTGATCGAGGCTTATCTCGGCAGCGAAGACGAGGCCATCGGGCTATGAACCAGATCCTGAAATTTGCTGATGTCCAACTCTACTATGATCACGTCTACGCGCTGAAGGGCGTGTCGCTGGAAGTCAATGAGGGCGAGACCGTCGCGTTGGTCGGCGCCAATGGCGCCGGCAAGTCGTCGATCCTTCGCGCCATTACTGGGCTGCGCAAGATCAAGTCCGGCGAGATCCACTACAATGGCCGGCGCATCGACGCCGCCGCCCCCGATGCGATCGTCAAGATGGGCATCGCCATGGTGCCGGAGGGACGCCGTGTCTTCCCTTACATGTCGGTCAAGGACAATCTCCTTATGGGCGCCTTCACCCGATCCGACAAGGCCGAGATCGCAGGCTCGCTGGAAATGGTGCTTGGCCGCTTCCCCCGCCTCAAGGAGCGCTATTCGCAAGCCGCCGGCACGATGAGCGGCGGCGAGCAGCAGATGCTGGTCATCGGCCGCGCGCTGATGGCCAAGCCGCGTCTGCTGCTGCTCGACGAGCCGTCGCTGGGCGTCGCGCCCAAGCTCGTCCAGGACCTTGCCCGCTCGATCGTGGCGATCAATCGCGACGAGAAAGTCAGCGTTCTGCTGGTCGAGCAGAACTCACGCATGGCGCTGCGCATTTCCCAGAGAGCCTATGCGCTGACTACCGGCAGCGTTGCGCTGAGTGGGAACTCCGCTGATTTGCTGACCGACGAACGGGTCAAGCATCTTTATCTCGGCGGCGAGATTTGAGGCTGATCGGCATGCGCATACTCGTCATCAATCCCAACACGACCGCATCGATGACCGCCAAGATCGGCAAGGTCGCGGCGAGCGTCGCTTCTGCCGGGACGGAAATCGTTTCGGTGAATCCCGGCGATGGTCCGCCGAGCATCGAAGGCTATTACGACGAAGTCTTCGCTATTCCGGGTATCGTCGCCGAAATGAGCAAGGCGGCCGCTATCGATGCCTATGTCATCGCATGTTTCGACGATACCGGGCTGGACGCGGCACGTTGCGCCGCCGAGGCCCCGGTCATCGGCATCGGCGAGGCCGCCTTCCACCTCGCTAGTCTCGTCGCCGGCAAGTTCAGCGTCGTGACGACGCTCGCCCGCTCCGTCCCCGCGATCGAGCACAACCTGGCGAAATACGGCCTCGCGTCGCGCTGCGCGAAAGTCAGGTCGTCGGAAGTTGCCGTGCTCGATCTCGAACTGCCGGGCTCGGACGCCAGGGCCAGAATCTCGGACGAGATCGCGCGCGCCATCAACGAGGACAGGGCGGAGGCGATCGTTCTTGGCTGCGCAGGCATGGCCGATCTGGCAGGCAGCCTATCGGAGGAACACGGCGTTCCCGTACTCGACGGTGTCGCCTGCGCGGTCACCTTGGCAGAGAGCCTTTTCAGAGTCGGTCTGAGGACATCGAAGATTGGTGGCTACGCTGCTCCCCGCGGCAAACGGTTTTCGGGCATCTATGAATCGCTGTCTCCGGCGGGCGCTGCGGCAGCTATACCGCCGACCCAGAACGCGCCTGGCCCCACAAATTGAGATACTGTGTGCCGGGATTGACCGCCACGTAAGCGATACTAGATTGCATCGACCGTTGAGCTGTTTGGGATGAATCAGGCAGTATCGTGCCTGCGCGTTGAGAAGCATGTTGACAGTGCTCAGAGAAGAAGACCGCGACGAAAAACCGGCAGCCCGCTGGTCGCCGATTTACTACGGTCTGAGAGATGCCATCGTCAGCCACCGTCTCGCCCCTGGCACCAAGCTGCCGGAAGATGAGCTGGCGTCGATCTATTCGGTGAGCCGAACCGTCATTCGTGCCGCCCTGCAAGCTCTGGCTCATGACCGGTTGGCGCGGCTGGAGCCAAACCGCGGCGCCTTCGTGGCCCAGCCATCGACGGTGGAAGCGCGAGAGGTATTCGAGGCACGAGCGCTGATTGAACCAAAGGTGGCTTGGCTTGCCGCGAAGGCAGCAGTGCCATCCGACATTGGGCAGTTGCGGCAGCATCTCGAGAGGGAGCATGAAGCACTTCACGCCGGCCGGGACAGTGAGGCGATCATGCTGTCGGCACGTTTCCACGTAGGCGTCGCCGAAATCGCTGCACATTCGGTGTTCACCAAATTCGTTCGCGACCTTGTCTCTCATTCTTCTCTCATCATCGCACTCTACTGGAAACGGCGCGACGCGACCTGTGAGAAACACGCCCATCACGCTCTGGTCGATGCAATCGAAGCAGGGCGTAGTTCCCAAGCGGCCGACCTGATGACCAGCCATCTGGTCGACCTCCTGTCGGGGCTCGACCTCACAGACAAAATAGAAAAGTCAGACAACCTCTCGGATTTGCTTCGTCCGTAGAACAGGAGAGGACACAGCACTGCTGTACCCGAACAGCGCCAATTGCCGGCGCTGCCCGGATTATGGTCTCACGAGTTTTCGGCGCTTGATGCAGTGGGAGTGACGCCCAAGGAAACGGATCGAAAGAAGCGGATTGGCAAGCGCGCTCCGCGCTAGCATAGTCCAGGCTCGTGAGATGGCGGTAGTTCAGGTCGCCGACCAAGTCCAGTGCCCAGATGTATTCCGCCCCCAATTGCTTCATTGACTAAGCTTGGGAAGAGGGCACTTCAATGAAGGGAAAGGTTCGGTCCCTGCGCAGGCTTACCTCGATGTGACGCGATTACTCCAATTGAAGAGGCTAAATGACTGAAGTGGTGGACTTTTTTGCGGACAGAATGACCGAGAGTGAGCGGGCAGGATCGAAGCGGATCGTAGCGTAGGGAAACATCGGATGCCGGCGCGCAGCATCGTGTCATGGCGTAGAAAAGGCGGGGCTCGCCGGGCTGAACGAAACCGCGAACTTATGTGTTGCAGATTGCCCTCAAAGCTACGCCAGAGCCCTCCGTCAGGATGCGGAAGCGTGATCGCGACCGCGCCGAGCGGATCCGGCTTGCCGGTGGCCCAAAGCCGACATTGAGGGAACGCGCCGTCTCGCTCGCTCTTGAGAACGGCGAAGTCCGGACAAAAGACCTGACCGACATCGACGTTCCTCGCTGCTACCTCGCCCGCATGTGCAAGGAAAGCTTGCTCGTGAAGGTGGGCTATGGGAGCTACCGTGTGGCAGTTCCCAAACAGGGCCTCAAGCTAGTCCGCCATGCAGCTTAATTCGGGCTGCCGCATCTGCTATGTCGTTGACGATCGCTGCGCGCGCCTCGGCGCTGTCGCGCTTATCAAGTGCTGCAAGAAGCTTCTCATGATGCCTCACCGGGCGGCCGCGGAATACTGGCGCGCGCTGTGCCATTTGGTGCTGACGAAGCGGTTGTGACATGTTCGGCAGCCCGCGGGATAGGGCCGCGATGTTCGACTGTCTGGCTGTCGCGGTACCATACGGAACGATACGGGAAGATTTCCGACTTTGGCCCACGAAAAAGCCAATGAAATCAACAATCTTGGTACATCCTCCGGGCCCACCATATTATTACATATCAATATGTTACGCTTAATTCTTCGGGTTTGAATTGAGCGCTGTCGGGTAAATCCGTGACTTTTAGCGAAATGATTTTGGGCCTGTTCGTCGATTTTCTCCGTCTCGTTGATGGCACCCGTCACAGGTAGCTCAACACTCCCGGCTTCAAAAGACCCTTCAGCGATGCGTACGGCAATCGGCGGCAACGACGTGCAATTAGGCGGGTTCTGAACTCGGCCGTAGTCTCAAAATGCCCTTGTGCGGAGCAAAGTGTGGATCCATCCGCTTGCAGGTTCATGACCCTTCGCCAATCGCCGCTCCAGTCGCGAGCGGAATACCGGCACCAATTGCACCGGCCGCGGCGGTCCGTAGACCGCGGCTGCGGCCCGGTCATCCGCTGGCCGGGTAGTATCGCGTCTCCTGGAAGCTCCGATCTCCATTTGCCCGATGGCGCTCCCGATTGTGAAATCGGATGCAAGTGAAAAAAACTACCGGGCAATCAAAGCAGACATTTCTGGACTGTTTGCCGACTGGGGCGGAGTTTGGCGCGACGCTTGAACTTCAGCCGGAGCCCAAATGGCTTTACCATCCGATCCAGATTTCCACGCCCATGAAACACTTCGGCTGATCGGCCCTGATCCGCAGAACTGGGTGCCGGACCGCGAGGGCATCAACCACAATGTCTTCATCGTCGGCGGCGGGCAGACGGGCGCCACCTTTGCCTTCGCGTTGAGGCGCGCCGGCATCGGCAAGGTTACGGTCATCGATGCCGCGCCGGACGAGAGCAAGGCTGGCATCTGGCTCTCCCATGCGCGGATGAACCGGTTGCGAACGCCAAAGGGCTTGCCGGGGCCGGAACTCGGCTTGCCGGGCTTGAGTTTTCAGTCCTGGTACGAAGCCCGCCACGGTGCGGAAGCCTATGCCGGTTTCGACCGCATCGTACGGACGGATTGGGCGAACTACCTGAAATGGTATCGCGACTTTCTCGGCATCGGCATTCGTTACGGCACACGTCTCATTCGCATCGAGCCGGCTGGCGGGCATTTTCGCCTGCACCTCGAAGCCGACGGCACGCCATCGGTCGAAACGGCGCGCAAGATCATTCTGGCCAATGGATTTGGCGGCAGCGGCGGTCCAGTGATACCGGCGGTACTTGCCGCCTTGCCGCAGGGCCTTGTCGCACACAGTTCGGCGGCAATCGATTTTGCCTCGCTCAAGGGAAAGGCAATCGCTGTCGTCGGGTCGGCGGCTTCGGCATTCGATGCGGCCGGAGCTGCCCTTGAGGCCGGCGCGAAATCGGTGCGTCTGTTCGCCAGACGCACCAGCATCGCCAGCGTGCCGATCAACCGCGTGCGCGGCTATCCCGGGGCCTATGACAATTATCCGCTGCTGCCCGTTGCGGTGCGCTGGCGCCAGGCGCTGCGCTTCCGCGAGGCCGGTTCGACGCCACCGCTCGATGCGGTGGAGCGGGCGGTGCGGCACCAGAATTTTCATCTCCATCTCGGTGCCCCCTGGACAAATGCGGATGTCGAAGACGGCAAGGTCGTCACCGAGATCGCCGGCGAAACATTTGCCTTCGACTTCGTCATCGCCGGTACCGGCTATTTTGCCGACCCGACCCGCAAGCCGGAACTTGCCGATTTCGCCACCGCCATCCGGCTATGGCGCGACCAGTACGCGCCGTCGGAAGCAGAGCGGGATGAGTTTTTCGGCGCCCATCCTTATCTCGGCCTCGGCCATGAATTTCTCGAGAAGGCGCCGGGGGAGGCGCCATTCCTGAGGAATATCCATGTCTTCAATCCCGGCGGCTTTGTCAGTTTCGGCCTGCCGATCGGCGATGTGCCGTCGATCAGGCGCGATGTGCCGGCTGTGGTCGCGCGCATCAGCCGCGATCTCTTCCTCGCCGATCTCGACAGCCATGAGAGTCGCATAACCGGGAGCCATCCGGCCGAGTTCGGCGAAGACGCCTATGCCGCTTCCGTCTGGCGGCCGGCGCGGACCATCGCGGCGGAATAGACGCATTTCCATGGACAAACGCCGATGACCTTCAGCCCTGACCTTTCCGACCCGTTCGTCGCCACGGCGGTCGAACTGCGCGATATCTTCGATCGGGATGCCGTGGCGCGCGACAAGGCCGGCGGGCGGCCGGTCGAGCAAATCCGTCTGCTGAAGGAAAGCGGCCTGCCGTCGGCGCAGATTCCCAAGCGCTATGGCGGCAAGGGCGCACCCTGGCTGTCGGTGCTGCGCGTCGTGCGCGAATTCGCCCGCACCGACGGCTCGCTCGCCCATCTCTACGGCTACCATCATCTGCCGCTCAACGGCGTGCTGTTTCGCGGGACCGAGGCGCAGAAGGACCGACTGCTGAAACGCTCGGCAAGGGAGAACTGGGTCTGGGGCAATTCCGGCAACGCCATGTCGAAGACGTCGACGGCCAGGCGCAACGGCACGGGCTGGATCCTGAGCGGCTTTCGGCCCTTTTCTTCCGGTTCGCACATCGCTGACTATATCCAGGTCGCCTGGGAGGACGGTCAGGACCGGCTGGCAGCCGCAATCCCGGCTGACCGTGAGGGCATCGTCATTGAGGACGACTGGGACGGCGTCGGACAGCGCCAGACGGGTTCCGGCAAGGTCACCTTCAAGGACGTGCATGTCGGTGATGACGAACTGATTGGCTCGCCCGCGGTGCCGCTGACGCCATTCCAGACGCTGACGTCACTGTTCCAGCAGGCGGTCCTGCTCAACCTGTTCGTCGGCAGCGCGCAAGGAGCGCTGAGCGAAGGCCGCGACTATACGGTCTCGCAATCGCGCCCCTGGGTCTATTCCGGCTATGAGAAACATACCGACGATCCGTTCGTGCAACGCAAATATGGCGACCTCTATATCCGCACGCTCGCCGCGGCCGAACTGGCCGATATAGCGGCATGCAGCCTCGATGCCGCCTATGGCCAGGGCGAGGCGTTGACCCTGGAGCAGCGCGGGCAGACGGCGATCGATCTCGCCACCGCCAATGTCTACGCTGGACAAATCGGCCTCGATGCGTCGAGCGAGGTTTTCGAGGTGATGGGCGCCCGCTCAGCCACCAAGGCCAACGGCTACGACAGGTTCTGGCGCAACGTGCGCACGCACACGCTGCACAATCCGGCCGAATACAAGAAGCGCACGATCGGCACCTGGTTGCTGACCGGGGAATTCCCGGTCGGCGGATTGTATCGCTGAGGAGGCGCGGAACATGGCCAGCCGCAAGGACAAGGTCAAGCTTGGAGCCTTTCTTCTCTTCACCGGCCACCATGTCGCAGCCTGGCGCCACCCGGAGGCAGGAGAAGGGACCAGCCTCAACGACTATGTCGAGCTGGCCCGGCTGGCGGAAGCAGCCAAGTTCGACACGATCTTCTTCGCCGACGGCGTGGCGGCGCGGCTGAAGGATCTGGAGGCCGCCAGCCGCAAGGCGCATAGCGGCGTCTATCCGTTCGAGCCGATCACGCTGCTGTCGGCACTGTCGGCTGTGACCAGGAATATCGGCCTCATCGCCACGGCGTCGACCAGTTTTTCCGATCCCTACAATCTGGCCCGCCAGTTCGCGTCGCTCGACCATCTGAGCGGCGGGCGGGCCGGCTGGAATCTGGTCACTTCGTCCGATCCGGAGGCAGCGTTCAATTTCGGTCACGAGACGCATATCCAGCATGGCGAGCGCTACGACCGCGCCGAGGAATTCGCCGATGTCGTGCTCGGCCTGTGGGACAGCTGGGAAGATGACGCCTTCCCGCGCGACAGAGCAAGCGGGCGCTATTTCGACAAGGACAAACTGCATGTGCTGAACCACAAGGGCCAGCACTTCAAGGTGCGTGGTCCCCTGAACACGCCGCGAACGCCGCAAGGCCATCCGGTCGTGGTCCAGGCCGGGGCGTCGGGTCCGGGCAAAGAGCTGGCGGCTCGTACCGCGGAAGCGATTTTCGCGGCGCAGATCACGCTCGACGAAGCCACCGCCTTCTATGCCGACGTCAAGGGCAGGCTCGGCAAATATGGCCGCTCGGAGGATGACCTGAAAGTCCTGCCAGGCATTTTCCCGGTCGTCGGCCGCACCGAAGCCGAGGCGCGGGAGAAGTTCGAACAGCTGCAGGATCTCATCCAGCCGGAAGTCGGCCTCGGTCTGGTCTCGGCGCTGGCCGGCGGCTTCGACCTCAGCGCCTATCCGCTCGACGGGCCGGTGCCGGATTTGCCGGAGACCAATGCCGGCAAGAGCCGGCAGGCTCTGGTGATCGATCTGGCGCGACGCGAGAATCTGACGATCCGGCAGCTCTATCTGCGCATCGCCGGCGCCCGCGGCCACTGGCAAGTGGTCGGCACGCCGCAACAGATCGCCGACATCATGGAAGAGCGGTTCGAGAATTACGGTGCCGACGGCTTCAACATCATGGCGCCGATCATGCCCGGCGGCCTGAAGGATTTCATCGAGCTGGTGGTGCCGGAACTGCGCCGCCGTGGCCTGTTCCGCGATGAGTATGAGGGCAGCACCTTGCGCGACAATCTCGGCCTGAAGCGGCCGGCAAACCGCTTTTCGCGGCATGCCGCGGCGGCTGCGGAGTAGGCCGGCAATGGCGCGCGACACGCTCTTTCTCATCCAGCCGGGTTTCGCCGACCCAAAGCAGCCGGGCCAGACGTTCGTCTGCCCCTATTGCAACCAGGTTGAGGGATTGCTCGCTGCCTTTCCCGATCTCGCCAGCAGACTAGACGTCGAACGCGTCCCGTTCGCAAGGCCGAGGGGCAAGGTGATCGACGCGCTCGGCGAACGGCACCAGTCGCTGCCGGTGCTGATCATCGGCAGCGATCCGCCCGCCGACTTGCCGAGGGCCAAGGGCAAGGTCTTCGCCGATGACACCAGGCGCATTCTCGCACTGCTTGCCGAGCGCCACGGCTTCCCGCATCTGCATGAGTGAGACGATGACCTTCGATCCCGATACGTCCAATCCATGGATCGCCAAGGCGGTCGAGCTGCGCGACATCTTTGCCCGCGATGCGGTCGAGCGCGACCAGCTTGGCGGCAGGCCTACCGAACAGATCCGTCTGCTCAAGCAAAGCGGCCTGCTCACCATCGTGATCCCCAAGGAATTCGGCGGCGCCGGCGAACCCTATTCGACAGCGCTGAAGATCGGGCGCGAGTTCGCCAAGGTCGACGGCTCGATCGGCCATATCTACGGCTACCATTTCAGCGCGCTGATCGCCGCCAGGCTCAATTCGGACGAACCGCGCTCAGCCGATCTGCTACGGCGTTCGGCTGCCGGCGACTGGTTCTGGGGCAACACCGGCAACAGTTTTTCCAAAACGCTGTTCGGCCGCAAAGATGGCGAGTGGACGATCGTCAACGGCTTCAAACCCTTCGCCTCCGGCTCGCATGTCGCCGACTATCTTTCGACCTCGTGGGAAGACGAGGTCAGCGGCGAGAGGAAATTCGCGGCGATCCCGGCGAACCGCGAAGGCATCACCGTTCTCGACGACTGGGACGGCATCGGCCAGACGCAGACCGGCAGCGGCAAGGTCGCCTACAAGGACGTCAGGATCCACGACAGCGAGTTGGTGCGCGGTTGGGTCGACGCGTCGTTGCCAATCCGCACCATCGGCCCGCTGCAGCAGCAGAGCGTGTTGCTCAATGTCTTTGTCGGCACGGCCCAGGGCGCGCTGCTGGCGGCGCGAGATTATACGCTCAATAGTTCGCGGCCGTGGATGTATTCCGGCGTCGAGCGCCATATCGACGATCCATGGATCAAGCGGCAGTATGGCGAGCTCTGGGTCAAGACGCGGGCGGCGACGGCGCTGGCCGATCGCGCGGGGGCGGCGATCGATCATGCGATCGCGCGCGGCAAGGCGCTGACCGAGCAAGAACGCGGTGAGGCGGCGGTTGCCGTCGCCGCGGCCAATGTGCTGGCAGGCGATGTCGCGCTCGAAGTCACGACCGAGATATTCGAGGTGATGGGTGCCCGCTCCGCAGTGCGCAAATACGGCTTCGACCGCTTCTGGCGCAACGCACGCATTCACACCTTGCACAACCCTGCCGAATACAAGACCCGCACCGTCGGCACCTGGTATCTGACCGGCGCTTATCCCGAGCCCGGCGTCTTTCGATGAGCGGCCGGCAGCTCCATCTCAACGTCAACATCCTGCATGCCGGCTTCTCGCCGGCGGCATGGCGGATGGACGGCGTCGACCCCTATGCCGCCTTCACCGTCGACCACTATGTGCAGGTGGCGAAGATCGCAGAGCGCGCAAAGCTCGACGCCGTATTCCTTGCCGACCAGGCGGCGATATCGGACCGCATTGACTATCGTCCGATCACGTCGCTGGAGCCGACCATCGTGCTGGCGACGGTAGCCGCCGCAACCGAGCGCATCGGCCTGATCGCCACCGCTTCAACCAGCTTCAACGAGCCCTACAATATCGCCAGGCGCTTCGCGACGCTCGACCATGTCAGCGGCGGACGCATCGGCTGGAACATCGTCACCACGGCCGATCCCGCCTCGGCCCGCAATTTCGGCCTCAACGGTGCCATCGATCACGGCCGGCGCTACGAGCGGGCGGCGGAATTCGCTGACATCGTCAAGGCATTGTGGGACAGCTGGGAGGACGATGCCTTCATCGGTGATGTCGCCAGCGGGCGCTTCGTCGATGCCACCAAGGTTCACGCCATCGACCACAAGGGCGCACATTTCTCGGTGCACGGGCCGCACAATGTGCCGCGTTCGCCGCAAGGGCATCCGGTGGTCGTCCAGGCCGGCGGGTCCGATGACGGCAAGGACCTCGCCGCCCGCCACGCCGAAGCCGTGTTTTCCGCATCGCAATCTTTCGAGGAAGCGCTCGGCTATGCGCGGGAACTTAAGGCGCGTGCCGTCGCCTATGGCCGCACCGGCGGCGTGCCGCTCAACCTCGCCGGCCTAGCCACCATCATCGGCAGCACAGAGGCGGAAGCGGAGCGGCGGCAAGAAGAGCTGTGGGATCGCATTCCGCTCGACTACAGCCTTGGGCGGCTGTCCGGCGTGCTCGGCATCGACCGCGAGCGATTGAAGCTGGACGAGAAGTTGCCGGAAGGGACTCAACTGCCCCCCAACGGCGGCCACACCTTCTTCAAGGCCACGCTCGCGCTCGCCCGCAGCAATGATTTCACGGTTCGCCAGCTGATCCGGGCGCTGAACGGCAGCACTGGCCACCGCACCATCGTCGGCACGCCGGAGCAGATCGCCGACGATATCGAAAGATGGTTTGTCGCCGGCGCCGCCGACGGCCTCAACCTGATGCCGGACGTGCTGCCGACCGGACTGGAGGTCTTTGTCGATACGGTGGTGCCGATCCTGCGCCGGCGAGGGCTGTTCCGAACGGAATATGAAGGGCGCACGCTGCGCGACCATCTCGGCCTTGCCCGGCCCGAAAGCCGCTTTGCACCGCAGCCGAGCAAGGCGCCAGGGCTGCTAGGGGCAGCCCTTTGAGTGATCATCAAAATACAACGGAGCGGAAGGTCCTGCCATTGACCTCCATGCCCGGCCAAAATACAGGCCCGACAATGAGCGCTGATACCGAATTTCTTTGGTACATCCCGAACCAGGTCGATCCCGGTCACCGCGGCGAGCCGGCCGTCGAGGACCACAACAGCCTGGAGACGCTGACCAGCCACGCGAAGGCGCTTGAGGAGCATGGCTGGAAGGGCGCGCTGATCGGTACCGGCTGGGGTCGGCCCGACACTTTTACTGTCGCGGCCTCCCTCGCCGCGCGGACCACCTCCTTCGAGCCGCTCATCGCGATCCGCCCGGGGTACTGGCGGCCGGCGCACTTCGCATCCGCCGTAGCCACGCTCGACCAGCTGACCGCCGGTCGCGTGCGTATCAACATAGTGTCAGGCAAGGACAACCTCGCGGCATATGGAGATAGCGAAGGCGACCAGATACATCGCTATGCCCGCACCAGAGAGTTCATGCGGCTGGTTCGCAGACTTTGGACCGAAGAGAACGTGACCTTTGCGGGCGAGCACTTCCGGGTCACCGGGTCGACCGTCATGCCCCGCATCCATGTCTGTGGCGATCGTCGCCATCCCAAGCTCTACTTCGGCGGCGCGTCGGAGGCGGCCGAGTGGGTGTCGGCCAGCGAGGCGGATGTCCAGCTCTTCTGGGGAGAGCCGCTCGACGGCGTCCGGGAGCGGATCGAGCGGCTCAAAGCCTTGAGCAGGGAACTTGGCCGAGACCTCCCGCCTCTGGAATTCGGGTTGCGGGTCACCACGCTGGTCCGCGACACCACCGGGCAGGCCTGGGCGGACGCCGAGGCGAAGGTCGACGAGATAGCCAAGGGCAAGGGCGCCGGCTGGAACGATCACGGTCGGGCGGTAGCGGTGGGTCAGCAGCGGCTGCTCGATCTGCACGCGCGCGGCGAGGTGCTGGACGACAACCTCTATACGGCGCCGGGCAAGTACGGCGGCGGCGGCGCCGGCACCACCTGGCTGGTCGGCTCGGCCGCCGACGTCGCCCGCTCGCTCGGCAGGTACCGGGATCTGGGCATCACACACTTCGTGCTCTCGGACACGCCGTATCTTTCCGAGATCAAGCGGCAAGGCGATCAGTTGCTTCCGCTATTGCGCAATGGGGCCTAAGCCGCGCTTCTTGAATGACCTGGGGTCGTCAGAACACCGAATAAGCCAGATTGCCAAATAGGGAAGAAAATGTCACAGCCGGCCGCCTTCAGCATCCGCCCTTCCGACGCCGACCTACGTGGTGAAGCGGCGCTACGGCGGCGTTATCGAGCGCCGCAAAGCGCGCATACCGGCAACTGGAACGAAGCCCTCGAGGCGATCCTTTCGCATCGCTCGGTCCGCAACTATCTCGTCGAGCCGCTGCCGGATGGCACGCTCGAACTGATCGTCGCTGCCGCCCAGTCGGCCCCGACCTCTTCCAATCTCCAGGCGTGGAGCGTCATCGCAGTCGAGGATCCGGCGCGCAAGGCGCGGCTTGCCGGACTGGCGGCGGTCAATCGCCATATCGAGCAGGCGCCGCTGGTGCTGGTCTGGCTGGCGGACCTGTCGCGCCTGCGCGCTATTGCCGAGGCAAACGGACGGGTGGGCGAGGGCCTCGACTACCAAGAGAGTCTTCTGCTGGCCGTGATCGACGCCGCACTTGCCGCACAGAATGCGGTGGTGGCGATCGATGCGCTCGGGCTCGGCTCCTGCTACATCGGCGCGATGCGCAATCATCCGCAGGAGGTGGCGCGCGAACTCGGCCTCCCGCCGGAAACCGTGGCGGTGTTCGGCCTGACCGTCGGCTATCCCGATCTCCTGGCTGCGACTGACATCAAGCCCAGACTGCCCCAGGCTGTGGTGCTGCACCGCGAGCGCTATCAGTCAGACCTCGATCCGGACGATCTTGCAACCTACAACCGGACGCTTCGTTCATTCCAGCAGGAGCAGGCGATGCCTGTGGTCGACTGGACGGAGTTGATGTCGAACCGCATCGGCAGCAAAGCAGCGCTGAAAGGCCGTGATCGCCTGGGCGAAGCGCTTAAAGCGCTCGGCTTCAAACTCAAATAGGGGCGCGCGCCTGCTCGCGAGAGACCGAGGTGAGACTATTCCGCAGCGACGATGGCGATGCGAGCCGGCAGCGGCACCGGCGGCGTGAAGTCGAGCGCGCCAAGCCGACGCGCCTCGGCCTTCAGCCAGGCATGAAAGCGCTCGACCGTCGCCAGCTTCGCCTTGTGCGGCGTCGTCGCGAAATAATAGGAAAACTCGACCGGCTGCGGCGAGCCGAATGGGCTGACCAGACGCCCCGCGGCAAGGTCGGGTTCGGCCAGCCGAAATTTGCCAAGACCGATGCCCTTGCCGGCAGCAGCGGCGTCGAGAACCAGCGAGGACTGGCTAAGCCGTATGCCGCCCTCGACAAGCCGGCCGGACAGGCCGTTGGATCTCAGCCAGCCCTTCCAGTCGGGGCAGCTTGGATCGCGTTCCGGTCCGTCCTCATGCAGGATCGGCGCTTCACGCAGGCCCTCCGGCCCGCGATAGAGACCGTGCATGCGAGCAAATTCCGGGCTGCAGACGGGCAGCACCGCTTCCGAAAAAAGCCGTTCCGTCAGCAGGCCGCTATAGGCGCCCGACCCGTAGCGGATGACGCAGTCGACGTCTTCGCTGGCAAAGTCGGCAAGCCTGGTCGATGCGTTGACCAGCACTTCTAGGCCGGGTACCGCGTCGCGCAGTGCGTCGAGGCGCGGGATCAGCCATTTGCTGGCGAAGGAGGGCGCGACCGACACTTTGATCGGCGCATCCTCCTCGTCGCCGGAAATCCGCGCGACCGACTCGACAACGACGTCGAAAGCCTCGGTGAGGCCGGGCATCAGCGCCTGGCCGGCCGACGTCAGCAGAAGCTCGCCGCGGTTGCGATGGAACAGCGGTTGACCGAGGTGATCCTCGAGCAGGCGGATCTGCTGGCCGATGGCGGCAGGCGTCACATGGAGTTCTTCGGCCGCCCGCGTAAAGCTCAGGTGGCGGGCGGTTGCGACAAAAGCGCGAAGCGACGTCAGCGGCGGAAGCCTCGCCAACGTCGGCCGCAGCTTCCTTGATTTTGCGCGAATGAGATCGACCATAGAGCGCATTCAACACGTTCAGGCCGGGCGCGACGAGGGCGGGCTTTGCGCTAAAGTGCTCGGTGGAAAATTTCGTTTGCCGCAGCGTCGCGGCAGCGGGAACGGAAATCTAAAAAATCGTAATGTCTACAATTCTTGTAGAAATAAGATCGGAGCGCTGATTTGGGCGTCGAGCAGCGTTGCCAGATCCTGGAATGAAACGGTCGTGCGAAGCGGTGCTTTCGGCAGACGATAGAAAATCATTCTTCCGGTTTTGCGGCGTGGCAGAGATCATCGCGTCGAGGCGCCGGAGTGTGTTCGGCCGCCGGATGCCATCGAAGCCGTTTTCCGGAGCTCAAGGCCATGTCTGTCAATCGTCGTCATTTCAACCAGCTGCTGTTGCTTGGCGGTGCGAGCTTCGCATTGCCCGGGGTTTCCTTCGCTGCCGAAGGAACGCCGGTCCAGGGTGGCACGCTCAACTGGGCCTACTATCCCGACCCCACGTCGCTGATTGCAATCAACACCTCGTCGGGCACCGGCCAGGCGATCGGTCCCAAGGTGAATGAAGGTCTGCTTGATTTCGCCTATGACCTCAGCCCGAAACCGCTGCTGGCGACGGAGTGGTCGATCAGCGATGACGGCCTGCGCTACACCTTCAAACTGCGCGAGGGCGTCAAATGGCATGACGGCAAGGACTTCACGTCGGAAGACGTTGCCTTCACCATCTTCCGGCTGAAGGAGGCGCATCCGCGCGGCCGCATCACCTACCAAAACGTGACCGCGGTCGAGACGCCCGATCCGCACACCGCCATCATCGTGCTTTCAAAGCCGGCGCCCTATCTGATCACGGCACTGAGCAGCTCGGAATCACCGATTGTGCCGAAGCACGTCTACGAAACGTTCAAGCCGGCGGAACAGCCGAAGCTCGAACAGACGATCGGCACCGGTCCCTTCATTCTCAAGGAATGGGTGCCCGGCAGCCATCTGATCTTCGACCGCAATCCGGATTATTGGGACGCGCCTCGGCCCTACCTCGACCGCATCGTCCTGCACGTCATCCTCGACCCGGCCGCACGTTCGGCGGCTCTTGAAACCGGCGAGATCGATATCGGCGCCAATCCCGTGCCGCTGGCCGACATCGAACGGCTGAAGGCAAACCCCGCTCTGGTCGTCGACACCAACACCTACGCCTATTCCGGCCCACAGCAGCAATTGTTCTTCAACTACGAGAACGAAATCCTGACCAAGCGCGATGTGCGCCTTGCCATCGCCCACGCAATCGACCTGCAGAAGCTGGTCGACATCGCGCTCTACGGTTATGCGCAGGTATCGCCGAGCCCGATCAGCACGGCGCTGCCCAAATGGTATGACCGCAGCATCAAGGCGCGCGAGCCCGATACCAAACTGGCGGAGAAGCTGCTCGACGACGCCGGCTATCCGCGTGGCGCCGATGGCACGCGCTTCAAGCTCCGGCTTGCCTACAACGCGTTCCTGCCGGCGTCCTATGCCGATTTCATCAAGCAGTCGTTGGCGACGGTCGGCATCGATGCCGAGATCCTCAAGCTTGACCTGTCGACGTTCCTGAAGACCGTCTACACCGACCGCGCCTGGGACCTGGTGGTCGAGTCGCTGTCGAACACCTTCGATCCGACGCTCGGCGTCCAGCGCGCCTACTGGTCGAAGAACTTCAAGATCGGCCTCGTCTTCTCCAACGCTAGCCACTATGCAAACCCCAAGGTTGACCAGATCCTCGAAGCCGCGGCAATCGAGCCCGACGAGACCAAGCGGCGCGAGCTCTGGCACAAATTCCAGCACATCATCCATGACGACGTGGTGTCGGTCGATCTGGTCGCCGCCGGCGCCCAGATCGTCGCCAACAAGAAGGTCCGGGATTTTGCGCCCGGCGCTCAGGGGATCAACAACAGCTTCGCGCAGATATGGCTCGCGCCAAACGCCTAAGCGTTCTGCAAGCCCTCTGGTTGGGACCGGCGCGTGAAAACGACGATCCCGACTTTTCTCCATGAAAGATAAATCGCGCCAATTCGGAGTACCGACCATGACCATCAACCGACGCCTGTTCAATCAGTTCCTGCTGCTGGCCGGCGCGAGTGCAGCACTTCCCGCCGGGGCATTCGCAGAAGACGCAAAGCCGGTGGCCGGAGGCACGCTCAACTTCGTCTACTATCCCGAGCCCAACCAGATCGTTTCCATCAACACCAGCGCTGGCGGACCGGCCACCATCGGTCCGAAGATTTTCGACGGCCTGCTCGCCTACGACTACGATCTCAATCCGCGACCGCAACTGGCCACCGAATGGTCGATCAGCGACGACGGGCTCGAATACGTCTTCAAGCTGCGCCAGGGGGTGAAGTTTAGCGATGGCCATGATTTGACCTCCGAGGACGTGGCCTTTTCGATCTCCCGGCTGCGCGAAGCGCATCCGCGCGGGCGCATCACCTTCCAGAACGTCACCGACATCGACACGTCGGACCCGTATATCGTAAAGATCAAATTGTCGAAGCCGTCCGCCGCCCTGATTTCGGGGCTGGCCGCGACGGAATCGCCTGTCGTGCCCAAACACATTTACGAGAAGCTGAAGCCGGCTGACGATCCGTCCTTCGAGCAGATCATCGGCAGCGGGCCGTTCGTGCTGAAGGAATGGGTGAAGGGCAGCCACATCCTCGTCGAAAAGAACCCGACCTATTGGGATGCGCCTAAACCCTATCTCGACCGGATCATTTTCCGCTTCATCACCGATCCGGGCGCGCGCGCCGCGGCGCTCGAAACGGGCGAGGTCGACATCGGACCGAACCCTGTGGCCTTCGCCGATCTGGAGCGTTTCAACGCGCTGCCGCAATTCGTCGTCGACAGCACGGTCTTCACCTATAGCGGCCCGCTGCACCAACTGATCATCAACCTCGAAAACCCGATCCTGAAGGAGAAGAAGGTCCGTCAGGCAATCGCGCACGCGATCGACCTCGACGCGGTCAATGCAATCGTGTTTTACGGTTATGGCCAAGTCTCGCCGACGCCGATCAGCGTCGTCAACAAGAAGTATTTCGACCCCGACGTAAAGGCCGCGACCGTCGATACGGCATTGTCGGAAAAACTGCTCGACGAGGCCGGCTTCAAGCGGGGAGCGGACGGCATTCGCTTCAAGCTCAGGCTCACCAACAATCCCTACAACCCGTGGGGCTATGCTGACTTCCTCAAGCAGGCATTAGCCAAGATCGGCATCGATGCCGAGATCGAAAAATTCGATTTCGGCACCTATGTCAAAACCATCTACACCGACCGCACATGGGACCTGTCGACGGAATCCTGCGGCAACATCTTCGATCCGAGCGCCGGCGCGCAGCGGCTCTACTGGTCGAAGAACATCAAGAAAGGGCTGCCGTTCTCCAACGGCGCGCACTATGAGAACCCGGAGGTTGACCGGTTGCTGGAAGCCGCATCGGTCGAGCTCGACGAGGCCAAGCGCAAGCAGCTCTTCTTCAAGTTCCAGGAGATCATCGCCGATGAATTGCCGATCATCAATCTGATCGCGCCACCGACCATCATCATCGCCCGCAAAACCGTCAAGAACTACGCGCCTGGCGCCGAAGGCCTGTCAGCGAATTTCGCCGACGCCTATCTCGACCCGAACGCCTAAATCTGCCGGGCAATCATGAGAGAAGGGCCGCATCGAGCTGCGGCCTTTTCGTTTCTTCCATTTCGCAAAGCCGGTAACTTCAGGCCAAAGCACGCAGCCTTGGGCTGGCGCCGACCAGAAGGCCGGCAAGGGCTATGGCCTGCGCCAGTTGTTCGCCGATTGAGCTCGATTCCCAGGCGACACCGCGCAGCGGATGGCCGATGGCGAACAGATTGCCATGGGTCTCGCCATCACGGGAAATCACCTGGCCGTCATGCGTGGCGTCGATGCCGAAGCCGATCGCATGCGGCCTGACGATGCCGTTTTCGAGCAGGTTCTGGACGAATGGATCGGCGATCCGCCGCCAGTCATGCTCCTGATGGCCGCGGCAGTTGACGACGCCGTCGAAGCGCAGCCGTTCGACCGCGCCGGTATCGCGCCAGCGGATTTCAGCGACGATCCCATTTGCCTGCGGATGGAGTGCCAGCACCCGTCCCGCTCCACCCGTCCAACGGCCTTGGCTTCGCGCCAGTGCCACGCGCTCAAAGCTCGGTGGCGCCGCGCGGTGCGCGGTGACATCCCAGAAGGCGCGCAGATGGCGTGCGAACTTCAAGCGCTCCCTGTCGGTGGCGCCTTGCCACAAGGCCAGGATCCACGGCCGGATCGTCAGCGGCAGCCCTTGCCAGTCCAGGCCGGTGGTTTCGATTGCCCGGCGTTCGGCCTTGACCAGTGCGAGAAGCGCCCTGGTGGTTTTCGGCAGCGGCCGCCCGGCGAGGAAATCGCGCCACGCTTCCGTGTTGCGCCGAGGTTCGACGATCTGTCCGCGCCGCGACACGACGCGATAACCGCCCTTGAAGCCGCGCGCTTCCATGCTGGCGACGACGTCGACCATGCTCAGGCTGGAGCCGATCAGCAGCAGTTCCTTGCTGCCGGCGAGCCGATCGAGCGCCGCCGAATCCCAGGGATTGGCGACGTAACGGGGATCGCTGACGACGGCTGCTTCCGTGGTGGACGGCTGGCTCTGGAACACCCCGGTTGCCAGCACCGCCTCATCGGCCAGCAATTGCTGGCTATCGCTGGTGCCGACGCATACCCCTGACGGGCCGGTCAGCATGTCGACGGCGGATGCGTTGATGTGGCGCAGCGACGAACGCGGGTCTGCTTCTCTGATCGCTCTCGTCAGTTCCGACTGGACATAGCTGCCGAACAGCCAGCGCGGCGGGCTTGAGTCCGGGACATCCTCGGGCGGTGTCCAGCCGTGCTCCGGCCCATTCGCCATAAGCCAGCGAACGAGGTGATCGGGATCGTCCGGATGCAGCGAGAAGATGCGCGCCGCGCCGTTGACGAGATGGTTCGGATCGCAGGTGCTGTAGGCAACACCGCGGCCGAGTTGGGCCCGGCGCTCGATGATGGTGACCGCCAGCGGCTCGGTCGAATGGTCAAGCAATTTGATCGCTGTGACCGCACCGGCAAAGCCACCGCCGACAATGATGATTGAGCGAGGGGAGGAAGGGGTATGAAGCATCAAGAACCTTTGCGACGCCGGTGGTCGTGGCTCTAGCCCATCGCCCCGGCAACGATCATCGTGCTTTCCCGTAACCCGATGTCAAAAAACAATAATTGCCAGCTGGCGAAAGGCATTCTTTCACTCAGCGGGTTTGGCAGGCGCTAGATAGGAACGCCCTTTGCGACCAGCCCGAGAACCGCTGATGACTGAAAATCGAAAGATAAGGCTTGGAGCCTTTGTTCGCGGACCGGGCCATCATGTCGCTGCCTGGCGCCATCCCGATGTGCCTGCCAATCCGGGCCTGAGCTTTCAGCACTATGCGGACGCCGCGCGCACTGCCGAGCGTGGCCTGTTCGACATGGTGTTTCTGGCCGACAGTCTCAGCGCGCGCAATGGCGAGCAGCCGATCGAGACCTTCGAGCGCACCGGCCATGTCGTGCATTTCGAGCCGCTGACGCTTTTGTCGGCGCTCTCGACCATCACGCAAGGGATCGGGCTCGTTGCGACCGCCTCGACCACCTATTGGGAGCCGTTCCACTTGGCGCGGCTGTTCGCTTCGATCGATCATCTCAGCGGCGGCAGGACAGGCTGGAATGTCGTCACCTCAGCCGATGCGCCGGCGGCGGCGAATTTCAGCCTCGACCAGCATCCCGTTCATGCCGACCGTTACGCCCGCGCCGAGGAATTCGTCGCTGTCGCGCAGAAGCTTTGGGACAGCTGGGACGACGATGCCTTCGTCGCCGACAAGGCTTCGGGGATCGCCATCGACCGGCGCGGCATCCACGCCCCGAACCATGCCGGCCGGCATTTCCGCGTCAAGGGACCGCTCAACGTCGCTCGCCCACCGCAGGGCCATCCCGTCATCGTCCAGGCGGGCTCGTCCGATGCCGGCCAGCACTTGGCGGCGCGGACGGCGGAGGTGGTTTTCACCGCCCACCCGACCATCGAATCGGCGCGCGGCTTTTACGGCGAACTGAAAGGCCGGCTGGGCTCGTTTGGCCGCTCCGCCGACAGCTTGAAGATCATGCCCGGTGTCTTCCCGGTCGTCGCGCCGACACGCACGGAGGCCGAGGGCAAGTTCGATGCGATCCAGCGCCTGGTCGATCCTGTGGTTGGTGTGGCGCTGGTTTCAGGATTGCTCGGCGGTGTCGATCTTTCCGGCCATTCACTCGACGGACCGTTGCCGGAACTGGGCAGTTCCGATGCCGTGAAGAGCCGCCTGAAAGTCGTTTCCGAATTGGCCGCGAGCCGGAACCTGACCATCCGCCAATTGTATCTCGCCGTTGCCGGCGCGCGCGGCCATTTCCAGATCGTCGGCACGCCAAAGGATGTGGCCGACATGATGGAGGAGTGGTTCGCCGGTGGCGCGGCGGACGGCTTCAACGTCATGCCGCCGATCCTGCCGACGGGCCTCACCGATTTTGTCGACCTCGTCATTCCGGAGCTGCAGCGGCGGCGTCTGTTCCGGACTGCTTACGAAGGCGGGACGTTGCGCGAGAACCTCGGCCTTGCGCGTCCGATCCGTGGCGCCGCTGAACAGCAAGAGAGGAAAGCATCATGAGCGACAGGACGATCGATTCGAAAATGTTTCGCCAATGGCTGGCGGATGGCGAAGAACTGGCGGTGCTAGACATTCGCGACAGCGCGACTGTCGGATACGCATCGCCGCTGTTCGCCACCAACCTGCCCGCGGCTCAGGTCGAGGCCGAGATCGACCGCTTCATCCCGCGCAAATCGGTGCGCACCGTGCTGGCGGACGACGGCAGCGGCGTTGCCGAGCAACTTGTCGAACGACTGGTGGGGTATGGCCGTACCCAGCTGTTTTCGCTGAACGGTGGAATTCCGGAATGGACGCAAAGCGGCGTTGAAGGCCTGCCGACCTTCGATACGCCGGGCGTCGATTTTTCGCTGGCGATCCGCGACGAGAAGGGGACCCCGGTCGTCAGCGTTGAAGAGCTCGCGGTGCTCAGAGGCCGAGGCGCCGACGTGGTGGTGCTCGACAGCCGCACGGTGGCGGAGTTCGAAAAGGACCATGTGCCGGGCGCCATCAGCGTGCCGGGCGCCGAGCTGGTGCTGCGCTTCGCCGACCTAGTGCCGTCACCGGAGACGCAGGTTGTCGTCTCCTGCGCCGGCCTGCCGCGCGCCATCATCGGGGCGCAGACGCTGATCGATGCCGGCGTGCCCAACCGGGTCGCCTATCTGCACGACGGCACCAAGGCATGGCGCGAGGCCGGTCTTGCACTCGAAACCGGCAAGACCGCAATCTATGGTCCGGCAAGCGAGGATGCCAAGCGTTTCGCCGGGAAGCACATTGCAAAGCTTGCCGAAGGCGACAGCTTTCCCCGCATCGATGCGGCCACGGCCGCGAACTGGGCGAAGGACGAAAAGCGGACGACCTACCTGCTTGACGTGCGCACGCCCGACGAGTTCGCCGAAGCGCATATTCCGGGGTCGATCGCGTCTGAGGGCGGGCAGTTGCTCGGTATCGCCTATCGCACCATCGCCGTGCGCGGCGCGCGCGTCGTGCTGATCGACGATCTGCTCGGTGTCCGCGCGGCGACGACGGCGCATTGGCTGCAGCGGCGCGGCTTCGAGATCGCGATCCTCTTGTATGACTTCCAGTCGGCCAGCCTGGTGGAAGCGGCGTAGGGCAGGAGCACTGTCAGGCGATTTTTTCGGGGCCACTATTCGGCGGCTTCCGATTGGCGGCGACGGCCCGCCAGCACGTTCTTCTGCATCGCCGTCAGCGAAGACCGCACGGCTTTGGCGCCGTGCTCCAGCATCTTGGCCTCATACTCCGACAGCGCCTGGAGAAGCGGCTTGTCGCTGCGTTTGGCGGCCATCAGCTCCGGCACCAGCAGCCCGGCGTCGTAGATCGCGGTGTTGCCGCCAAGCGCGCGAAAATAGGTCATGGCGTGGATGGCATCGCCAAGCAACGTCACCGGTTTCGTCGGCCAGGGATCGACAGGTTCGGAGCTGTGGACATGAAGCAGCGCCACCGTCGATGGGTCGGTGTAGCGGATGAGGTTGAGGATTTCCGGGTGCCAGTGGGCGATCTTCGAGATCAGCAGGTCAATCAGTTCTGAACCGGAGAGCTTTGCCAGCGCGTCGTCCGTGGCAAGTTCGTCCTTTTCATAGGCGGTGTTCCACCAGACATAGCTGGTGGTGTTGTTGAAATGGAAACCGGAAAAATCCTTGTGGGTGGCGTCGTCCAGCCCGATCAGTCCATGCTTTCGGAATGCGTCGGCATTGACCCTGTGGCTGGTGACCATAAGCCCATGACCTTCGGTTGGCCTGACGCCGGCATTGTAGTCGAGTAGCAGCGGCGAGATCTGGTGAAGGGCTGCGGCATGCAGCGTCATCTTGCCGGCCAGGCGCCTGACGCCGGTGTCGAAGCTTCGCGCATGCGGCACCAGTTGCTGGCGCACGCGCGAGCGGGCGCCGTCGGCTCCGACCAGCACATCGGCATGGATTGCCGAACCGTCCTCGAAATGCGCGACGACCGAACCATCCGGCTGCTCGTCGTAGCGTGAAAAGACCTTGCCATAGCGCATGATGCCGTCGAGGCCAGAGAGCAGCACCTGGCGCAGCGTGATACGGCTTACCGATTTTTCGATATGCGTGTCGTCGGCCTCGCCCAGCGCGTTGCCGCCGCCCCAGGCATCCTCGCCCAGGATCTTGAAATTCTCGTCCAGCAGGATGTTGCGATCCGGCGCCTGGCCGAGCGTGGCGACCAAAGCGTCGTAGAGTTCCGGCGGCAAATTGGCGATCAGCGAATCGATGCCGCGCTGGCGGATGCGCAGACGAAAACCCTGGACATAGTCGGTGCGGGCGCGGTCCTTCTCGAAGACCGCGACACTGATGCCGTTCTTCTTCAGGCCTTGCGCCAGTGTCAGGCCGCCGGGGCCTCCGCCGATGATGGCGACTTCGACATGTTCTGTTGTCATGGCGCTCAACCGACCGCCGCGAGCTTGGGCTTGCCAGCGGCAATAGCCGGTGTCTCGGCCAGCTGCCGGGCGGTATGGCGGCTGAGCGTCGCCTTGGCGGCGATCGTGCGGATCATGTGGTTCTGCGGTGCGTGGGAACGGGCGGTCAGCGCATCACGGTGGTGGCGCTCAAGCTGGAAATCTCTGTTAAGGCCTGGATTGCCGGCAAGCTCCAGCGCCAGCGAGGTGACGGCAACGGCATTGTCGATGACGACATGCCTGACCGTCATGCCGTCGGTGCCCACAGGCCGGCCGGCGTCGACATCTTCGGCGAGCGAACGCAGCAGCCGCGTGCTGCTCGCAAGCCTGACCTCGATCTCACCGAGCCCTGCCTGGATGTGCGGCACGGTCGACAGCGGCGCACCAAGACTTGCCGGCGCGTGCGTGCTGACAAAGGAGACAAGCCGGTCACGGGCAGCACGGGCGGCACCGTGGTAGACAGCGCCGATCAGCGAAAAGAAGAACGCCGTCGCGCCTTCCTCGCGCCTCAGCGGCTCGGATGCCGGCTGCGCCTCGGTGATGTCTTCGGCAGGAACCGCAACATTATCCAGAATGATGTCGTCGCTGGCCGTCGCCCGCATGCCGGCGGCGTTCCATGTCTTTTCGACGCGCAATCCGGGCGCGTCGGTCGGCACCAGGAATGAAGCCAGACGCGGCTGCGGCTCGTCGGTCAGCGCCAGCAAGTTCACCCATTTCAGAATAGGAATGCCGGTGACGTAGTTCTTGTGGCCGGATATCCGCCAGACATTGCCGTCGCGCCGGGCAATGGTTTCGGGCGGCTTGCCATGGGCGGGCGAGCCAATCCGCGGCTCGGCTTGCGCGGCGTTGATCAAAGCAGGGCCAAGACGGCCGGCCTCGACAATCCGCTGAACCAGATGGCGCGGCCATTTTCCGGATTTCCGCATCGCATACTGGCTGTTGTAGTGCATGGCCAGCACCAGCGCCGTCGACGGCTCGCCACGGCCAATCTCGGCGATCACCGCCTGTGCTTCCGTCAGCCCGCCACCGAAGCCGCCATGTTCGCGCGCCGTGACCAGGCCAAGCAGCGCCGCCTGGTGAAGCCGGTCGAAATTGGCGAATGGGAATTCCCTGGTCGCGTCGTGATGCGCGGCGGTCAGCGCGAGATTGTCGGCAAGGCTGGCCACTCTGTCGAGGAGTTCCGGAAATCCTGAAATCGTGGAGGTCATGATGCTGGCTTTCCTGTCAGGCGGCGGCGCGCGTATCGACCAGATCGAAGGGTCGTCGATCGACCCAGGCCTCGACGTCGAAGTCGCCGGCGAGGAAGCCCCAGTCGCGCAGGAAATCCTTGTAGTGGGAAATCGCGCCGACCAGCTCAGGCTGCAGTCCGAGGCCGAGATGTTTGTGGACATCCGGGCCGTTGGCGGCCAGCACCTGCTCCTCGGTGGCACCGGCTTCGCGGGCGACGAAGCGCCTCGTCTCTTCCGGATGCGCCTCGGCCCAGGCGCTGGCGCGCAGGATGGTCTCGATCAGTCGCGCGACCAGATCGGGGCGTTTCTCGGCCAGCAGGTCATCGACGGTCAACACCCGCGGCGAACCGGAATTGATGCGGATGTTCGGGTCGGGGTGGAAGCCGAATTCGGCGACCTGGATGGCGCCGATCAGATTGGCGACGTTGATGCCGGCCGTGCCCTTCACATAGATGGCGTCGACCTCGCCCCGGATCAGGGCTGCGGCTTCCTCGCCATAGGCCTGCTTGCGCTTGAGGCCGAACAGCGACGGTCCTTCCTGGCTGTCGAGAACGCTGTCGGCCAACGCTATGTCGACGATCTCGACGTCGCCATGGCTGAGGGCTTCGAGCGAGAGGGCCGAGACCAGGCCCTTCAGCGCCGTCGCCCGCATGAAGTCGACGATGCCTTCGGGGCGCCGGGCGATGCCGAAGCGGCGGCCTTTCAGGTCCTGGGTTGTCCTGATGCCGCAACCGGGCAGGGCGATAATTGCCTGGAATTCGTCGGTCCAAGTGATGCCGACGAGACGCGTCTTGCGCCCTTCGGACCGCGCGCGGATCGGCGGCACGTTGCCGCCGTGGCGGAACGACCAGTCGAGCGTGTGGTTGAAATGGCTCTGGCGGATGTCGCGATTGGGCGAATCGATGATCGACTTCAATTCGATCCCCTCCTTGCGAAAGGTCTCGTCGAGAAGCCCGAGCTGTGCGGCGAGCCCGACAGGCGTCGGCACCGGGCAGCGTGTGTACCAGATTTCGGAGATCCCAGTCGCGGTCATGATGGCTCCTTAGGTGTTGCGCAGGCCAGCCTGCTTCATCAGCGGCAGGATGTTCTCGCCGAAGAATTCGAGGTCAGGCTTGAAATCGAAGAAGGACAGCTGCAGGCCGTCAATGCCGGCGTCCTTCAACTTGACGAACTGGTCGACGATCTGTTCGGGCGTGCCGATGAGGTAGATGTTGCCGCCGACCTTGGCGTAGGGGTCGTCGCGGCCTTCGCGTCCTTTCCAGGCCTGGGCGTCGCTGTTGAAGGTCTGGAAGCCTTTCGGCGTGCGGCTGTCGGCATGGGCGACGATCTCATCGGCGACCGCCCAGGCTTCCTTCTCGGTCGGCCGGCTGATGATCAGCGGATTGAGCAGAGTGCGCACGGTGCGGCCGACACCAAGGGCCGCGTCCTTCACTTTCTCCGTATGCGCCGGCAGCGCCTCCAGCGCGCTGGCGATGTCGGAGCCGGCCGGGCTGGTGACGAAGACGATGTCGGAATAGCGGCCGGCAAAGGAAATGCCGGCATCGGAGCCAGTGGCGTTGACCAGGATCGGCCTGCCGTAATTCGGCTTCGGCGTGACGAAGCCGCCATTGAGCTTCCAGCTCGATTCTCCGGAGAAGGAGAAATTCTCATCATCCTGCCACAGCCGCTGCAGCACTTCGACGAATTCGGCGGCGAGTTCATAGCGGCGGTCATGCTCGATGCGGTTCCAGCCGAACATTTCATGTTCGACAGCGCGATGACCGGTGACCACGTTGATGCCCCAGCGGCCGCCGGAGATGTGGTCGAGCGTGGCGCCGAACTTCGCCAGATGCAGCGGATGCCACGGGCCGTAGAGAACATGCATGGTCGAAATCAGCATGATCTTCTTGGTGATCGCGGCCATGGCCGCCACGGACACAAAACTGTCCAGCGCCTGGCCGTTGAAAACGCCGCCATAGCCGCCCTTGGGCAGCCATTGACTGAGCGCGAAGACGAGGTCGAAGCCAAGCTCCTCGGCCTTCAACGTCAGATCGCGATTGTAGTCGAAGCGCCAGTCGGTCGAGCGCGGCAGCGTCGAGTTGGTCCAGCCACCGGCCTGGATCGGCAGGAACAGCCCGAGCAGCACCGGCTGCTGAAGTGCTTTCGACAGCGGGCTGTCCGGATAGTCGGTCGGCGCCTTGAAGAAGGGCGTGCCGACGATGGAACCAGGCTTGTGGGCGAGCGTCATGGCGAACTTTCTCGGGTGGAGGAAGGGAACCCGTGCGAAGGACCGCGCACGGGTCAGGCTCAGGCGACGATATGGGCGGTTGCGAGGGAGCCGGCATTGCCCTCGGCGCCCACCGTGTGACCGGCTATGCGCCTGTTGTAGAGGGTGATTTCCGGTTGGCTGACGATGCCGATGTCGGGCAGGTCCTCGACAAGGATCTGCTGGATCGCGGCCCATTGCTCGAAGCGCTTTTCGTGGTCGACCTCGACGGCGGCCGCTTCAAGAAGTTCGTCGACCTTGGCATTGCTGTATTTCGAACCGTTGGAGAACGGCACGCCGGGCTTGAAATTCTTCGACCAGTAGAGCCGCTGTACGCCTACCGTCGGGTCGAACAGATTGCTCATGCCGTTGAAGGTGAAGTCGAAATCGCGGTCGGTGTAGATGCGCTTGGTGTAGGTGGCAAAATCCTGGCTGCGCACGGTGACCTCGATCCCGACCGCGGCCAATGCCTGCTTGATGTAGTCGGCGCCGCGCTTGTAGGTTTCGCCGCTCGGGACATAGTCGTGGACAAGCTTGAGCCGGGTACCGTTGGCGTCGCGCGGCAAGCCTGCTTCGTCGAGCAGTTTCTCGGCAGTGGCAATGTCGACCGGATAGGTCTTCAGGTCGGCGACGTACCACTTCTTCAGATTGGGGTTGATCGGGCCTGGAATGGTCGCGCCATAGCCATAGTTGATCGTCTCGCGGATGACGTTGCGGTCGATAACATGGGCGAAGGCACGGCGGACGCGAACATCCTGGAAATAGGGTTTCTCCAGGTTGAACTCGACCCGGCTGATGCCATTGGAATACTGATAACCCTGCTTCTCGAAGCCGATATGCGGCAGCGTTTCGAAGCGCTGCAAATCGCTGTACGGAATCGGCGTGGCCGGCGCCAGATCGATCTCGCCTGTCTCCAGCGCCAATGCGCGCGCCGAAGCGTCAGGGATGAAACGGACAATCAGCCGGTCAAGGTAGGGGCGCGGCGCGTCCCAATAGTCGGGATTACGTTCGTAGACGATGTGGCTGCCGCGGACCCATTCCTTGAAGACGAAAGGGCCGGTGCCGACCGGCGCGACGTTGACCGGATTTTCGGCTGCCTTTGTGCCGTCATAGAGGTGCTTCGGCACGATCGGCGTTTCGGCCGCGGCCAAGGCCGTGATCAGGTAAGGCGCCGGCCTCGACAGAACCAGCGTCACGGTCAGCGGATCCGGCGTCTGGATGTCTACAAGGTTGAGGAAGGTGTTGCGGCCGCGCGGATGAACCTCTCTGATCGTGGTGATCGAATAGGCGACGTCGGCGGCGGTGAACGGCTGGCCATCATGCCACTTCACGCCTTCGCGCAGCTTGAAGGTGTATTGCAGCCCATCGTCACTGACCGACCATTGTCTGGCCAGGGATGGGCGCGGCGTGAGATCGAAATAATAGGTCAGCAGGCCCTCGGTGGTCTTTGCCGAGACGTAGACCGAATTGAATGCCGTGTGGGCGATGGTCGTCAGCACAGGCGGCTCAGCCGAGAGCACCAGCGTCGCCATTCCACCCTGTTTCGGCTCGGCGGCGTAGGCGCTGCGCGATGCAGGCAACAGGGTCGCTCCGAGCGCGGCTGCCGAGATGCCGAGGAACCTGCGGCGGTTCGGAATGAGGAAATGAGACATCGCGCCCTAGTCCTTTTTTTGCTGCCGGCCCCGATCGGCCGATCGTCGGCCACCGAGTTGAAAATCCGTTGTTCCAAGAGCGGGCCCGTTTGCGAAAAGATTTGGCCAACCAGCTCCCGCGCTTAAGATTTCATACTTCAAACAGCTAACTTTGTAGCATGAAATAAAATTCTATTCTGCAATGTAACCGTTTGCAGGATAAAATTTCTTAAATCAGGTTTGACAATGTCTATAAATCTTGTCAACTAAAAAGCACGGAACTTTCCGGGAAACAGCAAACCCGCATCGTCAGCCACAGCCGGGACAGCGAAAACGATGTCGACCCTGACGCGCATTGGCAGAACCTTCCGGCGCACCGCCATCCAGGCGGTGCCGACCGTTCTGGGCATCGTCATCCTGAACTTCTTCCTGCTGCAGCTCGCGCCCGGCGATGCCGCCGATGTCATGGCCGGCGAGGCTGGCTCGGCCACTGTTGAAACGATGGCGGCGCTTCGCCAGCGCTTCGGGCTCGACAATCCGCTTCTCGTCCAGCTGTTCAACTATCTCTACAATCTGGCGCATTTCAGCCTCGGCTTTTCGCCACGCTACGGCATGCCGGTCGCCGACCTGATCGGCCAGCGGCTGCCCGGCACGCTGGTGCTGATGGCGGTGACTCTGGCCGTCGCCATTGTGCTCGGCCTCGCCCTTGGATCGGTGATGGCGGTGTTTGCCGGGCGCCTGCCGGATCGTGTGCTCTCCGTTATTTCGCTGCTGTTCTATTCAATCCCGGGTTTCTGGATAGGCTTGATGCTGATCGTGCTGTTTTCGGTCAAGCTCGGCTGGCTGCCGAGCGGCGGCTCGGGAACCATCGGCAGCAACCTGACCGGCCTTGCCGGGCTCTGGGACAGGGCGCGCTACATGATCCTGCCGGCACTGTCGCTGGCGCTGTTCTACGTGGCGATCTATGCGCGGCTGACACGAGCGGCGATGCTGGAGGTCCAGTCGCAGGACTACGTGCGCACCGCCGCAGCCAAGGGCCTGCCGCCGGCCATCATCACCATTCGCCATGTCCTGCGCAACGCGCTGATCCCCATTACCACCATGGCCGGCATGCATGTTGGCGGCATGCTCGGCGGCGCCGTGGTTGTCGAGACCGTCTATTCCTGGCCCGGCCTCGGGCGTCTCGCCTTCGAAGCGGTCATGGGCCGCGATTTCACCGTGCTGCTCGGCATCCTTCTGTTGTCGTCGCTGCTGGTCATCATCGCCAACGCGACCGTCGATCTTCTGCACGCCTGGCTCGATCCCCGCATCGGAGTACGCTGATGGCTTCCACCGATTTCGCCGCGGGCGATGCCCGTTCCCGCCGTCTCCATGCCGATGCCCGCGGGCCCGCGGCAACGCCTGAACCCGAGGCAAAGAGCTGGAGCAATCTCCACGCGCCCGACGCACGCTCCGCTTCGGCAGCGTCGGTGCCGATAGCCGTTGGAGGGCGTGCGCTGAAGGTTTTCCTGCGCAATCCCAACGCCATGTTCGGCGTGGTGTTCCTGTCGTTGGTCGTGCTGGCCGCACTGCTAGCTCCAGTCCTCTATCCGGCCGATCCGCTATCGATGGTGGCGCGGCCCTTCCTGTGGCCGGGCCAGAACCCAGCCTTCCCACTGGGCACGGACTCCATGGGCCGCGATGTGCTTTCCGGCATTCTGCATGGCGCGCGGATTTCGCTGTTCGTCGGCCTGGTGGCGACCGCGCTCGGCCTCAGCTTCGGCATCCTGGTCGGCGCCGCCGCCGGCTACTTCGGCGGCTGGATCGACGACCTGCTGGTGCGCCTGATCGAGATCTTTCAGACCATACCGAGCTTCGTGCTGCTGGTCGTCCTGGTGGCGATCGCGCAGCCGACCGCGCCTGTCGTGACAATGGCGATCGCCGTCATCACCTGGCCGACGGTGGCGCGGTTGACCCGCGCCGAATTCCGGGCCATCCGCGAGAAGGATTTCGTCATGGCCGCCCGCAGCCTCGGCTACGGCCATGCCCGCATTATCTTCCGCGAGATCCTGCCCAATGCGCTGCCGCCGTTGATCGTGACCTCGTCGGTGATGGTGGCGACCGCGATCCTGATGGAATCGGCGCTGTCCTTCATGGGCCTCGGCGATCCCAACGTCGTCAGCTGGGGCTCGATGATCGGAGCGGGCAGGGAATTGATCCGCACCGCTTGGTATCTGACAGCGCTTCCGGGACTGGCGATCGTCTTTACCGTGCTGGCGCTGAACCTGATCGGTGACGGCCTCAACGACGCGCTCAACCCGCGCTTCTCACAGGAGCGATAGAGATGGCGGCTCCTTTGCTCAGGATCGACAATCTGACGGTTCGCTTCCCGAACACTGAGCCGGTCAGCCGGCTGAGCTTCGAGGTCGGTGAGGGCGAGACGCTGGCGATCGTTGGTGAATCAGGCTCCGGCAAGTCGCTGACCGCGCTCGCCCTGATGCAGCTTCTGCCGCGCTCGGCGAAAATACCCAATGGCAGGATCGAATTCGCCGGCAAGGACCTGCTCGGTCTCGACCAGAAGGCTATGCGGAACCTGCGCGGACGCGAGATCGCCATGATCTTCCAGGAGCCGATGACCTCGCTCAATCCGGTGCTGACCATCGGCCGGCAGATCACCGAGGTGCTGACGCTGCACGAAGGCATACGCGGCAAGGCAGCGCGGAGCCGTGCCATCGAGCTTCTCAATCTGGTGCGTATTCCCGATCCGCAGCGGCGCATCGACGACTATCCGCATCAGCTTTCCGGCGGCATGCGCCAGCGCGTCATGATTGCCATCGCCGTTGCCTGCCGACCACGCCTGCTGATTGCCGACGAACCGACGACGGCGCTCGACGTGACCATCCAGGCGCAGGTGCTCGACCTGCTCGATACGCTGCGCCGCGAACTGTCGATGGCTGTCGTGCTCATCACCCACGATCTTGGTGTCGTCGCACAATGGGCCGACAAGGTCGTCGTCATGTATGCCGGCCGCAAGGTTGAACAGGCGCTGCCCGGCGTGCTGTTCAGAACACCCCTTCACCCCTATACGCGCGGCCTGCTGGCGGCGTCGCCGCGGCTGAAGACCAATCTCCACTACCGCGACGCCAGGCTGACGGAGATTCCCGGCAGTATCGTCTCGGCCGCCGGCGAAAAGGGCTGCCCGTTCCGCCCGCGCTGCGCGGTGGCGCGCGACAGCTGCGCCCATTTCGTACCCGCCCTCGTCGAAGTGAGCGAGGATCGTCTAGTCGCCTGCCCCTACAGCTTCATTCCGGAGGTTGCGCATGGCACTGCTCTCGGTCTCTGACCTTTCCACCCATTTCCACGCCCAGGGCGGCACGCTGCGCGCCGTCGATGGTGTATCCCTCGAAGTCGGACGCGGCGAGACGGTTGGTCTCGTCGGCGAAAGCGGTTGCGGAAAATCGACGCTAGGCAAGACCATCATGCGGCTGGTCGACCCGACTAGCGGCAGGATCGAGTTCAACGGCACCGACATCACCGTTCTCGACGCGCGCCGGCTGAAGGCGGCGCGCCGTAATATCCAGATGATCTTCCAGGATCCGTTCGCATCGCTCAATCCGCGCCACATGATCGGCGACATCCTGACAGCACCCCTGAAGGTCCATGGCATTGGCAACAAGGCCGAGCGGCGGAAAATTGTCGAGGACATAGTCCAGCGTGTAGGATTGCCTGTAGATGCTCTCGGCCGCTACCCGCATGAATTTTCCGGCGGGCAACGCCAGCGCATCGGCATCGCCCGGGCGCTGATCCTCAATCCGGAACTGGTCGTCTGCGACGAGCCGGTGTCGGCGCTCGACCTTTCGATCCAGGCGCAGATCCTCAACCTGTTGGTCGACATGAAACGTCAGCTCGGGCTGTCCTATCTCTTCATTTCGCACGATCTGTCAGTCGTCCGCTATTTCGCCGACCGGGTGCTGGTCATGTATCTCGGCCGCATCGTCGAAAGCGCCGACAATTCGACGCTGTGGACCTCGCCCCAGCATCCCTACACGCGCGCGCTGATGGATGCCGTGCCGGACCCGTCGCGGCGCCGCCAGGCCGCGCCGATCCATGGCGATCTGCCGAGCCCGCAGAACATCCCGAACGGTTGCCGCTTTCACACGCGCTGCCCGCTGGCGACGGATCTATGCCGTTCGCAGGAGCCGGCATTCCGGGCGATCTCGCCCGGACACCACGTCGCCTGCCACTACGCCGAACCAACCCTCAATTGAAAGTTCAACGGAGCAGAAAAATGTCCGATTACCGTTATCTTGGCCGCAGCGCCCTGAAGGTTTCGCCGCTCAGCCTGGGCACGATGATGTTCGGCGGGCCGACCGAGGAGACGGTCGCGCATCGCATCATCGACAAGGCGCGCGAGCAAGGCATCAACTTCATTGACACCGCCGACGTCTACCACAACGGCAAGTCCGAGGAAGTCGTCGGTCGCGGCATCAAGGCGACGCGCGATCATTGGGTCGTGGCGACCAAATTCGTCAACTCCCACGACAAAGGTCCCAATCTCGGCGGCCATTCGCGCAAATGGGTGATCCAGACCGTCGAGAACAGCCTGCGCCGCCTTGGAACAGACTATATCGACCTGTTCTACTTCCATCGTGCCGTCTTCGATGCGCCGCTGGAGGAGCCGGTGCGGGCGATCGCCGACCTGATCCGCCAGGGTAAGCTACGCTATTTCGGCGTGTCCAACTTTCGTGGCTGGCGCATCGCCGAAGTCGCGCATCTGGCCGATGAACTTGGCATCGACCGGCCGGTGGCCAGCCAGCCGCTCTACAACATCGTCAACCGCACCGCCGAGGCCGAACAGCTGCCGGCGGCCGCCTATTACGGTCTTGGCGTCGTCTCCTACAGCCCGCTGGCGCGCGGCGTGCTGACCGGCAAATACGAGCCGAACCAGGCGCCTGCCGCCGACACGCGGGCCGGCCGTGGCGACAAGCGCATCGCCGAGACCGAGTGGCGCCCGGAATCGATTGAGATCGCCAGGCAGATCGCGGCGCACGCAAAGTCACGCGGCGTCTCGGCCGCCGATTTCGCGCTGGCCTGGGTGTTGAACAACCGGCTGATCACGGCGGCGATCGCCGGCCCGCGCACCGAGGAACAGTGGGACAGCTATGCGAAGGCGCTGGACTTCAGGCTGAGCGCCGAGGACGAGGCCTTTGTCGACCGCCTCGTCACCGCCGGCCATGCCTCAACGCATGGGTTCAATGATCCGAGCCATCCGGTCGAAGGCCGCGTGCCGCGTTCGGAGCCGGCCGCGCCGATCCCGCTGACACGGCCTCTGCGCGCCGCCTGACGGTCGCCGACGAAATGGCGGGGCCGGCGCCCCGCCCCCGTTTCCAATTGCTTTGGACAGATGAGAGAGCCCATGAATTTCCACGTCGAACGGCTGCGCCAGAACATCGTCGTGCTTTCGGGCAACACCCACAGGCCGTCGAAGTCCCGGACGCTGGCGCATCATCTCGGCGAGGCGCTGCGCGAAAGATTGTCTGTCACAGTAAATTTCCTCGATCTTGTCGATGCCGGCCGTGGTCTGGGTGCTGCGTTTACTCGAAAGGAATTGACGCCGGAGGCGCTGGATGTGGTGGAGGCTGTCGAGCATGCCGACGCGCTGATCGTCACGACGCCGGTCTACAACGGGTCCTATGTCGGCCTCTTCAAGCATCTGTTCGATCTCATCGATCCGCTGGCACTCGTCGATCGGCCGGTCCTGATCGGCGCGACGGGTGGTGGCCAGCGCCATGCATTGGTGGTCGAACACCAGCTCCGCCCGCTGTTCGGCTTCTACTCGGCGCTGACCGTGCCAAGCGCCGTGTACGGCAGCGACAGCGATTTTTCCGATGGCAAGCTTGTGGATCCGCTGGTCCTGGCGCGGGCCGGGCAGGCCGTGGATCAATTCGTTGCCCTGCTTTCAGCGCGCCAGCCGAAGAGCCAACCGGTCCGGGCGGCTTCGGGCTGACGGATATCGGGTTCGAGCAGGTGCCGGATGCCTTGGACGGCCAAATAAGCAGAACGTTCGGTGTTTTGGCCGACATCGGCGACGGAACCATACGGAACGATACGGGAAGATTTCTGATTTTGGCCCACGAAAAAGTCAATGAAATCAATGCTTTTGATGCATCCTCCGGGCCCACCATTGTTATTATTTATCAATGACTTAGCGGTGTGTTTTGGTTCGGGTAGCCAAGTAATAACTGGCGAACCGCCGTCCATAGCGTTTGATTTTATTGACTTATGGTGGGCCTCCGGAGGCCGCAGATGTGTTGCCAACCGCCGGTGGAGTGTCAGGATCGTTTATCAAGTGCTTGAACGACGCCGGCACGGTGTTCGGAATAGAAATCCGCGCATAGTCCCGTCGCAATCAACCTCGAACTACTGTCTGGATGCTACATCGGCCATCGCCGCCCCCACCCTGCGGCAATCTCCTAGCCCATGCGTGAGAAGCCGAATTCGCGATCGAATGTGTTCGGCGCTTTGACACGCCAGTTCTTCATGACCTCGCCCGGGAGGCCGCCAGCAGCGGTGCCGTCCAAGTCACGCTCGCCGGCGCGGAGTTCACGACGGCGATCATTTGGCGTAGCTGGGAACAGGCCGGCGACGTCAGGCAAGACCGTCCGGCTGCAGCTAGGAAGTTAGTCGCGACCCACGGCGGACCGCTCCGTACGCGCGCGCGGCGTACGGCAAGCTGCTAGCCTCAATCTCCGGATGAGATCAGAGTCGCTCAGACCGGGTCTTCAGGATCTGGTACAGCACGTTTCGGATGCGCTGCCAAACGGTTAGCCGGTTGATCACGCCTTCGCCTCCTGTTCATCGCAGATGAATGGGCTGCGGTTCAGATGATCTGTGCCGCCAGCGCCACGCCGACCAACGACGTGCCGACCCCTGCCGTGCGGATGGCTCGCGGCCAGCGCCGAAGTGTTAGGGCGGCTAACGCGCCGGTCGCGTGAAGAGCCGAAGTAGCGACCACGAAGCCGACCGCATAAGCGATGCCGCTGGCCGTCTCGGGAATTTCGAGGCCATGGGCATTGCCGTGGAAGAGGGCGAAGAGAGCCGTCAGCGAGGCGGCCACAGCGAGCGGAAGCGGCTTGGCAAGCGCCATCATGGCGCCGAAGACCAACAGCGATAGCGTTATGCCGGTTTCCAGTGAGGGCAGGCCGATGCCGGCGATACCGAGCAGGGCGCCAGCGACCATCGCCGAGACAAAGCACGACGGCACGATGATGATCCCCTTGCCGCCGGCGCGAGCGGCAATGATGCCGACAGCCATCATCGCCAATAGATGATCGATGCCGGCCAGCGGGTGCTGAACGCCGTCTACAAACCCGTGGGCATGAAAACCGCCGCTATGGGCGAAGGCCAACGAGGGGATGAGGGTTGTGGGGGCTGCCAGGGCGAGTCTGCCGAAGAATGAAAGCGTTCTGTTCATGGTTCTTGACCTGTTTGATAGAGGTGCGATCGGTTCAAGGCCGGTGCTCATTGTCCGGCCCCTGGCATGGTGAATTGTGCGGCGCCGGACCTGTCGGCCAGAAGCCGCGCCTCGCCGAAGTCGAGGAGTCTTTGTCCCCTGACGTCATGGTAGACGAAGGCCAGGCGGCGCCGGCGCGACGTCAGTTTCGCGGGCAGCGGGTGATAGGTGACGCCGGCGCCACCAATCAGCGGCATGACGGCGCCGACATCGACCATGTCCTGCGTCTCGACGCGCAGAAGATGCAGCCGCACGCCGTCGGCGGTCTCGCCGACGAACGGAATCCCGGCGAGGCGCAGGAAACTGGACGGGTCGGGCGCCCGCGAAAACCCTTCGAGAAACGCGATCTCGACGAGATCGAGATCCGTCGCCCGCGCGTCGGCGGGTTCGGGCGCATGGTCGTGCGGTAGATGCGGTGTCTGCCATTGCAACGGCTTGCCGGCCGGCCCGTTGTGGCCGACGGGGTGGGGATGGTGATGATGACCGTTCGGCCCGTGATGGTGACCGTCGCCATGGTCATGGCTGTGGTGGTGATGATCATCGTGCATGGTCAAAAGCTCGTCGGCTTGTCGATGATGGATTTGTGTTTGCCGAGATTGCCGTGCGCGACCATCGAGCCGAGCGCCTCGACGACAACCCGCACGCCAAACAGCGCCGTGATGTCTGACGTGTCGTAGGGCGGCGACACCTCGACCACTTCCAGTCCGCAGATGCCGGGCGCCGACACTAGCCCGAGCAGCTTCAGTGCCTCGCGCGGCAGGAAGCCACCGGGCTCCGGCCAGCCCGTACCCGGCACGAAACCGCAATCGATGCTGTCGACATCGAAGGAGATGTATACGGCGTCGGTGTCCTTCCATGCGAGCTCAAGCGCGATCTCGGCCGCCTTCTCCAGCCCCATCTGTTCGATATCGGAGATCGTCAGCACGTTGGTGCCGCGCTTTCTCGCCTCGGCCACGCCGTAGCGCGGCACCTGCCAGCCGCCGATACCGAGCTGCACCAGATTGGTGGCCGAGACGTTCGGCAGGTTGGTCGCCCAGTACCAGGGCGTCGTGTGCATACGTTCGTCGAGATCCTTTTCCTGGATGTCGATGTGGCGGTCGAAATGGATGATGCCGATGCGCTTGGAGGTCACGTCGGCGATGCCGCGCACGCACGGAAATCCGATCGAATGGTCGCCGCCCAGCATGATCGGCAGCGCCCCGGACGAGGCGACATGGCTGACGCCCTTGGTGATCTGGTCGAAGCTCTTTTCGAGATTGGCGGGGATGGTGAAGACGTCGCCGGCGTCGCAAAGCGTCATCTGCTCGCGCAGGTCGACACCGAGCTCGTAATTGTAAGGCGTGTAAAGCGCCGAGATGCGGCGCATGCCTTGCGGCCCGAAGCGGGTTCCGGGCCGGTAAGTGGTGCCGCTGTCGAAAGGAATGCCCATGACGGCAGCGTCATATCTGCCGACATCGCGGACGTTCTCGACATAGGGCGCCTTGAGGAAGGTGTTGATGCCGGCGAAATGCGGCAACTCGCCTCGCGCGAATGTCGGGATCGACTTGTCGATGATCGAATCCGATCCGGGCAGGCCCATGTCGAGTGCCCATTTCTGTTCCTTGCGCCAGCCATCCTCGGGCAGCTTTCCTTCCGCCTCGATCGACTTCCAGCCCTGCATGTCGCGGATCTCGAAGTTCGGATGGTGGAAGCGTTGGCGTGGCTGGTGGTCGGTGAGCCCGGCGCGACGATGCCGGCGTTCTGGACTATCTCTGTGCATGAAACCTCCTTCACGACGCCGTCGTCGCGATTGCGCTATCCAGTCGGGTCGTCCCGACCATCGCGGCCACTTCGGCCACGTCTCGTGCGGAAGCCCGGTGCTTGCGGTCGAGCTTCAGATCGTAGGTGATCGTCGCGCCATAGGCGGACGGGAACTGGGGGTCGTGGCGCACCTTGTCGAAGACCAGCACGCGGGTGCCGAGCTTGAATGCCTCGCCGATATCGTGGGTGACCATGACCACGGTCATGCCGTGCTCGGTCCAGAGCTCGGTGAGCAGCTCATGCATCTCGATGCGAATACCGGGATCGAGTGCGCCGAACGGCTCGTCGAGAAGCAGGATCTGCGGCCGGCCGAGCAAGGTCTGCGCGATCGCCAGCCGCTGCTGCATGCCGCCAGAAAGCGTGGCCGGATAGAGATCGCGCGCATGGCCAAGCCCGACCCGTTCCAGCATGGTTTCGGCTTCTTGCCTGGCGCTTTTGCGCCTGGCGCCGAAGACGCGGCCGAACGGTCCGCCCGAACGGAAGTCCTCGACCAGCAGCAAGTTCTGCAGCGCGGTCAGATGCGGAAACACGGAATAGCGCTGGAAGACGATGCCGCGCTGCGGCGTCGGTTCCGGCACGATCGGCTGGTCGCCGACGACGACCACGCCGCCACTTTGCTGTTCCTGGCCAAGCAGGATGCGCAGGAATGTCGATTTTCCACAACCGCTGGCGCCAACCAGCGACAGGAATTCACCCGCTTCGGCGGAGACGTTGACCCGTTCCAGCACGCGGGCGTCGCCGTAGCTCTTCTCCAGCCCATGGACGAGGATCCGGCTCATCTGGCCCGCACCGGATGCGCCCAGGGCGAGATGATGTGAGAGAGCCGCACGAGCAGCCAGTCGGTCATCACCGCAAGCAGCGTGATCCAGGCGACGTAAGGCAGGATGACGTCCATCGATAGGTAGCGACGAACGAGGAAGATGCGGTAGCCGAGCCCCTCGGTGGAGGCGATGGCTTCTGCCGCGATCAGGAACAGCCAGGCCGGCCCAAGCGCCAGCCGTACGCAAGTGATGAGGCGCGGCATGACCTGTGGCAGCACCAGCCTGAGCACCATGGTCCAGCTGTTGCCGCCGAGCGTCTGTGCCTTGGCGACGAGCTCCGGCGGCAATTCCATCACCCGGTTGGCGATGTCGCGCACCATGACCGGTGCGACGCCGAGAGCGATCAAGGTGATCTTGGCCGTTTCGCCGAGGCCGAGCGCAATGAACAGGATCGGCAGCAGCGCCAGTGGCGGGATGACGCAGACAACTGTGACCAAGGGCAGCAGAAAGGCCCTGACGCGCGGGATGAAACCTATGGCGACGCCGAGGCTGAGCGCCACCAGCGTGGCCATGCCGACTCCGGCGAACAGCCTGATCAGGCTGGCATAGGTGTCGGCCCACAGGATCAGGTCGCCGGAGCGCTTGTCCGGCACTGTCGCCAGGTCTGAAAAGGCCGACCACATCTGTGCAGGGGAGGGCAGCAGCTTGTCGCTGGGATTGACCGCCAGCCTTTGCGACGAAGCGAAGAGATAGGCAATCGCCACGGCGGCAAACGGCAGCGTCCCAAGCAGCAACGCTCCGCCGCGCGAGACCGTCGCGTTGATGAGGCGAAGCCGCGCTTTCGGCCTGCTAAGTTGCAGGCGCGCGACTTCGGGGCCTGCTGCGGCCTGCATGATGCCGGTTCCTCTGGCTAGCATGTCGCGCTCCCGCGTCAGAGCGTTCCGCCCGCCGCCTCTGCCATAAAGGCCTGATCGAAGCGCAGCTTGACATTGTTGACGTCGCCCAGCGTCGAGCCGTCGGGGAAGCTCATGCCGATCACGTCGACGCTCGGCGCGTTGGTACCAAGAATGCCGTGGCTGAACAGGAAGTTGCGCACCAGATCCATGGTCTTCGGCAGTTCGGCGCCGTTGGTGAATGCGACCGCCTTGGCCGGCTCGAAGAACATCGCCGTTGATGCAAGCTGAGCGTCGAAACCGGCAAGATCCGTCCCCGACGCCTTGGCCATCTCTTCCTTGGCCGCCTTGCCTTCGGGCGTACCCGACGTCATCAGCGCCATGGCTTCATACCATGCACCGACAAGCGCCTTGCCCAAGGCCGGATTGTCCTTCAGCGTCGCGGTGTTGACGACCATCATGTCGATGATCTCGCCGGGGATCTCAGTCGAATCGAATACCTTGTGGGCGCCCGGCATGGCAGCGATTTCCGAGACCAGCGGATTCCAGGTGACGACGGAGGTGACGTCGCTGGTGCCGTAGGCAGCGACCATGTCGGCATCGGAGGTGTTCACCACCGTAATGTCCTTTTCGGCCAACTCCACCGTCTCCAGCGCGCGCGCAAGTAGGTAATGTGAGACGGAGAGCTCGACGAGATTGACCTTCTGGCCGGCAATATCCTTGAGCGCGGTCTTGTTCTTGAGGATGACCGCGTCGTTGCCGTTGGAGAAATCGCCGACGATCAAGGCCGTCGTGTCGACACCGCCGCCGGCCGGGATCGAAAGCGCATCCATGTTGGTCATCGAACAGCCGTCAAAGCCGCCGGCCGTGTACTGGTTGATGCTCTCGACATAGTCGTTGATGCGGGTGATCTCGACATTGATGCCGTATTTGTCGGCCCACTTCTTCATGATGCCGCTGTCGGAAAGATAGCCCCACGGCATCCAGCCGACATAGATCGACCAGCAAATCTTGAAGTCTTTCTTGGGCGCCGCTTGCGCGGCTGAGATGAAGGGGAGGCTGAGTGATGCGGCTAGGATGATTGTGGCCAGTTTGCGAAACATTACATACCCCTGTTTGCGATCCGGATTGCGTCCGAACGTCTGTTGGGGGGTTCACGGAGCGCGCATCCGGGAGAGGTTCGCGCCAGCAAACCCGTGCAGGGTTCTCCCGGGATTTTGGCCCGCCGTGTTCCGCCAGATGCCTCAATGCATCTCAAGCGGTCGCGTCTCTTGGACCAGCACCGTGATCGACACGGCCGGAACCCTAGACGCTCTGCACATGAATAACGAAGCAAGGGGCGTGCCAGTCCGGAAAGCCGTCCTGAGGCGGCCTTTCCCCGGATTTGCAGGCAATCGCGTTATGCTGATGCCACAAAAGTCATCGCAACGCCGACGGATTAGGCAAGGAAAATCTAGCGTCAACCAATATGAGCAAGCTTGTGCCCTGGGGACCTCCGCTGATCGCACCCTGCTCTATGGTCGCCCACACATACATGCCCAATAGGGACACGTTCGGGAAGGGCGTGAGCGCGCGGCGGATCCGGATGCCAATTGGCGCCGACCCATGTGACGAGTGCGCCCGATCGTGCAAGGGCAATTCGTGAAATAAGCGCGACTGCAATGATGCTAGGCAAGCCCGATCGCGTGTCGGGAGGCAGTTGTGAAAGTTGCGATCATCGGACCAGGCTCGCTCGGGAAGGCCTTGGCGAAATGTCTTGGCCTCGCCGGGCACGAAATTCGCCTCAGCTTCAGTCGTGACGAAGGCAAGTTGCGCGCAATCGCGGCAACCCTCCGTGTTGGCTTCGGTGCCCCTGACGAAGTAGCGAGATGGGCCGACGTAATTGCCCTGGCGACGCCATGGCCGGCTCTCGAGCTGGCGATGGACGCGCTTGGCGATTTGTCGGGCAAGATCGTCTGGGACAATACCAATGCAGTCGCACCTGACCTTTCCACGATGCTGCTAGGCACTACTACGTCTGTAGGCGAGGAGGTTCAGAGGCGCGCGCGGGGCGCCCTTGTCGTCAAGTGCATTCCGACCTTTGCCGAATTGCTTGACAGGGATGATCCGCGTCTCAACGGCGATCCGGTGACGAGCTATGTCGCCGGCAATGACGCAGATGCCAAGGCGGCGGTTTGCCGGCTTCTCGCCGATCTGCCGACAATACCGGTCGATGTCGGCGATCTCACGGCCTCGCGCCTGATCGAGCCGATGATGCTGCTATTGGTCCAGCTCGCCTATCGGCGCGGGATGGGGCCGACAATTTCCTTCAATCTCATTCGACAGGACGGACGGACTCATGACTGATTATCTACCCGCGCGGCGCAAGGCGATTCCAGTAGGACGTCTGCTGATCGATGGCCAATGGCGCGATGCCGTCAGTGGCGAGACTTCGACGACTTTTGATCCGACCACGGAGGCGGCGATCACCGATATTGCGAAGGCGGACGTCACCGACACGAGCGATGCCGTCGCGGCCGCGCAGCGGGCTTTCGAGCAAGGACCCTGGGCGCGGATGCATCATGAGGAGCGCGCCAAGATCCTGTTTCGCATCGCCGATCTAATGGACGAGCGGGCCGAGGATTTCGCGGTGCGCGAGGCGATGGATATGGGTATGCCCTATCGCGATTTCCGCGATATCATCATGCCGCACTGCTCAGGACTGTTCCGCTTTCATGGCGGGCTCGCCATGAGCGCGATGGACGGCGCCTATCGTACCAGCTACGAACCAAATATCAGGATCCTGACGCGGCGCGAGCCGCTCGGTGTGATCGCTGCGATCACCCCGTTCAATTTTCCCCTCGCGCTGTCCTGTTCGAAAATCGCGCCGGCACTCGCGGCGGGTAACACGGTCGTTCACAAGCCTGCGACCGACACGCCCCTGACGGCCCTCGCCTTGGCGCAAGTGATCCTCGACGCGGGCGTGCCGCCAGGCGTCTACAATCTCGTCACCGGCCCGGGCGGCACCATCGGCGACGCGTTGGTCAACGATGCCCGCGTCGGCAAGATCGCCTTTACCGGGTCGACCACCGTCGGCCAGGGCATCATGCGCAACGGTGCCGGGACGATGAAACACCTGACCATGGAGCTCGGCGGCAAGAGTCCCAATATCGTTTTCGCCGATGCCGATATCGATGTCGCGATACAGGCAGCCTTCTGGGGCATCTTCTGGAACAAGGGCGAAGTCTGCGTCGCCGGATCGCGCCTGCTGGTTGAACGCGCCTGCTATGACGAGGTCGTCGAGAAGCTGAGCGCCATGGCGAAGTCGGCGACGCTCGGCGATCCGCTGGACCCTGCGACGATGATCGGGCCGATCGCATCGCGGGGCGAGTATGACAAGGTCTTGAGCTATGTCGAAGAGGGCAAGCGCACCGCGCGACTGGCCGCGGGCGGCGGCACCCGCCAGGTCAACGGCAAGGGCCTCTTCATCGAGCCGACCATCTTCGCCGATGCGACCAACGACCTAAGGATATCGCGCGAAGAGATTTTCGGCCCTGTCCTGCCGGTGATTCCATTCGACAGCGAGGAGGACGCGATCCGGATCGCCAACGATACGAGCTACGGGCTCGCCTCGGGCATCCAGACCAGCGATCTCGGCCGCGCCTTGCGGCTCGCCGACCGGATCAAGGCAGGCACGGTCTGGCTGAACTGCTGGCACAAGTACCATCCTAATGCGCCGTTCGGAGGTTTCAAGATGAGCGGCTATGGCCGCGAGCAGGGCCGCGAGGCGTGGGAAAGCTACACCCAATACAAGACGATTTGGGCGAATCTTGGCGAACCAGTCGAGATGGCGCGATGAGCGTGCGCGATTCCAACCCACTCGACCCGCGGCATCCTAAACGCGTCGCGATGGTCCTTTCAAACCCGGCTGTGTCAACCACCACAGGCTGGCCGGTCGGGTTTTGGTGGAGCGAGTTAACTCATCCCTGGCTCGCCTTCACCGAGCGCGGATATGGAGTCGCGATCTTCTCGCCTGAGGGCGGCAAATGCGAGGCGGATGCGTTGAGCGACCCGCGCGATCCGTCCGGCTATTCGGATACGGATCTGATCTCGCTCGGTTTCCTGTCGACGCCGAAACTGGCGGCGCTGGTGGAGACGACCCGGCCCATCGCAGAGCTGTCGGTCGACGCGTTCGACGCTATCGTCGTCGCTGGCGGCCAAGCGCCGATGTTCACCTTCGAAGGCGCAACTGAGTTGCAGCGGCTGTTCATCAACTTTTTCGCGGCCGGCAAGGTCGCGGCCGCCTTGTGTCATGGCGTCGCGCTGCTGCGCTACGCTCGCCTCTCAACCGGCGAGCTGCTGGCCAAAGGGCGCACTGTTACGGGTTTCGCCAATGTCGAGGAAGACTTCGCCGACAATGCCGTCTGGGAGATGGGCGCGCTGCCACACGGTACGCATCTGATGCCATGGCGGATCGAGGATGAGATGCGTGCGCTCGGCGCGAATTATGTTCAGGCCGGGCTGTGGCGCGATTTTGCCGTGCGCGACGGCAATTTGATCACCGGCCAGCAGAACTTCTCCGGAGCGGCGACCGCCCGTCTTGTCATCGAGGCGCTCGGTGGCTGAGGACCAAAGACCGCTCCTGTCGGTGAAGTTCGGGAGACAAACTCGCCGTCAGGGCGGGCGATGCCAAACGACATCGGCCCAATAGGATCCGGGTCCGTCCAAGAACTCCACCTCAAACAACCACTATCAGCAGCGAGGATGAACCATGGCCGTAGTGACGACACTTGATATTGCCGGCCTGACGGCCGAAGATTATAGCCGCATCCTCGATCGGATCGGCGTGGAGAAACGGCCCGCTGGCGGCATCTACCAGCACATCGCGCATGCCACAGACGATGGTTATCGCATCATCGAGATATGGGACGACAAGGCAGGCCTGGAGCTCTTCTTGCAGGACACATTGTTTCCCGCCGCACAGGAACTGCAAGTTCAGCGTGAAATGACCATTATGACCCAGACACTGCACAACATCTTTGTGCCCCGGATTGGTGAACTGACTGCCCTGGCAAATGATGCGCCTGGTGGACCAGTCAAACGGGCAAAAGTGTAGGCATCAAGGATCGAGGATGCGGCGATCGATCATCGAAGTCCTGGAGGAACTTGCGTCCGGACGCCCGGTACAACGATGGTGACCGCGGCAAGTGCAAAGAGGTTGTTCTTTCCTGCCGGCGACTATCGCCATGCGCCGGCCGGAGTCGTTCAGCTGCGTGTGATTCGCAGCGGTTCATCCTATGCAGAGATCGATCTTGGCCGCGGGCTGCGGCGCGTCTTCACCCGCCCCGGCGACCTGCTGCTCAGTCTTCCCGAGCGTGCCACGCGGTTCAAGATCGAGGAGCCGCGAGAGCTGACGATGATCACCGTTGACTCCGCGCTGGCGTCAAGGCTCCTGGTATCCGCAGGCGGGACCCCCGAGGACCTGGCAATCCTGACCGATCGACCGATACGCGATTCGCTGGTGGCCGAGTTGTGCCGACGCCTCGAAGGCGACCCGCCAGCCAACCCGATCGTCCGCGAATGGACGCTGGGCCTGGTTTTCGCGAACCTGCTCCGTCTCGGGCATGCACGCCAGCGGCAGCAGAAGTCTCCGGTCCTAACCTCGCAGCGGTTCGACCGGGTCCTCGCTGCGATTGACGGCGATCTGGAAAAGGGGGTGTCGATCGACCATCTTGCCGGAATCGCGGGAATACCACGACGCGCCTTCACCGCCGCCTTTCGCGAGGCGACGCAATTGCCGGTACATCAATTCATTTTACGCCGCCGCGTTGATCGCGCGGTCGAGCTTTTGGAAAATAGCGATCTGCCGCTGGCCGAGATTGCTCAGCACGCGGGTTTCACTCACCAGGCCCATATGAATCGCGTCGTGACCCGATTGAAAGGGCTGTCGCCAGGCCGGCTGCGGTCTCGCAGGCGCGACGGCTGACTTGTGATCTATTCCAGCATCAGGATTCGAATGGCGGAGATGTGAGTTGCTGAAACGTCCGTTGGCTAAGATGCCCGACAGTTTGCGTGCAGAGCTCGAGGCCGCAAATCTGATGACTGCTTTCGAGCAACGGCCTCCCTATCAGCGCAATGATTACTTGCATTGGATCGAGCGCGCCCGTCACCCGGAAACACGCCGAAAGCGCATAAATCAGATGATTGACGAGCTTACGAAGGGAGGAATCTACATGGGAATGCAATAAGAGCTGGCATCGCCGCGAAGCTAGCAGATCCCTCAACGATCATCTTCCGATCCGTGGCCTATCGAGATCGGGTGCTTTCCGCATTGATCTTCATCGGTTTCCCCACGCTTTTGCGCAGATTATGCAGGGAGCCAATAGTGACAATCGAACCTATCCTCCATTTTCGTTTGCGGCAGGTGGCCATATGATCGTGACATCGCAAACCAATAACGTGCTCGGCAGCACGTCAGGGAGGTGGCGCGTCTGGTCGCTCTCGGACGGTTACATCGAGATGCCGGCGGACCTTCTGCGGGACCCGCAGGATAATCCGGTGCCGCAAGCTGCGTTGGCAGGGGCGCTTCGCCTGTCTGTCAATTGCTTCGCGCTCGCAGGTCCAGGCGTTGACGGCGTTCTGATCGACAGCGGAGGAGGGGGCTGGGCTCCGACAGTGGGGCGTCTTGAGCAGGCCATGGCGGAAGCCAAGATCGACCCGGCTTCGATCACGGTCTTGGCGCTCACCCACGCCCATCAGGATCATGTGCACGGACTTTTGACCCCCGACGGCCGAGTGCTCTTTCCAAACTTGAAGGCGATCGCTATTCCCGAGGCGGCTGTGGGGAGCTTTTTCGCTTACGCGCACCTTGCGCAGTTCCGGCCCCTGCTGAAGCCTGTCCAGAATGGCGACCAGGTGGGTGAGCGATTGAGGGCGGTCGCCCTGCCCGGTCATGCTGCCGGTCATACCGGCTACGCGTTCGACTCGGACGAGGACCGTTTCCTATTCTTCGGGGACGTCGTTCATGTGCCGGCCTTGCAGTTCGGCAATCCCGCGTTCAGTTGGGGCTATGACGACGATCAGCTGACCGCGCGCGCAACCCGCCTAAAGGTTTTCAGTGACGCGGCCGAGGCGGGGACGTGGATCGCCGGCGCGCACCTTGGCTGGCCGGGCATCGGCCGCGTGCTGCGTAAGGGCGAAGCATACGGCTATGAGCCGGCAGGAGGACGAGTGACCGGATAGGCGGCCCGGTGCTGATCGGTTTATACCGCTCTCTTCGCCCAAGGCAAGGATCTCGACGAGCAGCGCGTCGCACTCCGGCGTCCTCAACGGCGGCGCTACCATCGTCCGGCCCACCAAAATATCTGATTTTGATCCACTGGCGGCCGATCGATGCCTGAGGCTTACCGGATCGGCGTCTCGCCGCGAAACAGCGGCTGGTGCGCCCGCATCAAGGCGGCCATCCGGTCGGCGACTTTCCGTACCGGCGGGGAATGACGTTCCTCGTGATGGGTGACGATCCATTGGTCGGTTTCAAGTTCGGGGATAGGCTGAGCAACGCGAACCAGCCGCGGATCGCCGTCACCGACGAAGCACGGAAAGACCGAAAGGCCGGCGCCGGCGGCCACCAGTTCGCGCACCGAATGGGTGTTGTTGCCGCGTACGGCGATGCGGTCGCCGTGATGGGCTTGCAGCCAGCGCGCCGAGGCAATGTTTGCGCCTTCGCCGGTGACGCCGACGAACAATCCGGCGGCGATGCCGTTGATCAGGTGACGTCCGGAATAAATGGCGTGGGCGACCTTGCCGCTCTGACGGCCGGCCAGCCACTGCTCGGTCGGGCGCTCGCTGCGGATGCCGATGTCGGCGGCACGGCGGCCGATGTCGACCCGGTCGGTGGTGGTGACAAGCTCTACCCTTATGCCGTCATCGACCGTCCAGATCTCGCCGATATGAGCGGAAACGAAGGCCGAGGTCCATGGCCCGGCCGAGACGCGGACAATGCGGTCGGGCAGGTTTCCCTCGCGCCAGCGGGTCAGCGACTGCATTGCCGCCTCGACGTCTTCGGCGCGCCGCAGCAGTTCCTCGCCGACCGGGGTCAGCCGGTAGCCGGTCTGCTGGCGCACGAATAGAGGTTCGCCGATCTGCTTTTCGAGCGCGGTGACGCGTCGTCCAAGGGTGGCTGCGCTGCGGCGCGTGGTTCCCGTCGCTGCGCTCAAGCCACCCAGCCGCGCAACGTCGAGAAACAACCTCAGATCGTCCCAGCCGATATCCATTTTGCAGAAATGAAAAACTCCTTGCGACCGTGGCTGTAGCGCAAAGCGGGCATCGTGCGCAAGTATGCAGGCATTGGAGGCGTTGGACAATCCTGCCTGGCGGGACAGAGACAAGCGCCTCGGCCGGCCAAGAAGCGAGCGCAGCCCTTTCGATCGCGCATGCGATTCGCGCAGAGGCTTTGCGCTTTCGACCAACCCAGGCGGGCATTCTGCGTGCCAAAGGAGACGATCATGTTGGATGAACTTCGATACCGTTTCGCCCGCTGGATTGCCTATCGCCAGACGCTTGCGAGCTTGAGGCAGGCCCGGGACAGCACACTGGCGGATGCCGGCATTTCTCGCGAAGAGATCCGCGAGCGTGCCCGCCACGCCAGCTTGCGTCGTTGAGGAGCCGGGCATGCAGATGATGATGCTTTGGGGTGGCCGCTCGGTACCGCGCATCGGCATCGGCACCTGGGCGGCGGGTGGCCCCGCGCGTTGGCGTGACACGGCGACAATCTATGGCGAGGTCGACGATATCAGGTCGCAAGCCGCGCTGGCGATGGCTTATGAGATCGGCGCGCGGGTGTTCGACACGGCTGCCGCCTACGGCGCCGGCAATGCCGAACTGATCCTCGGGCGGGCGTTGAGGGGTAAGGACGAAGCCGTCATCGTCACCAAGGTCGGCTATTTCGGCGATCCCGAAACGCGTAAGATCGCACCCGAGGATGCCTCTGCTGCGGCAATCCGGACATCGATCGACAATTCGCGGCAGCGCCTGCAGCGGGATTGTATCGACGTCGTGCTGCTACATATCAACGAGTATCCGATCGAGCGCGCCGGCGAGGTGTTCGATACGCTCGGCCTGTTGCGCCAGGAGGGCAAGATCGGCGGCTTCGGCTGGAGCACCGATCACCGCGAACGGCTTGCCGCCTACGCGCCGCGCGAGGGGTTCGTCGCCGTAGAGAACGACTTCAATGTGTTTACCCCGGCGAACGAGCTGATGGCCGTTGCGGCGCGCGAGAACCTCGTCTCGTTCAGCCGGCTGCCGCTGGCAATGGGGCTGCTCACCGGCAAATACACGCCGGCCATGCGGCTGCCCACCAACGATGTGCGCGGCGGGAATGCCGAATGGATGGTGTTTTTCAGGGATGGCGCCGCCAACCCGCACTATCTGTCAAGGCTCTCGGCAATCCGCGACCTGCTCACCTCGGGCGGACGCACGCTTGCGCAAGGCGCGCTCGGCTGGATACTCGCCAAGTCGGCAATCGCCCTGCCGGTTCCCGGCTTCACGCGGCCCGAGCAGGTCGAGGACAATCTCGGTGCGCTGGAGAAAGGGCCGCTGCCGGCAGCGGTGATGGCCGAGATCGACGCAGTGCTGAAAATTGCCGAGACTGCGTAGGGTGTGGTGAATCCGGAATTCGCATTGGCGATAATGCGACCAACTTCGATCTCTCTGATGTCTGCCGATATCGCATTTTTCTTAGTCAAGCTTCCGTGGCGCAATTGAACACGGACGGAGCGGCGGACACGCTCGAGTTGAAGGTCCGCCGCTCCGGTTTTCAGATCAAAGAGTGATGCTGCAACGGGAGATGGGTAGCGAGCTGCGCTTGAGCTGCGCTGCCGACCGCGTCGCTGTCGAGAGAGAGCGACCCGGTTGAGCTGTCAAAGATGATGTGGTGGGAACCATCATCGGCAGCCGTACCAGCAGGGGACGTATGCAATGAAAGCCCGCCCGACTTAAGCTCGGTAAGAGCGGCTTGATCGAGGTGGAGCTTGTCCTGAAGCTTGCTGAAGTCGAAGGCATCGTTGTTGCCTCCGTGGCCAGACATGATCTCGGCGGCGGCGCCGTTTTTTGCCTGGGCGCCGACACTTTCATCGGGCTGGACGGTTTGCGCGAACCCGTGGCGGATCAGGCTGGTTGCCGTCTTGTCGGATGGATCGTTGGTCGGGAGAAGTTCCGAGCCAGCCGAAAGAGAATGGCTCAACGAGGCCAATATGCGGTCAACGCTGCTGCCCTCGCTTACCTTGTCGCCGGCATTATCGTGGGTGGTGTCAGTCGAACTGCCATCACTGGCGAGGAGGTGAGAAAGCGCGGTCTTGTCATGACTGCCATCGCTGGTGGTGGCACCGGAGGCGGCGGTAGCAGTCGAACTGCCGTCGCTAGCGAGGAGGGGCGACAGCGCGGTCTTGCCATGACTGCCATCGCTGGTGGTAGCGCCGGAGGCGGCGGTAGTAGTCGAACTGCCGT
>NZ_JAMYTK010000027.1:0-71037 GCF_040322355.1 Mesorhizobium sp. M0145
ATGGCGACGGCTGCCGGGTTATAGTGGCGGACGACGGAATCGGCCTGCCGGAAGGCGAGGTGTGGCCCAAGCCAGGCAAGCTCGGAGCGCTGATCGCGCGATCGCTGACCGAGAACGCCAAGGCGCAGCTAGCTGTCGAGTCCAGCGCCAACAAAGGAACGAAGGTGACCGTCGTTTTCAAGCGGTCGGCGGCAGCAAGCTAAACGATTGCCGTCGAACATAGCAGGCTGGCGGCTGGCTTCATGTCGCGGCTTTGGGCAGGTGCCTGCAAATAGGCCCGGACGCGCTTCGCGGCCTGCTTCGTATGGTCGAAATCTTCAATCGAAGAGCCGCCAGCTGCATTCCGCGGGAGAAGCAGGATGGAGTAAGCCGGGCGTTTCCCTCGCTTGGCTGGTCCAGCGTGACCGGCTTCAAGACAGCGGCAGGTAGCGCAGCGCATATTCTCCAATCAGCTCCATTGTTCGCCAACAAGACTGCTTGTTCGCGCAACACCATTTTGCCGGAGTCCGCAGCCCGGGACCTGAGCGGAATTTACACCATTGCGGTCGATTGGCCGATGCTCGCCAAGCCTTGACAATTGTTCTATGCTCTCCTTGGCACGGCATGGTGGTGATTGCGACACGGAAGGCTGTTGTCCTGGTGGGGGTTCAATGTTCGAAGTCGTCGGAGACTGGCGGAAAACGGGCTCGAGAAGCTGGTTAGCCCTAAACACCCTTGGCTTGATCGTCGCGCTATCGGTGCTGTTATTGCCTGGGCTGGAAAGCGCGAATGCACAGACGAATTGGACACTCGACCCGACGGCCTCCGTGCTCACCTACCAGTCGGTCAAGAAGAACACGATCGTCGAAACCAACAAGATCAGGAACATAGCCGGCACTCTTTCGTCGACGGGTGAGGCCAAGATCACCTTCGACCTCAACTCTGTCGACACGGGTGTCGACCTTCGCAATGTCCGCATGCGGTTCCTTTTCTTTGAGACATTCAAGTATCCGTCCGCCGAACTGACCGCAAAAGTTGACCCTGCCGCATTTGCCGACCTGGCGACCAAGCGAAGGGTCAAGGCAGTGCTGCCATTCCGCCTCAACCTGCACGGGGTCGACAAGGATTTCGAGGCCAATATCGTCGTGACCATGATCAGCGACAGCATGGTCTCCGTCGCTTCGGAGACGCCTGTTGCCGTACATGTCGAGGACTTCGGACTGCTGCCGAATGTCGACAAGCTACAGCAGGCCGCCAATGTGACCAACATTGTTCCGACCGCTTCCGTGTCTTTCGATTTCGTTTTCAACGCCGGCGGCAGCAAGCCCGCGGCCGTGCAGACGATCGCTGCAAGTACTGCCGACGTCGGGCCCGTCGCCACCGATGCCGCGAAAGCGAATTTCAGTGATGAGGAGTGCCTCAACCGGTTCGCGGTGCTCTCCCGCACTGGGGCCATCTACTTTCGGTCGGCGAGCGCGCGGCTCGACAACCAAAGCCGTCCGCTGCTGGCAGAGGTGGTTGGCGTGGTCGGCAAGTGCCCCCGCCTGAAGGTAGAGGTTTCCGGCCACACCGATTCCGATGGTTCGCCTGTAACCAACAAGCTGCTGTCGGAGCGCAGGGCCCAGGCCGTTGCCGATGCCATTGTTGCCGCGGGTATTGCACGAACGCAGATCACGGCAACCGGGTATGGCGAGGAGCGGCCCGTTGCGGCCAACGATACGCCGAAGAACAAGGCGCTCAACCGGCGGATCGAGTTTTCCGCCACCAAGCTCGTCAACTGAGGAAGGACCTCTTGTTCCGGTGGGGCTTCGATCTGATTGCCTGTTTTGGCAGTGCCCTGCGCGCGATCGGGCTGGTGACACTCTCGCTATTATATTGACATTGACGGCGGCCAATGCGGAACGCCGTGTTGCTCTAGTCCTTGGCAACTCCCAGTACCAGCATGCGCCGGCGCTGACCAACCCGGTCCGCGACGCGCAGGCTGTTGCCGATCGCCTTGCGAAGTTGGACTTTGAAGTCGTCTCCGGTTTCGATCTGACCAAATTGCAGACCCAGACGACGATTGCGCAGTTCGCAAAGCAGGTTCGCGGCGCCGACATTGCCCTTTTCTTTTACGCCGGCCACGGTTTGCAGGTTTCAGGCAGCAACTACCTGCTTCCGGTCGATGCCGCATTGGAAGACGAGACCTCGCTTGATTTCGAGGCGGTGCCTGTCGAGTTCGTTTTGCGGCAAATGTCGCGCGAGACCAGTATAAGACTGATTTTCCTCGATGCCTGTCGCGACAATCCCTTGGCCGAAGTGTTGGCAAAGGCCGCCGGCGTCAAGGGAGCGAGAAGCGGGCTTGCCGAAATCCCGATCGAGAATGGCGGTGCGGGTACGCTGGTCGCCTTTTCCACCAGTCCCAATCAGGTCGCCTATGACGGATCGAGCGAACATTCGCCGTTCACGTCCGCGTTGCTTGCCCATATCGGGGCTTCGAACATCTCCATCACCGACGCGATGAACATGGTCACCGCCGATGTTTTCAAAGCAACCGCCGGCAAGCAGCGCCCGTGGATCAATGTCTCGCTGACCACCGAGGTCGTTTTGCACAGAGTCGATCTCAACGCGCCGCTGATCGTCGGCGAAGCGACGGCTCCGCAACAAGCGGAAGACGGCTCGGATGGGCGCAACGCCACCGCAAATTCGTCAGGCGACGATGAGGCACAGCTTGCGCTTAATGTCCTGCGGCAGAAAATCCCGAAACTGGCTTCGGACGATCCGATTTTTTTCGACCGACCTATCTATTTTGGAGATCCAGCAATCGACGGCAAGAGTATCGCCGAGCTGATCACGGGCAAGCCGCTCTTCACTCCCGTGGAAGGGCTCGACAAGGCGGTGTGGGAGGGCAAGCACTGCAACGGCTGCCATCAGTGGAGTGAGGATCGGCTATGCGAACAGGCGAAAAATTTCGCCGCCAACGATGTCTCCGTTCTTCGCCTGCAACATCCGCTTGGGACACGCTTCAAGGTGGCGCTGGCCAAATGGGCGCAAGGCGGCTGCAAGTGAGATCTGGGCCCTTCGGTTCGAACACCACTGGCCAAACAAGACGATGGAGCTGCGTCTATTGGAATGGTTCGGGTCTAATATGCATCCGCCGATTGGCGCTGCGCCTCGATGTCGGCCAACTGGAGGCCCATTTCGACAAAGGCGGAGAGAACGGCAAAGCGGTCCGCCAGTGCGACGCGCGCCAGCCCTGCTAGAACACCGGCATTGACTGCATGGGCGGCAGGATGTCGCTGCAAGGCCGTTGGCGCGGCTGCGCCGACGACAGATCCGGCAACGCCAAAACCATTGTCACGCCATTCCGCAGCCAAGGCAATCCAGGCGCCCGGCGTTGCCGGCGGGGTTGCCGCAGCCTCGCTCACTGCGGCGCGATGGCGGGGACTGTCCGGTTCGCTGACCCAGTCGCGAACAAGCGCGAGCAGCTCTTGATCTGCCTTATCGAGCAGTTCGCTAAGATGCCCCAGGCATTCATGGGCCCACCAGACCGCAGCCCGATCAGGAAGCAGGTAGGCACAAAACGTGATCGCCTCTTCGGGAATGGGCCCGGCGAGGAGATCGCGGCAAAACTCGATCGAACGCTGCTCGGTTGGAAGGGCTCTCATGTCTCTGGCGACAGCGGGACAAGCCACAAAAAGATCCCGTGCCGTTTTGAATCGGAGCCCATTGGCCATGACGCCACGCTTTCATCGAGGACCAGTCGGTACTCAAGCCCCCGGCGTGGCGCCGGTCAAGTCTCAACTCGTGGTGACGGAGATCGGCCGACACAGCCACAGGCTCGTCGTTTATTGACAGACAAGTGCGTGGGAATTCGGTATATTCACGCTTGGTAATATCGGATGCTCAACAGGAGTAACCGCTATGCGGTGGGCCAGTTTACCCTTGGTGTTGGCGGTCGTGGCTTTCTCGACCCATGTTTCCGCCGACCCTATCCAGAAATCAGAAGACATCGTCAAGTTTTTTGCTGGCGCGGCCGACCTCGGCAAGTCTCGGGGGATTTGTGTCGGCACCGAGGAGCAGTGCAAGAGCAAGACCAAGGCAAAAGAGGGGCCGGCCGACAAATCCAGTCTCGACATGCTGATCAATTTCGGGCTGGATTCGGCCGAACTCGACGCGACCGCACGCGCTGAACTCGAGGAGTATGCCAAGGCCCTGAAGGACAGCCGGATCAGTACTTTCCACTTCGTCGTCGAAGGCTACACCGACGCTTCCGGTCCGGCGCACTACAATGAGCGGCTGTCGCAGCGACGAGCGCAATCGGTGACGTCCTTCCTCACATCCAGTGGCATCGAGGCTGACCGCATCAACGCGATCGGGTTGGGCGAAGCGCATCCGCGTAGCTCCAATCCATACGACGCCGTCAACCGCCGCGTGGAAATGCGTATAAAGGCCGAGTAGCGTACGCTGGTGCATGCCGCCAGAAACTGTGCAGCAGTGCGTCAGGAACTGCGCGGCAAGCCCAGCGGCAGGCCAGGCGAATAGGCTTGGAACGACCCCGGTCAGTTCTTGAGCACGCCGCCCACCATCACACCGGAGCAGGATCCGTCCGCCGCACCATGGTCTTGCGCAACCGCTGTTTCTGAACGACCTGTTGTTGTTGCGACGTTTCTGCGTCACCCGACCGCTGGGTGCGGACGCTCTGCGCAACCTGCTTTTTCGGCTGCGTTGCACGGGCTTGATCGGCGCATATCCGGCACGCACGGCTCCATCATCGGATCTGTCTGAACCTCGAGGAATGCCAATTGCTCGCGCGTCAGATACGTGGTCGGCGGAAGACCATTCTTGCCTTGCCAGATGCCGATGGCCCGGCGGGTCTGCGGACCTATGTTTCCGTCTATGCGGCCCAGTCCGTTGCCCAACCCCTCGATGCGCAGTTGCAGGTCGATGCGGCTCTGGCGGTCAAGACAGATCGTACTTTCTGTCAAGTCGGGGCCCGCTGTTTGCTTCACCTCGTCCGAAACGACGACCGATGTGCGCACCGCAGAGCCGGAGCTGTCATTCGCCTGGTCCTCATCGCGCGCCGCGATGTCGCAAGCGACATCATCCTGACCAAACGCCGGCAGCCGGTTTCAAGCGCCCGCTTTGCGGGCGATCCTGCTTTTAAGGCCGTCAAGGTTTTGCCACCGACCGTGTGCCTGAGCGTCTCCAACTTGCCGTCTCGAAGGAGGCCCTGTAGCTCACGGAGGCGGGTCCTGCTTTTCCTTCCGCCGTCGCAGCGAACTCTATTTTGCACATGTTAGGTTTTCAGCGACAGGTCGCATCAACCCGAAAATGGCCGTGGCGTATGTGAACTTGGCCACGGTTCGAAAGGGCGCAGAGGTCGAAGTACAGCACTCGTTGGACGGAAAACCGGTCGTCTGCGTGCACCGAAGCGGTTACGATTTGCCGCGCCATGCACAGGTTCAAAGCGCATTCTGAACAGAGCTCAGCATCGCCGTGATCGCCTGTTTGTACTTTGCGAACTCGGGCGACGTCTGCCGGACCTCCGTGGTGGTCGTCGTCTGCTGGCCCGCCGTGGTTGTGGCTGGGTTCAGCTTGCGACCCATCTTTCTTTCGGCCCAGTCCGCGACATAGCTGGCGGTCTTGCCCGTCAGAAAGGGATTGGCCTGAATGACGGCTGACCCGAGCACGGCGCTCAATTGCGCCGAACCCGATGCCGACAGCACCTGATGCGCGCCCTCCATGCCGAGAAAGTGGCAGAGATAGAGCCGGCCGGCTGTGATCTGGTGGCCGCGCGCCCGAAGATAGGCTTCGCCTTCTCGCGCCAGATTGCGAACCATCTCGCGCGAGATCGTGGCGTCGTATCGCAGGGCGAGCAGGTCGGCAGTCGAGAGTGTGCGTGCAAGTTCGGGGCGGTAAGTGTTCATCATCCGGATCCAGGTCTTTGTGATGAATTGGCCGGCGCCGGTCGCTGAAGAATTTGGGTTCTTGGCACGGGCGCTGCCGCCACTTTCGACATGAACGATACGGTCGGTGAGCGTTTCCACGGCGGAAAGATCCGAAGCGACCGCGGTAACCGTGCCCAGTGGGTCGATCGCCGCGCCATTCTGATAGAGTTCGAAATGCAAATGCGGTCCGGTCGAAAGGCCGGTGGTGCCGATATAGCCAATGATGTCGCCAGCCTTCACCTTGCTGCCGACGCCGCCCTCGATTGCGAATTTCTGCATATGCGCATAGCGCGTCTCGCGCCCGCTTCCGTGCGAAATCTTGACTAGATTGCCGTAGCCGCCCCCATCGCCCTGGAAGCTGATTTCGCCATCGAAGGCGGCTGCGATCGGCGTGCCGACCGGCGCCGCCCAGTCGACGCCCTTGTGGATGCGAACGGTGCCTAGAATTGGATGCTTGCGCGGCCCGAAGGTCGAGGTCAAGACCCCGTTGACCGGTGTGACCATGCCGTTGGTGACCGTCAGAGAACGGACCTGATCGTTGCCTGTCACGCATGCAAACTGGCCATCACCCTGCTGGAAGACGAAACAGTCGAGACTGTTTGTCGTGCCCTGGACACCAACATACAGCACGCGGCCGGCGCCTTCGTCCTTGCCGCGCGGCGTCTGAGAATAGATCAGCACAAGACGTTGGTCCTCGCTTGCAAAGGCATCCAGATCCTGTCCTCTCGACAGATACATGATGGCTTCGCCGATCACGCCGGTTGGAACGCTGTTGCGTGCCGCAGTCGAGTAGATCGCGTCGAGCAGACGATACTGCCTTTTGTGGCCGCCTTCTGCCGGCGCGCCCGAGTAGTTGAACAGGTCTTCGCGTACCCAAGGGTCAACGCCCGATACCAACACGCCCGCGGCATTACGCGTCAGCGTACCGACAAAGACGTTCTTGGCGTAGATCGACACCTGCATGAGGGACATCGATGTCGTCTCGCGGTTGGGCCGGTATCCACGCATGGCCACGACATAGCCCGGTTCCAGGCCGTCCCGGCTAAAGAGCGCCTTCAGCGCCTCGCCTGCCTGCCTAGCGTCGTCGGCGGAGAAATGTGCATCGAGCGCAACGCTATCCAGACTGCGATCGTTGAGGATCTTCACGAACGTGTCTTCCGTCGCCTCAAACCGCTGATATTCGTTCGTCACAGTTGCGACGCTGGTGTTGTTTTCGATCTGGGTCTTCTGGAATGCGGGAAGGGCTGCGTCGCCTGCATCGATTGTTTCACCCCAGCCGGCTTCGGGATCGTCGGTGTCGGCCTTTTGATCCGAAGCCGGCGCGGGCTCACCCGCGCCAGGAGATGGCTCAAGATCGTTCTGCAGATCGCTGGAGGGCGCGGGGGCGGTCTTTCGTTGCGCCTGGAAGAATGCAAAATCCTCCTGCGTCGACGGTATCGTCGTCATGAATTTTTCGCTGGCGCTAAGCATGACGTCGGACAGGAACTCGATCTGTGGCGAAACCCCTGCCGGGTCGAGTTCTGCCGGACGCGGAATCACGCGGCCTTTCGTTGCTGCGCCGTTATCGGGTGCGAGCGTGATCCACATAGGGTCCCCCGCCAGGCCGATAATCGCAGGCACATAGACAGATGCATCGGCCGGCACATCGTCGGCTCCTTCTACCGCGCGCAACTCCTCGTCTTCGTCGCCAAATGACCAATAGTCCGCGGTGAGGTAGAACCCGACGGCGATCGAACACAGGAGAATCAAGGCGAAGCCGGCAATAAACCTGCGCCAAAGCGTGCGCCGGCGAAGGGCGGCGCGCGCCTGCTTTTTCGCCTTGAAGCTGGTGTCGATCGCGTGCGTCACGGAGTGCTTCCGGTCAGGAAAAACGTCCACCGCACCTGTTCAAGTGTGTCGACTTCAACAAATCGCGCCGCGATATGGCCGCGCTCCCAGCACTCGTCGATGCCGCGTATCGAGAACCGTCGACGCTCGATGCACATTTCGGTTGACCCGGTCAGGATCGCGTGGCCAAAAACGTCCGTGGCGTAGATGTAGATGTAGCGGTTCGTCAGTTCCTCGCGAATGACGTTCACGCACTGATTTGCGCCGATGGTCCACCAGCCATCGGTCTGGTCGGCATTGTCGATTGTCTGGCCGATAGCGAGGTTGACGACGTCGAGTGTCTGATTGCAGACCGTGAATTCGGCGCGCGCTTCATTGCATGAGAGCACGGCCAGCAACGCGGCGGCCGAAACGACCGCAAGCCTCATGCGACCCCTCGAGGCAAGCAAGGTGCGAAGCCGACCACGCTGCTTTACGGGCAGGTCAGACGACGAGCGGGGCAGACGCGAGCTACGTGGTTCCATCGGACGCCCATGCTACCCGCCGAGCCGGAAATACTTGGCACTGGCCGAGAACTTGGATCCGTTGGCCTCGATTTCCTCGAGAATTTTGGGCAACAGCTGCGAGGCTGGCATTGGCGTGGAGAACGCAGCCGCCTGGATATCCTGGGGGCCGGTGATCACCATGATGATCTGCGGCACGGCCTTGCCTGCAGCCCTGTCGGCGGCGCCGAGACCGATCGGGATGCTGAAGGTGGCCTTGTCCGATTGAACGACCATGCGGTCATCGAGGTTGAACATCATGCCTTTGTGGTCGATCAGCAGCACGCTGGAAATGAGCCCGCCACGCGTCACCAGCGTACCGCTGATCGGCGTACCATTTGGCACCGATGTTCGATCGAGAACAAGCTGCGGCTTGTCGCCAGCAGCCTGCCCCAGAAAGCGCAGGAAGTTGGTGACTTCGCACTGGCTCGGCTCAATGAGGCGCACGTTGATGTCCGGCTCAACGTGGAACTTTGCCTGGAAATCAGCCAGCATCTGCTCGAATGGCTGGACCGCGGTTCCAAATCCTTCGATGGCAGCGGTCTTGTCGGTTATCGAAGTCACGGCGGCGTAGAAACAGTCGCCGCCGCTGAAGTCGCGAACCCACGAGACACGTTGCGCTATATCGTCGATTACCGGGGCAACTTCTGGCTTAGGCAGGTTCAGGGCGACAATGGCCTGGTCTGGTTCTCTGGCCGCCGGCAAGTCGGCCTGCTGCTCCTTTGCCCTCGTCGCATCCGTCTGGCGTGCAGCCGGCTCTGGAACGGGCGCTGCTGGTATCGCCTTCGCCGGCCGGCTTGCCTGGTGTTTGGCCGGCGGGAGGTCGGCCTGCTGCTCCTGTGCGTTCGTCGCATCTGCCTGGTCTGCAGCCGGTTTGGGGGCGGGCGTGGCCGGTTTCGCCTCCGCCTGGTGGCTTGCCTGATGTTCAGGCTTCTGGCTCGCCGCGGCACCTGACTGGGTCGCGGGCGCCGTCGGAGCTTTTTCGACCGGCGGGAGGGCGGGAGCAATCTTGGCAGGCGGCGGGGGCGTATCGGGCTGAACTGATGGCGTTGCGTTTTCCGCGGGCGGTTGCGCCCCACTTGCCGACGGCATCGACCTTTCCTCGGGTTTCGGGAGCATCTTGGGCGACGCTGCCGGCGGCGGCGTTCGAGCCGCGGCGGCCCCCGCCTGATTTTCAGCTGGCGCTAATGTGGCCTCCGTTTGCGGCTTTGGGGCTGGAACTTCCTGTAGCGGCTCAGGGGAGTCCGCAACATTGTCCGTCGCCAGCGGCTTTGATGCCTCTGCCTCAGGAATTGATGCTTCGGGGACAGGCATTGTTGCTTGTGGTGTAGGTTGTGGTGGCTCTGGCGCGGAAAGCGAGGTCTTGCCGGCGCTCGGCGCGGGGGGCGTTGTAAAGCCGCGGAAATAAAGGCCGGCAGCTGAGGCGAGAGCCAATGTCAAGGCAGAGATTGCGATGGCTCGGCCCTTTGTGGATTTGCCGGGAACGGCGCCCACGACCGCACGTGGCGGCGCGGCGACCGGTGAGGCCCGCGGTTCGGACAAAAGCGCTGGCCGGACATGCGGGACAAAGCGCTGCCCGCCCGAGCCTGCCAAAGGCGCGTCATGGCCCAAGACATTGGATTGCGGGGACGAGGCCTTCGGATCGGGCGCAAGGGTTTGCCCCGCTCGTGGCAAACCCAGCCTGTCGCGGTTTGGGGTGAACGTCGGCGGCCTTGTCCCTTCGTCCTCGTCACGCGTCATCCTGGCGATTTCCGCCATGCTCACCGGGCGGTCTCGCGGATCCGGCTGCAGCATGGCTTCAACAATGCCGCGAAAATCGTCGTCGATGTCGGACAGGTCAGGCACGGTGCGACGCTTTTCGATGATCTCGAATTGGGACCCGCTCATGTCGATCGGCTTGCCGCGCAGGGCGGCAACCAGCACCAGCCCCAGGCTGTAGATGTCGGACTGCTCGCTGACATCGCCGCTGTATAGCCCCAGCTGTTCGGGGGAAACGTAGTTGTACTTTCCCGCAAATTTTCCGCCGATCAGGGTCTCCCCGCCGACGGTCGCCGATCGCGCGATTCCGAAGTCGATGATCTTGGCGCGATCCACCCGACCTCCAGGCAAGATGATGTTGTCCGGGGAGAGGTCGCGGTGTATTGCTCCTGCCTGATGCACGGCGCTCAGACCCGACGTGAGGCGATGGCAGAGCTTGCGTACCTCTTCAGTCGGCATCGGGCCACGTCGGATGATGTCGTAAAGCGACTCGCCGTCGACAAATTCCATCGCAAGGTAAGGACGACCGATCCCGGGGTCGATCGTGAAGACGTGATATCTCACGACCGCATCATGCGAGAGGTGATTGAGGATCGAAGCTTCCTTGCGGAACAAGGACAAGATCGTCGGGTCGCGGGCAAATTCGGGCAGGACAATCTTGATCGCGACATGGTCGCCAGTCTGGATGTTGTGGCCGCGGTAGACCTCACCCATGCCGCCGAATGCGATCCGCTCGTCAAGTTCGTAGATGCCGCTGAGCTGCGTGCCGACGGCGGTGTTGGCCAGCTGCGGCGATATTCGCGTCTTGTCGTCGGCGCTCATCGGCCTCAACCCCCCGCTCTGGACAGATCAGGGTAGGGGGGGTGTCCATTGCTTCTGTTTGCGAATTTTACCAGCACAATCGTGACATTGTCTGTCCCGCCTCGCTCCAGCACCGTTTTCAGCAGAGCCTCACAGGCCGCCTGAGGTGTTGCAGTCACGACCGCGGCGCCGATTTCGGCATCGGTCAAATGCGCCGTCAGCCCATCGGTGCACAACACAAAGATGTCTCCCGGCATGATTTCCCCTTGCTGGAAATCGATGACGATTTCGTCGCTCACGCCTACCGCATGCGTGATGACATTGCGGCGCGGCCAGGTGAGCGCCTCGGCTGCGCTGATCATACCGCGGTCGAGAAGTTCCTGAACTTCGGTGTGGTCCTTCGATATCTGCGAGATCGAGGCGTTGCGGATCAGATAAACCCGGCTGTCGCCTGCCCACAGGCAGGCAAATCGCCCATCCATCGCCAACAGGGCGGCAACGGTGGAGCCGAGGGTTATGCCGCGGGATTCGGATATCTTGCGGATCTCGGCGTTGGCGCGGCTCAGCCTGTCCTCGAAGCGCGCACGAAGATCCGGGGCGGAACTGGCAATGCCGATCGTGGCCAGATGATCGACAATGCTGGCTGAAGCGACCTCTCCGGCTTCATGCCCACCCATTCCGTCGGCCACCACCCACAGGCCAGTCCGTGGCTCGACCAGATAGTTGTCTTCATTGTGCTCACGGACACAGCCATTGTGGCTCACGCCGAAGCTTTCAAGGGAAAGGGCGACATCGCTCAACTTGCCACCAAGCGCTTCTCGAAGCGTCCTCTGCAGCGCACTCTCAGGCGCTCGCTAGCGCCACTTTGCCATATGCTGCAATATTAAAGTACCGAAATTTAGCTTTGAGCGCGTGACGCTTTTCGGAAGAGCCTTGATGGCGAGGGTCATTGACGACGCGAGGCGGAACGTGGCTGTCATCATTGAACCCAATAGCGGATTGTAGTCTTTCAGGCACTGGCGGATTACGACCACGACGACTGATTGTGCGGGAGGCGGTTATCGGGATCGTAGGTAGCGAGCGTCGCCGGCGGCGTAATACTGGCGCCTTGCTTATATTCCTCGAGCGCTGTCTGGGGTGCTCGCGACAGATACAGCGCTTCGACCCCTGGCCGATTGAAGCGTCATCTTCGGAAGCTGCGCCCGCACCGCTGGTCGGGAGGAAGGCCCATTTGGGTGTTGTAGCGATGAAAGATTTCGTCGGGACCGCCGCGAGAGATTTTCACCCGCGCGCGCCATTCTCAAGATCGCGAACAAACGCGAGAACCGCCTCGACTTGGCCGTTGGCGACAAGTTCGGCCGCCGTGCGATGCCCATAGTCGCCGATCGGCTCGTTGCGATACCAATAAAAGGCCGTGTCAACATCGCCAGTGAGTTCCGTCGCCGCCGAGATCGCTTTCACCATTTCGCGCATCCTGCCCCACAGGCGCTCGGATAAAGGGTTGCGCAACGTATTTCGATGGACGCCTGTCAGCTGCGCCAGATTGGCAATCTTCACACCTAGGGCCTTCGACAGGCGTTGGGGCGAGATATAGGGGTCCGAGGCTGCTGAAGGCTGTCAACGGAGCCCGAGACCATTGCGTTGTGTGTGAACCTGCGTCATGGGAAAGCTCACCAGGTGAGGCTCAAATCCTCTCAAAACGCCTTCGGACAGCTGAATGCAGAAAGTGCGGGAAGGAGGAAGGGGCTGGGTCCGGAACCGGTCTGGATCGTATAGCTGACGTCGCGTCCGCCGATTACGAAGCGCGCCTCAACAGAGCCGTCTTTGCTGGTGATCGTCGCCTTGTCCAGCAACCGCTTGAGCGACCACGGCCCTTCGAACCTGATTGCGGATTCGCGGCCCGGCATTTCCGGCATCAGCCTCAGACTGGCGGATGTCGAGGCCGCACCGGTCGGCCAGGACACAGTGCTTGGCGTGTTACCCGCCTGGTTGCTCTGGACGATCTGGCCATCGACGTCGAGCACCGCAGTATCTGCATCACCGTTCAGCGAGAACGGGGTAAAGGTCAGGTTGACCGACGGCATTGACCCGCCCGAAGGGAAAAATGCGCCGCGGATTTCCGCAGCCAGCTGAAAGTTTTTCAGCGTCGACTTCGACAGGTCGCGTCCAAAGCGCGCATTCTGTTTCCAGCTCCAGTCCTGGCCGCTCATGTCGATCAAGGAAGCAAGGTTTTGTGCGAAGAACCGATCCATCAGGCCGCCCGGAGAGAACAACTTGGCGAAGTCCGCCATCGCAATATCCTTGGCACCATCGCCGGCGAAGGGGTAGCGGCCGTTGACCGCCTCCTCGCAGGGCTGCGTGACGGCCTGGTCGAGCATCTCGTTCAAATTCGTCAACGAAATTTCAGCCGCGTTGCCCTCAAATTCGTCTGCGGTTGCGTTGACTATTCTGCCGAGTTGCTTGGGCAGACGCGATGCATTGGCGCGAAGGGTGGCTATCTGCAGCTGCAGGTTGGCGTTGACACGTTCCGTCTGCGAAGGGACCTCGGTTGCCAGTTGCAGGCTCTGGTGGATATCGCGAAAATTCTGGGTCAGCGCATCGATCGGTCGGTGTCCAAAAGGCCCGCTTACCAGAGCCTGGAAGGACCTGAACTGAGCTTCGATGTTTGCCCCAGGGCTCTGGCTTTGAAATTTCGCGGACCCGGTACCAGCACGGCTTTGCGATTTTGCGGAGCTAATTTGAATGCCGATGCGAGCCAGGCCCTTGGCCATGTCTGCGGCGTCCTGGGACTGGCGCATAACGGTCCCAGCTTGTATCCCAGTGCCCGAGTCTTCGCCGGAGACAGAGTCGCGCGCCAGGGCTGTTTCCTCGGCGATCGCAGTAAAAAGCTGTTCGATCGGCGAGCTTGGTGAGGCAACGGCGGAAAGCGCGACATAGTGCGGCTTGTCGTTCAGCATGGCTTTGAATTTCAAGCCATCGAGAACGCTGTTCCATGCGGCTGCGAACTCCTTGCCGTAGCGGTCGAGAAGTTCGGGGCCGAGTTTGAGCAACTCCTGATCGATGCCGCCTTGCTCGCCGCCACCTCCCAGAACCCACTGGTCGTCGTCGAGTGTCTGCGCAATGCGCGAAAGCTGTCCGAGATAAAAGTTGTTGAATCCGGCATGGGTGTAGAGACCGGGAATACGAAGCTTCGACAGATCGCCGCCATCGACGCGCTCGAACACAAGCTGCGCTTCGGTTCCAGCTTTTTGAGAGACAGCAAAATCGTCCAGCGCAGCCGCATACACCGCCGACTTGATCAATGCTGACGCGCGATCCGCTAGGCTCATACGTCCGAGCGAACGCTGGGCGGCTTCCACAAGCGGCTGGTTGAGTTCGAAAACTGGATCATAGGCATCGTCCAACGCAAGCATGGCGCGTAAGTGCTTTTCGAGCTGCGCGCGTCCTTCCCGGTTGCTCTCGCCCGGATACCGGTTCTGTTCCCAATCTTGCTTCATCCAGGAGATGATCAATGGGTCATCGACCTTAGGTGCCTTACCGCCGAGCATCAGGTAAATCTTGAGCGGTTCGTAAAGCGCGGCGGGATCAGCCATCGTCGCCTGGACTGTCCGCTCAGCCTGAACAAGCAGACGCGACCGCAACATTCGTTCCAGTGCTTGCCGGTAGGCCGTTGTCGATGCCGAAAGAAGCCTTTCCCGCTGGCTAAGGCCGACCGTTTCCTCGACGGGTGTCGGTAAGTCACTGGTTTCGAAACCGGCCGGCATGTTGCGCAACTGGTCGAGCGGCCCGATGACGTTTTCAAGGTCGACATCGGTGACCGTCGTGCTTTTGAGCAGGGCGTCCGCTGTCTCGCGATATTGGCTCATCGCCTGCGTCGTGGAGGCGATCAGCGAGCGGTTGGCCATGAAGCTCATCCCGAGCGCGCCAACGGCCGCTGCAGTGATCAAGGCTATGATGCCAAAGCCGCCATATCTGAGGGCGGCTGCCCGCGTCTCGGTCGCTCGGTCATAGGAAACCCATCCGGATTCGGCGAAAATGACATCAGTCAGGAGATCGTGCAAAAAGAAGCTCTTGCCGGTCCCGGACAGATGGGGGCGGGAATTGTTGCCGAAACTGCGGCCGATTGCGCCCAACACCTGATCGATCGGCGTTCCCTCTTGGGTCCCCGACGAGAAGTAGAGCCCACGCAAGCTGACATTCACCTGGCTGCGGACCGGATCGAACAGGCTGGTCACGAAACCGGCAATTCGGCCCCTGAGCGCGTAAAACTGGGCCGGAAAGCCAAAGATCGATATGCGCGCGACGGGATCAGGCTCTTCCTGCAGGCGGTCAGCTATCTCTTCCGCCAAGCGGTTCGCCAGTGCATCGAATTCGGCCGGAGCCTCACGGGCCATGTTCTTGTTGCGGTCGGTGGTCTGGAATGTCGCGCCCCAGACCTTGCGCCTGCGGGGCTCCTCGAAACTGCCGAAATACTCCATGAAGCCGGAAACAAGATCGGCCTTGGTGAAAAGCAGGTACACCGGAAACTGGATTTTCAGCGTCTCGTGGATCTCCCTCAGGCGACTTCGTATTTCAACGAGACGGGCGTCGAGCTGCTGGTCATCGAGGCTGATGAGATCGGCAAGGCTGATGGCCAGGATGACCCCGTTGATCGGCTGTCTGATACGGTATTTTTTGAGCAATGACAAAAACGCAAGCCAGCTCTTGCTGTCGCTTCCAGCATTGGAATCCTGCGTGGTGTAGCGTCCCGCCGTGTCGATCAGCACAGCCCCTTCAGTGAACCACCAGTCGCAAGAGCGGGTACCGCCAACACCGGCCACCGGCTGGGCGTCTCCTGAACCGGCAAGCGGAAAATTCAGACCCGAATTGACCAGTGCCGTCGTCTTGCCGGCGCCCGGCGGGCCAATGACGATGTACCAGGGAATGTCATAGAGGAAACTGCGCTTGCCGCTCGACCGCTTGAGTGCTGCGATGGCCTCACTCATGCGGGCCTCGAGCACCGGTGAATCGTCATTGCCCCCGTCGTTGCGGGCAATGACGATCTCGAGCGCTTTTTGCGCCTTTCTCACCTGCCAGACGCGCACTGCGTAAACGAGGGCCGCGGTCGCCACGATCGTGCCGATGATTGTCGCGCGCAACCAGACAGATCCCAGCGGCCGGATATCGGCGAAGCGGATCAAAGGTCCAGCAAACCAGATCGCCGCCGCAAAACCGGCCAACGCGGCCGTGCTGAATATCCGCGGCAGCCAACGCATCATAGGCGTTTCCGACCGGCGGTGTTCACAGCGTTTCCTCCTTGGGGATCATGACGTCGACACGGCGATTCTTGGCGCGGCCCTCGGACGTCGCATTGTCGGCAATTGGCTCATCTTCGCCCTTGCCATCGGCGGTTATTCGCGAGGGATCGCTAAGCTTCGCGGCGATCATTGTTTCAACGGCTTTCGCGCGGGCGACCGAAAGGTCAAAGTTGGATTTGAAAGTGCTTGATTTCCGTGGCTTCACATTGTCCGTGTGGCCAACGATCCTGATTGGCCCTGGCTCGTGCTCAAGGGCTGCGGCAATCTGTGCGGCCAGTGGCAGAAACTCGGGCTTCACTTCGGTCTTGCCAGGCTGAAACAACAAGAGATTGCTGATCTCAACAACGATGAAGTCGCCCTTCGTGACGACGGTGAGCCCGCCGCGCTCGACTTGCGTGGCCAGTGCCGAGCGGATGCGGTCGATCTGCTCGGTTGCGACAGGCGAGGCGACCGTCGCCGGTTCGGCAAGCGGTGCCACACTGGCCCGCTCGATCGTCACAGGCGTAGAGGGATTGAGCGCCAGCAATTGCCTGGCTGCAGCATCGCCTTCATCGGTCATGAACGCCCGCAACGTGAAGAACGCGGCCGTCACCAGGGCTGACGCCGCTGCAGCAACACCCCAGAGCGGCAGGCGGGTCGAAGACGGCACCATCATAGCGGCCATGCCTTGCCAGCGGGGGGAGATGTCCTCTCCGGCGCGGGCCCTGAAGTAGCGAAGCGTCTCGTAGACGTCGCGCCGCACACGTTCGAGACTGGTATCGTCGCGCGCCAGGCCACGATACTGGCCCTCAAATCCCAGGGATAGGCAGACATGCATCAGCTCGAGCAGGTCTAAGTGTGGCTCAGGATTGGCCAGCACCTTGTTCAGTGCTTCGTAAAAGCTGGCGCCGGTGGGCTCGATGTGAAAGAACCGCGACAGCACACTGTGCTGTGCCCAGGTATCCTCGCCGGGCCAAGGCAGGTTGCCCACAAGATCGTCGGCCGTTTCGCAAAGGGCAAACTTCGCGATCCGCGCATCCTCTTCGGGAACCCCGGACTTCTCCAGCGTCCAGTCGAACCTCTCGATCGCATCGGCGATATGTTCGGCCAATGGCGCCGCCTGTCTTTCGACCGGCACGAGCCTGAGATGCCCGAACAGGACGAGCAACGGTGCTGACGCAGCGAGGATCGGATTTGCCGTCGAATATTTTACCGTGTCTGCGGCGCCGAGCAGCACCTCCTGCTGAATGGTCGGCCTTGACCCGGCTGCCTCGGCTCCGGCGGCTGTACCGGACGATGCTCCCTGATAAAGAATGGTTCCGGATGTCCAGTCCGGCGGCATATGCCGACCTATGTCAGGATCGAAAACTGTCGGTTCCTTGACATCCGAGGGCGCGACGGTCTTCGCGATCAGTTCGTTTGCGGCTGGTTTCGCATTCTGCCCGCGCCGTGGGCGGATGACGGTCTTCACCGGGCCGAAAGGATCGTCCTTCGAGCTCATCGCCGATATGCCGCTGCCATGCAGTGTCCGCGCTCGCGTGCGAGAGGCGCCAGATCTTTCCTGGCAGGATAGGGCAGGCAATGGTCCTTCCGGCAAGGCGGTCCGGAGCTACAAGAAACTATGGCGCCGCAATGTGACATTTGCCGCAGACCCCAGGTCAATCAGGCTTACCCGCTTGGCGAACTGTCGTATGTGATCGTAGTCCCAGATGTTGTCGATTGGAACATGATGCGGGGCGCGGACGCTCTTTTCTTCGTAAGCTAAAGCGCCGCAGTTTGTTTTGGCCGTCTATTTTTGCTTGTCAGCTTTTGCATACGCTTCGCTGAAATAGGCCAAGAATATATCCAGCATGCCGTTTTCGTGTGCTTCCTCCATGCTCCGCCACGTCCCGACAAAAGCGTCCCATGCTTGGGTCTTCTTCGAGGTAAACGATGTCGGCGGGAGCTTTTTGCCGATCGCTTCCGGCGAAAGGTCGTCAAGCAGTCGCGAGAGCGCTGCTTGCATGGCGGCATAGGTGGCAAATTCGTGCGCCTTGAGATCGCGGAACGCGTCCTCGACGCTGTGCCTGGCATCGAGATAGCCGGCCCTGCGCCGTGCGAACATGATTTCAAGTATGTCGTCGGTGCCCGGGACAAATTTGAGGGGATTGTTTTCAGCGGAGCTTATCATCGTTCGGTGTGGGCTCTTGGCCAATGTCTTTGCAGCCGCACGTGCCTTCAGCAGCATGGCCAGTTGCTCGACCACCGTGCGAAGCACTGCGCCGATTTCGGCAGCGACTTCATGCGGATCACGCAATTGCAACAATTCCGGCGAGATGCCTGCGCCGATTGCAATTTCCCGCAGCACCTCGTCTGTCGTCGAGGGGACGGCCCTAGGCAGCGACGATGTCGATGGCGGTGCTTGCCCGAGCCATCGCTCTGCCGAACTGAAGAGAGGCTCGCCTCCGGAATCAAGCAGCCGATCGGCCGCGACCGGCATGTGTCGTTGCGTCGAACCTCGGTCGGCCTCCGGATGACTTGGCGTTGCATGCTCGTCGTCAATCGATACAAAGATGACGTAGCGGCCGACCAGGAGCCTGTCGCCGTGGTCTAGCCGGCGCGGACCGGTGATGCGTTGGCTCGATCCATTGATGAAAGTGCCATTGCGCGAAATGTCGTGCAGCCAAAACGCGCCTGCCTCGTATCGGATTTGGCAATGCCGGCCTGAGATGAACTTGTCAGGATCAGGCAAGATCCAGTCGCAATGTTCGCGGCCGATTTTGAAGCTGCGATTACGCGATCGGTAGCCAGGCGCCACGCCAGTGGGCAGGGCATCGACATTGCTGATCTGCAGACTGATTAACATGCGAAATCGCCTGTGTGATCGCTGGCGGCCTTGCCGACACGATACTCCATGTTTTTAGCGTGGCTAATCCCAAAATACGCATCACAGTATTCGTGGTCCGCTTTGGCCTGCACAACAAACATGTGGTACGCTCGAAATGGACTGGCAACCATCAGGGTTTCATGTGATTTCGAGTTCCTGATTAGGATATTCAAATCCACTGGGCTGGCCGCCAGGCCGAGGAGGGGCACGACCCATGCCAAGTGAACAACGTGCCACGGTTGTGCAAACGCCAGTTGGCGCTGAACTGTTGACCTTTACACATCTCGTCGGGCGCGATGAGATCAGTCGTTGTCTGGCCTATGCGGTCGGGTTCGTGAGCCCCAGCCACGATATCGATCCGCTGGAGATGCTGGGTGGCCCCGTCTCGATCGAAGGTGAAGCCGACCCCCAGCGCTGGTTCAGCGGCATCGTGTCGGAGTTTCGCCTCACCCGGATCGAGGATCGACTGGCCTATTACGAAGCAGTCGTCAGGCCATGGCTCTGGTTTCTCGGCAATACTACCGACTGCCGTATTTTCCAAAACATGAGCGTCATCGAAATCGTCGAAGAGGTTTTCTCGAAATACAGCACGGCAAAATTCGAGAAACGCCTGCAAGGTTCCTATCCGCCGCGCGAATATTGCGTGCAATATGATGAGACCGATCTGGACTTCGTGCAGCGGCTGCTCGAGCACGAGGGCATCTTGTATTTCTTCGAGCATGGTGAGGGCAAGCACACGCTTGTGCTCGCCGATGCCATCAACAAGCTCAAGCCGGCGCCGGGCTATGAAAAAGTGCCGTACCACTTTGAGGGGCAGGGCTCCCGGCGCGATGTCGAATACATTACCGAATGGATTCCGGGGAGTTCGGTGCGGCCGGGCGCCTATGTCCATACCGACTATGATTTCAAGAAGCCGGGCGCTGACCTGATGGTCAAATCCGCCCAGCCGTTCAATCACAAGCTGGCCGCAGGCGAGAATTACCGTCAGCCCGGCGCCCACCTGGAAGTCGGCCGCGGTGACAGCCTGGCGGCGATCCGGCGCGAGGAAATCCAAGCGGTGCACCAGCGCATTGCTGCAGTCGGCACCGTGCGCGGCCTGTATTCCGGCTGCACGTTCAAGCTGGACGGTTTTCCGCGCGACGACCAGAACCAGGAGTATCTGGTGGTCAGCGCCGAATACAGGCTGTTCGATCCGGGCTACAGAGCCCTTGCCGATGTCGAAAGCGAAAACTTCAAGGTGATCCTCGGCGTGGCGCCGACCGCCTTGGCCTATCGCCCGCCGCGGGTCACGACACGGCCGATCATGCGCGGCCCGCAGACGGCGACGGTGGTCGGCCCGTCCGGCGAGGAAATATTCACCGACAAATATGCACGGGTGAAGGTGCAGTTCCACTGGGACCGTCTCGGCAAGAAGGACCAGAACAGCTCCTGCTTCGTGCGGGTCTCGCAGACCTGGGCCGGCAGCGGCTGGGGTTTCATCCAGATCCCGCGCATCGGCCAGGAGGTGATCGTCGACTTCATCGAAGGCGACCCGGATCTGCCGATCATCACCGGCCGGGTCTACAACGCCTCGCAGATGCCGCCCTACGGACTGCCGGGCAGCGCCACGCAATCCGGCTGGAAATCCGACTCGTCGAAAGGCGGCGGCGGCTACAACGAGCTGATGTTCGAAGACAAGGCCGGCTCCGAACTGGTCAATTTCCAGGCGCAGAAGGACCACAACCTTCTGATCAAGAACGACCGCACCAAGCTGGTGCAGCACGACCAGTCCGACCGCATCGACCACGACGCCAAGCACTCCGTCGGCCACAACCTCGACGAGGACGTCGGCAACAACAAGACGGTCAAGGTCGGCGTCGACCAGACGACGGATATCGGCTCGAACGATACCGAGACGGTTGGTATCAACCGCTCGCTGACGGTTGGTTCGAACGAGACCATCGGTATTGGGTCCAATTCGACGGAGACGATCGGCGCAAATCACACCCAGACGGTCGCGATCGTCCAGACGATCACCGTTGGCGCGGCGCGTGTCGATACAGTGGGTGCCTCGGAGACGCGCAGCGTCGGCGCGGTCCAGACGAATACGATCGGGGCGACACGGTCGGTGACCGTAGGTTCGGCGCAAAGCCACGACATCGGGGCTTCCGATAGCTGGAACATCGCGGCCGGGCAGACCGTCAATGTCGGTGCCGATCAGAGCGTCACGGTTGGCAGCGCCCAGACTTTCAGCATCGGTGCGGCACGCAGCGCGAGCATTGCCGCGGACGACTCCACAAGCGTCGGGGGCGCCCATACGCTGGGTATCGCAAAGGGTAGCGGGATCAGCATCGGCGAGGACAGTACCATCAAGGTCGGCAAGAAACTGGTGATTGACGCAGGTGACGAGATTTTGATCCAGACCGGATCGGCGAAGATCATGATGAAAAAGGACGGCACGATCGCGATCGAGGGCAAGGATATTTCTGTCAAGGCTTCCGGCAAGATCAACATCAAGGCATCGGGCGACATCACCATGAAGGGCTCGAAGATCCACGAGAATTGAGGGCGAAGATGGTTGAAGTCAGTGAGCGCATTGAGGGGGTTGTCATCGGTGTCTTCCTTGGTTTCGGCGAGGACGCACCTGTGGTGGTGTTTCCGGGTAATCCGGACGAAACGGCTTTGCCGGCGCGTAGCCTGTGCGAACTCTCATCGGATATGATCGGCAGGGAGGTCGCCCTGCTCTTCCAGGGAGGCGATCCGCGCAAGCCGCTGATCGTTGGACGCATCGTCGACCCAGTACGCGCGGCGGCCACTCACCATGTCATGCGCGACGGCGACCATGTGCGGATCACCGCCAACGACAGACTCGAGCTGCGTTGCGGCAAGGCGACAATCATCATGGAGAGCGATGGCCGCATCACAATCCGCGGCGGTCATATCATCAGCCACGCCAGCGGCGCGCAGCGCATTCGCGGTGGCTCGATCAACCTGAATTGATGGCCGTCTCCTGATGGCGTCGGTGAGCGCTCAGCTTATCGCGTCGCCGCAACGCATAGCGGTTGAGGTGGTGCGCCAGCATGTGGAGCAGGCGGCGTTTCTGTGGGCGCAGCGCGACACCTGGTCCCTGGAGGATCCGCCCGACGAGGCCGTGATCGCCGAGATTGGGCAGCGCCTCGAGATCAACCTCGACGGCCTTCGTATCGCCGGTAGCGCGGCATGGCCGTTCGTGGATCGCCAGCTTGCGGACTTCCCGGACAAGGGCGAGTTCTTCGTCGCCGGCTGGATGGCGATTGAGCAGGAGGACGAAAAGCGGGTCGACAGCACGATCGAGGCGGCGCGGCAAGCTGGGGAACGCCGAGGTCTGGTTGGTGCATTTTCCTGGCACAAGCCACAGAAGATCGGGAAACTCGTGCGGGACTGGCTGGGTGCGCATGATGCGCTTCTGCGCTACCTCGGCGTTGCCGCCTGCGTCGCACATGGTGTCGATCCGAAGCGGTTGCTTGAGCGTCTCGTCCGCGACCCGGATTCGGACACACGTGCACTCAGCCTGCGACTGGCTGGAAAGCTGAAACGCACGGATCTTGCGCAGGAGATGGAGGCTGCGATGCAGGCGGAAGACGATGCCGTGCGGCTTTGGGCGGGGTGGGCGTTGACGGAACTCGGCTCTGGCGATCTAGCGCGAGCCGAGCTGCGCAGCTCTGCGGTGGCCGGCGGCTCCGATGCGCTGAGCGCCTTACGCGCCGCTGTCAAGGCGGGACCCGAAAAGGAGGTGCGCGCCTGGCTGGGCGGGCTAATGAAATCATCACAGACGGCCCCGATCGCGGTGCGGGGCATCGGCATGCTGGGCGATCGCGCGGTTCTGCCCTGGCTTATTGAGCGGATGAGGGAACCGGCCCTGGCCGTCGCAGCAGGCTCGTCGTTTCTGGAGTTATTTCCCGTGGCGCGGGAGGAAACAAAGCTTTTCGCCAACGACGCGGCACAGATCGGACCAAATTTCGCGGAACACTTCGGCGATGATCAGCCCGCTCTGCTGCTGGCCGACAAGGTTGAGACTTGGGCCAAGACCAATGCCCGGCCGATTGCTAGGGCGGGATGAGATGTCCGGCAAAGTATCGGCGTCCAGGCAGATAGTTCGCTGCCGCGTTGGATTCGGTGAATGTTTCAAGCGCGGCCATTATCGCGAGTCGATCGGCGGAACCCCCTCTGAAGAAGGACGTGCAGTCAATTCCCGTGTACGCTTCAAAGCGGTGCCGGTAATTGTAGAAGGCGGGAGCGACTTCTTGTGATATCTGATCCTGGAGCTGCCGAACAAAGCTCTCCATTGTCCAGACGTTCGCTTCGAAAATGAAGACGTCGTCGTTGGCCAGCTTCGACCTGGTATTACGGTAGGCTTCTTCCGTTCTGTGGACGAATTCCGGAGTACCCTCGGCCAAAAGGCGAAGTTGCTCTTCCACGTTTTTGAGCCCTGGAATCTCGGCAAGTACCTGGTCGACGTCCTTGAATGGAAAAATGTCGGCATAGCTCTCCAACTCACCTCCCGGTTTTTCGAGCAAGTCGCATATGCTGAAGCCGATTACCTCATGGTCGCGCGCTTCCTCGGCATTCTCCCAGGCACGCAACATGTCGCCAATCAGCCAAATCTGACCGGCAAGCGCGGCGCCTTCCGCGGCGTACATCCGGACCTCTGGATCAACACTTCGCAAGGCCTGCTGCAGCAGGACCAGATCTGACTGCGGAGCCAGGTCGCCCGTCAGCATGAGTGAAACGCGAGAGAGCGCGGGGGTGTCCTTGTCATCATAATAACGGCTCAGGATCTGGGCGTGAGAATGGTCACCTTGCCTGGCCAGTTCCACCACAGTGGCCAGAACGATCCAGGGATTTCGATCTCCCAGCGCCGCAGGACCAAGCAATCCGCTCGGAGGTGTCTGTGCAAAGTTGAGACCACGAAACCTCCAGTCGAACGTCCCGTAGAGAAATGAAGGAAGATCTGCATTCGCCATTAGATCACCGCTCTCGGTATTCCGGGACTGTGTTCAGAAGTGCACTTTGCGATGGAAGTCGACAAGCGCGCTCTGTGCCTTCGCGAGCGCCGATTCGTACTTTGAGCACTTTGCGCTGACTCCCTGGTGATTCCCCGCGCCAACGGGGCACCCCCCTGCGCCGAGCGCGGTTTTGTGCCCGATTATCGCTACGTTGGTGCCATCCTTTGCAGCATGAATCTTCTTTGCCTGTGCAAGGATTGAGGGGCCGGCGGGGCCATACTGACCGGTCGTGTTATAATGATCCTCGGGCGTTAGCGGGGAATCTTGCGCGGTAAACTCTTCACGCGAGTTCTTTGCGCTCTTGATTATATAATGGCGGCCGCACGCGTCATTAGGATTGTCTTCAGGAATAGCTGCCTCACAGTCATCCTTTTTTGCTTCTTCCCGAATTTTATCCATGGAGTCTATCGCGGCCTGGGCTCGTTCAACGATATCCTTTCCCACCGGATTGCCGGTCGCCTTTCTATTCTGAGCCAAATTCGGCTTGTAGAACTCTGCCGCAGTAATGTTGTTACCCTTCTTCTGCTCCGGATTATGTACCGGCCCCTTGCAGCAAGGGCAGATTCCCTTGTCCAACAGGGCATCCTGGTCGGCGGGGCTCATTGTCTCAATGGTTGCAAGAGGCGCCGTGGTCGTCGCCGAGGATGCATGGTTGCTCGTCGTGATGTCGAAATGCCGACAGACATTTTTGCCTTCGAACATCACGTCCATGCACCAGGCCTGGAAATAGGTCTTGCCCGTAATCTGGTGCGTCACGACGTTTGCGCCGAATGTGCGGGTCGCTGCTTCATCACCCAGCACGGATTCCTTGTAGTACGACTTCTGTGCCAGCGCTGCGCCTTTGCCGCCGATTTTCACCGTGGATGAAGCAGATTTGAGATTGTTGGAGAATGAGGTGTCCGGATAGGGGATCGGGATCGGCCCGGCCGGCGGCGAGGGCGGCGACATGCACACGTCAGGGAAGCGCGCGATTGACTTGTTCATGCCGTTCTCGGCGGCGATCTCCCACATTCCGGCAAAGACGTTCTTTGTCATCTTCGCTCCCCTCAGGCCGAAACCACGGCGGCAGCCCGGCCGCCGAATGCCATCGAACTACCATGCAGAGCCGCGAGGTTGCCGGGCGCATAGCCGCGCTTGAATGCTTGCTCGGCCCAGGCAAACTGGATCAGTCCAGCCGCCGCTCCGCAATCGCCCATGCAGTCGGCGGCATGCCACACGGGCTGCTCCGGTCGCGTCTGGCGCATGTTGCGAAGCTGCGCCAGAACAAGTTCCTCGAAGGCGTAGGACTCGCCCGCGACATCGCTGAGACGGAACGCGATTTCGTGCATCTGCACGCCGGCCTCGGCGAGCGCGGCTTTCACTGCCGCGCCAAGTCCATCCGCCCGGAATGGTTCCTCGTTGCTGGGGGTTGCCGTTTCGATAGCGAGGCCCAGCCCTCGCAGCCGCAAAGCCCCCTCGACGATCGGACGTTTGCTGACGACCAGAATGCAGGCCGCCTCGCCGGGGAGGAGGCCATCCGTCACGTCGCTCGTCTTCAATCGCATCCGGTCGTCGAGCCAACTGAGCGAGCGCGCGTCGATCAGGCTGTCGATCGCCATGACGAGGCAGGCATCCGCGTCGCGTTCATCCAACAGCTTGCGCGCCTGTTCTATCGCGACAAAAGCCGAAATTTGGCCATGGGTGATCTGGAATGTGCGTGATCCCACCAATGGCGCTCCGCCGGGCACAGCAAGCCCGGACAGAATGCCATTTATGCGGGCGCCGGCCATGCCGGCATCGCGCATGCACAGGAGGAACGGCATCTCGCCCCACGGGAGCAGGGCCGCAACCTTTTCATCTATATGTTCGACAGCGAACCGGGCCAGCGCCTGGAGGCGGCTGCGGCCGCGCGTCTCGGGCAGAATTGCGTCGACCACAGCGCCGCGAAGCGGCTGACCGCCGTTGTCCCGGTACGGTAACTCCTCGAACACGGCGATCTTCGCCCGCATCGCGGCAATGGCACTTGCCGGGGTGTAGCCGACCGGACAGACGAGGCTGATGCAGGAGATAGCGGTCATCTTTTCCTGCGCGTTGCGGCTAGCGCCGCCACGGCTTCCTTCAACCCGGCGTAATGCGGCTTGGCGTTGATCCGCTTCGGCTCTCTGCCCACCTGCACCTGCTGCAGTTTCACGAATTTTCGCGGCAACTTTACGCCCACCCGTCCGACCAGAACGATCCTCCCCGCATGCGGCATTATGTTGAGCGTGTCCGGCGCCGCCACCTTGTGCTCGGTCCTGTCGTTGAACATGAACCGTACCGGTACCGACATCGCCGGCAGCTTCACCTTGAACTTGCCGCTCTCGTTCATGCCCAGGCAGCCGAAGACCATGCCTTCGCCAAGCTTGTCCAGCCATTGGTCCTCGGGCGCCGCCTGAAAGTAGCGGTCGTCGAAATCCTGCGGCAGGAATGGCAGGACGTTCTCCATCCAGTGCTTGTCATAGGTGCCGGCATAGCGCGCGCGTTCTTTCGCAAAGCGCGGCACCGGCCCGAAGCCGATAGGGCGCGGCCGGTCGTTCCAGATGCGCATCCGCGATTGCGGGTGCTCGACACAGGGCAGCGGCGTGCCGTCGATGTTGCCCTGGCCGGCAAGGTAGCCGCTGCCGATCGGGTTGACGGCGTCGCTTCGATGCTGCGCTGGATCGGGATCGGTCCGGTCTGTGCCGCCGAAGGCGAGGTGCCACGCCAGCGGCATTGACGTGAAGGGGTGGGGCCGTGAAGCCTGGATGCCGAGCCCGCCTCGGAACCAGCGCCTTTGTCCGCTGACCACCGCGCGCTTGTCCAGTCCCGGGCCAACCAATCGCACCTCGATCGCTTCCGCCTGCCGCCCTTTCGGGGCGACGGCCATCGCGTCGAGCAGAACCTCGCATTTCGGCTTGACGGGGGCAAAGTCGGTCTCGACGCGAATGGAGGTGACTTCCGGATCGCCATAGTGGGTGTCGGCATAGACGAAGGGCGACTGCTCCTTACTGGGCGTGCAGTTTCCGTCGGCATCGACATCGAACGTGGCACGAATGACAGCCACACAATGTTTCACGCAATGCTTGTCCTGGTAGGGAAAGGTCTCGGCGAGAAACGGCGTGGTGTTCTGGCTGACGAACATCAGCTGGTCTCCCAGCTTGCCGCAAAGATCTGCTCCAGCGTCGCTTGCGGTGACCTCGGATCAATGTCGAAAATGTCCGAATGCGAAGTCCACATCACCATATCGCCGATCACCTCTTCACCCGGTTCGACGGTTGGCACGGGCAGGGCGCCCAGCGCTGTATCCAGTTCGTCAGGCGTCAGCTCGCCCCGCTGGGCGGCAAAGGCAGTCTCTTCAATCCCGGCAAACCACGCATCGGCGCGAGCCAGTTGAACGGAAGCCTCAGGAAGCTGCGCGACGACGCTCAACGGAAACTGCCTGCCAACCCTATCGACGCTCTGCAAGATAATGCCCGCCGACGCGCCGACAAAGCCCGGACCCGTTAGGAACCGCAGCGCCGTGCCGCGCGGCCAGGATTCCGAGCCAATAAGCGGGACGACATGCTGCGCCAGCCAGCGGTCCCAGGCGCGAACAAAATCTCCCGGCAGCCGCCGCGTCACGAAATCGCCGGTCGCGGGCATTTTGCCGTAGAAGCCGGGCAGGATCATATCTGCGGCGGACATGAGAATTTCTTGAACATTTGCAGGTTGTACGGGTTCTCGACGCTTGCCGCCTTGAGTTGGAAATCGGCGTACATGCCTTTGGTGCCCAGGCGCAGGCTGTAGACGTCCGACAGCGAGGTGCCGGTGAAGCGACCGCTGCGCAACATTCTCAGCCACGCCCAGCTGCCGGTTTCGTTGAGCAAGATTTCGGGCGAGCCATCGATCGGCTGGAAGGCAAGCGAGATGACCCCTGTGCCGTCCTTGCCGGGCCACGTCATCGGCTGCGGCCTCGTTGCATTGTTATAATAGACGAGGTTCTGGCCATCGAGGTTGAGCGTCACGCGCGCGACATTGGGCGACAGGTCCTTCGGTTCGAGCGTGAAGCTCATCAGCGGGCCTGTACCGCCGGGAAAGAGATCATCGCGGATCCGCCTTGCCTGTTCGAACGCGGCCAGTGCCGAAGGATCAAGGCCGAAATCGGCGCGCCATTTCCATGGCTGCGCTGACGTGTCGACATAGCTGATCAGATGGTCGTTGATGAAGGTGTCGATCAGCCCTGCCGGTCCGAACAGACGGGCGAAGTCGCGGACATTGACGTCGACGGCGCTGTCAGGGCTGAAAGGATAGCGGTTGTTGAGTGCTGCCTGGCAGAACGGCAGGATGTCGGCTCGCCAGATGGCGTTGAGCTCCGAGGTGACCGCCTTCTGCGTCAGCCCGCTGGTATCGCCGGCAATACCGCCCAACCAATCATCGATCGGGTCGGGCAGGATCTGCGCCTGCCTGGCGACCGCTCCCGTCAGCTCGGCGAGGCCGCCCTGCTTTTTAATGGCGTCCTGAGGATCGGGATTGGCCGTCACCGTCTGCAGCACGTTCGAAAGCGCCGTAAGAGCCACGACCGCTGCGTCGAGCGCCGGCGGCTGGCCGTCGACCTCGGCGATGGCACTCTTGAGCGGCTTGAAATGCTCGGCCACCAGACTGCCAGTAAGATCCACTTCGTCGGCGGAACCTGCGCGTGGCAACAGCTTTGCCCCTGTTTTCACAATCTTGCCAAGCTTGCCGAGTTTGCCGAGCAGTTTCGAGCCGCCTTTCGCTGCTGCCTTATTGTCGGCCGGCGCTTCATCGGACCGGGTAAGCTCGGTCTCCTGAACGACCGCCGTAAGCAGGCGCTTCAGCGCAGAGTCGGCGCTTGAAAGATCCTTGAGGTTCTCACTGGCGACGTTGAGGTCGGTCAGTGGCGCGAGCCTCATGTCGCGCAGGAAGCTGTCCCATTGCGCGATATAGTCGTCGTAATAAAGCTTCAGAATATCCTCGGACAGCGCCGACACCGAGGTTTCGGAATTTTCCGAGCAACCGCCGGCGAACACAGCCCGGTCGAGTGCTGCCTGGGCGGCGACATCCTCGACCCGGTCGAGAATGGCGTCGTGGAAGCCGGCATAGGTAAACGCTCCCGAAATGCCGACCCGAAGCGTCTTGTCGGAACGCCGCGCAAAGACCTTGGCGCCGTTGGGACCTGCGAAGTTGGCAGGAATCCATTCCTTGAGCGCAGCCACCGCCGGGTCCGCCAGCAATTGCTTATAGGCACGCGCCGGCAGGGAAATCGTGCAGACGGTTTTCAGTGCCTCTGCAACCAGTGCCTGGTCCGGGGCGATATAACTGGCGTCAACCGCCATGCGACGGATCGCGGCAAGCTGGTGCTCTTCGGCGTCAGCTGTCGGAAAGGGGGCGGCCGCGGCGAATTCAGGCAGACTGTTGACCCACCAGCTCTGGGCGAAGTCTGGATCCATCTGAGAAAGGCCGGTCATCATGCGATAGGTCTTCAGCGCGCCAAGCATGAAGTCCGGATCGCGGATCTGCCGCCACATCGTCGCTTCGAGCAGCGCCACCATGTGCGGCTCGAGAACGTTACGCAAAGCATGGTCGTAAGTGTCGGTCTGTGCCCGCACCAGTTCCGCCGAGGCTGATGGCCCCAGCAAATCCTGTGCTGCGCCAGGCGGCGGGGTGCGGGCATTTGCGACCTCATCCATCCCACCGAGGGCGACATCGATCGCAGGCTGTTCTACGGATGCCGGGTTTGCCGCGGCCGAGGTCAGTGGCGTTTGCAGCGCCTCGAACTGGCTTGCCTGGGCCGTGATCGCGTTGCGGTTGTCGTAGTAGGACCAGGTGAATAGGCCGCTGACCAGCAGGGCGGCTGCGGCACATGCGGCGGCCGCGCCACGCCAGATCCAGGCGCGGCGGCGTTGCGCCAGCGGATCGAAGGTGCCGAGGCCCGCTTCCTTGAAGATGACTTCTGTGAGCAGGTTCTTTAGGAAGAAGCTGCGTTTTTCGACACGCGGCGCGGCCAACGCCCGGCGCGGCGGAAGGCCGAAGGAGGCAGACAGCGCTGCGGTCAGCCGATCGATCGGCGCCCCTTCCTGGGTCGCCGACGTCAGATAAAGGCCACGCAGCCAGGCGGCCTCCTCATACCGGCTTTCGCCGAACATCGCCTCGATCAGTACCTGGATCGGCTCGGACAGGCTGGCGAGTTGGGCGGGAAACCTGAAGATTTCGGCGCGGGCAGCAAGCTTGTCTTCGTCCTCCAGCCGGGGCACCAGCCGCCGCTCGAGCTCGGTTGCTAACGTCGCGATTTCCCGCTCGATGGTCTTTGCATCGACATGCGCGTCGAGTGCGAACGTAGTCCCCCAGACCTGCTCGCGCGCAGCCGTCGACAAACCGCCGAAGAAAGCCTCGAACCCCTTGATCAGGTCGGCTTTTGTCAGCATCAGATAGACCGGAAGGCGGATTTCGAGGCGGTCGTTGAGCTCGGCCAGCCGACGGCGGATCTTGCGGCCATGCGCCTTGATGGCGTCGTCGCCCTCCGAAAGCACATCGATCGAAAGCGCGACGATCACCCCGTTGAGCGCGCGACGGCCCCGGTGCTTCTTCAAAAGGTCGAGGAAGCCCAGCCACTCCACTGCGTCGACGTCGGGTTGGCTCTCCTGTTGGACATAGCGGCCTGCAGTGTCGATCAGAACCGCACTCTCCGAAAAGAACCAGTCGCAATTGCGCGTGCCGCCGACCCCTTGCAGGTCGTCGGTCAGGTCGATCGGAAAATTCAACCCCGACTGGCGCAAGGCCGTGGTCTTGCCGGTGGCCGGCGGTCCGACGATCACGTACCAGGGCATCTCGCGCAGGAACTTGCGACCGCCCAGTTTGCGGCGCTTCAACTCGGCCATGACCTCGCCGAACTTGGCTCCGACGGCAGCGACATTCTCTTCGCCGGGGCTGAGTGGCTTCTCTACCGCCGGCGCGGCGATTTCGGCGACGAACATACGGTTGGCACGGATCGCCCGACGCTGGGCGGCGATCAGCCAGATCAGCCAGAAGATGACCAGCAGCGCGATGATGACGATGCGCACATTGGCGGAGGCGAAAGGGTCGTAGGGTCCGACCCTGACGATCGGCCCGAATACCCAGATCACAAAGGAAAGCAGCGTGATGCCAATCAGTGTCCACAGCCAGCGCGATGTCAGGACCGCCCAGAGGAAGCGCAGGATGAACATCTCACAGCCTCTTTTCCACCAGCACCTCAACGCGCCGGTTCAGGGCCCGGCCCTCGCGCGTGCCGTCGTCGGCCACTGGATCCGTGGCTGCCCGGCCCTCGGAATGGACGCGTTCCTGCGGCACTCCGTTTTGTACCAGCATGTCGGCAATGGTCTGGGCGCGAGCCTCTGACAGTCGCTGGTTGGTCGACAGCGGATTGGTTCTTTGCAGAGGAACCCCGTCCGTATGTCCGACCACAGTGATGTTGCCGATCAGGTCACGATTGGCCAGGATCACCTTGGCGATCGAGCCGATCAGCGGCTCGAATCCTTCCGTCAGTGTTGGACGCGACGACTGGAACAGTTCGGGATTGGAGGCCTGGATGACCAGCTTGGCCAGCGAAACGCTCTCCGTGCCGCTGAGAGCCGATCTGAGATTGCCCGGCGCCCCGGCTTCAAATTCGGGCAGCAGCGCGAAATCCACGGTCTCCGGCGGCGGGGCATCGACTGTTGGCGATATGCGGCTGATGTCGCCACGGGTCGGCGGCGGCAGGGCGCGGACCAATGCTGAAAGCTCCACCGCCTGGCTGCTTAGCCCCATCGAGAGCCCGACATAGGTCGCGGTAGCGATGACCGCCGCGGCCAGGGCCATCACCCAGATCGGAACGATGAAGCGCTGCGGCTCGTCGGATGCGATGACCCCTTTCCAGTTTGGCGACAGCGGCGCATTCTCGGCGTCGGCATCGCGCAGGAAACGTGCCGCGGCCACACGAACGGCATTGAGCGAGCGATCGCCCGACCGGCCGGGCACGCGATACTTGCCGCGAAAACCCAGTGCCAGGCAGTCATACTGGAGTTCCAGCAATTCGCGATCTCGGTTCGGATGGCGTTCCAGTTCATCGAGCCGTGTGAAGAACTGCGTGCCGGCGTCGACGTCGCCGCGCAACATGACCACAAGCGGCTGACGCGGCCATGCGCTGGGCCCGCCCCAGGGCGTGTTCAGGGCGAGATCGTCGAGCAAGGCCGCCACCACCCAGGCTGCCTGATCGGCCCGCTCCATCGACGACCCCGCCGCCATTGCCGTGTCGCGTGCGCGAACCAGTTCTTCGAGCAGCCGGGTGCGTAACACTTCCGGATTCTCCGGTGGCAGCGCGCTTTCAAGCTCAGGCGCAAACTCGAGCAGGGGCGCGAAGGCGTTGACAAGGCCGTTCGGGTGGGTGCGCGAGCGTTTTACCGGCCCGCCCGGCAAGGATGCCGCCATGGGTCGCGGCATCGGCGTGCCGGTCAGCCTGATGCGAGTGCGTTCGCGATCCTCCGACAGTCCGAAAGGATCATCCCGGCTCATGGTTTCACCTGTTCACCGAATAGCAGTCCACCTGCGGTTCGCTCGGCAGCACACCCGAAACGCCAATGACGAAGCCTGGGGCACCGAGCAGCGATGCCCAGTGCTCGCTTTTCTGGTCGAGCTCAAGGCACAGCCGATCGCCGTCGTAAGGAATCTCGCGGGGTTGCGAATGAAGCGGTTTCAGCGGGATGCCGGGCAGGCGGGACTTCCATAGGCCCTCGAACTCATCGGCCGAGCCCACGGTCGCCTGGTTGACGAATATCTTGCGCAGCGCGTCCTCCGACAGTTCCGAACCGACCCGGATGACGATCCGGCTGGCCACTAGCAGCTTCGGATTGTCGATGCGGATTTTCCAAACGTTGGTCGAATGGCGCATGACGGGCAGCGCGCGCGATTTCGGCTCGATGTAGCGCAGGCTCAGGATCAGTGAGCGCAATGCATCCGCCAGCGCCGAAAACGGTGGGCCGGGCGCCATGTGATCGTAAGCCGGCAGCTCGCCCAGTCGCCGCGCGCTTGAGCCGTAGGTCGCCATCGAGCCGGCAAGCCCGGCCAGTTCCAGGTAAAGTTCGGCCGGATGGAAAACATCCTGCGCAAGCATGTGGGCCAGCCGCGGACGCGCCGCATTGGCGAGGTTAAGCATCAACAGGTCTTCGACGCTGCGCCCTGGCCCGCCCATGACCATCTTGCCATGCGCCTCGGCGATCTGGTCGAGGCCTGTGACCACTTCCAGAAGCAGTTGCCGGTACCAGGCCACTGCACCGGTAACCAATGCCGGTGGCAGGAACGTCTCGTCCAGCGAAACGCCGCCATCGGCACGAATCCCCTTGATGTCGGCTATCGGCAGGGCGGTATAGCCGCCGACCGATTTGCCGGGTTCAAGCAACAGCGATTGCGGCCGGGCGATTTCGATTTCTTCGGGGTCTGAACCGCCCTGGACGGCATCGCGCACCGAAACGATCCGTCCATGATAGCGCGCACCGCTTTGCGGCGCATGCGCCGGATCGAAGCCAATGCCGCCGGCCGGCTCGAGCGGCAAGGCGACCAGCACCGGGCCGGCGCCTGTATCCGGGGTGACCGGCAGCGGACGCGGCGCGTCCATAAGATCCGGAATGGAGAAGGGGGTTCCGTCCGGGAAAATGCCTCGTGCAGACAGGATCGAGATCTGGCCGGCATCGAGCAATGCCTTATCCAGGGTCAATTGCTGAAAGCCGAACGTATGCAGCTGGCCGGCCTGCAACGCGCCGCGCACAGTCGCCTCGAAGAAACGATCCTGCTGCTGGAAATGCTGGGTCCGCAGAAAAAGGCCCTCGGACCACAGCACCCTGTTTGCATCGCTCATCCGGCTACTCTCTGCATCTAGCTCCCCTTGCCTTGGCCGTCAGGCGGAAATGCCGCCGCTGCCGAGTGTGACATTGATCGTAAAGTCTGATCCGGGCGAAACCGATTTGGTCGTCCGCCAGTTTCGCCCGCCAGGCTCACGGATGAGTGCAACGAAGCCCAGGGCCGTCGCATCCGGTTCAACTGTAATGGTCTTGGTCGCGGTTTTTCCAGGCCCGACGGCAATCTGGTCGGATCCGATGAGATCGCCTGCCAGTGCCGAGCCGGCATCCCCCTGCAAGGCAAAGTAGTCGGCGGAGTTGAACTTACCGGTGCTGCGCAGCCGCATGACCAGCACCGTCACAGGCCGGTCGCCGCCGCCTGGTCCAGGGTTCATGCCGGCCGCCCCTGTCAGCTTCACGGTGATGACCGACGGTTTTGGCGGCCCGGCGCTTTGACAGGCCGTAAGCAGCCCGGTCGCACCCAAGGCAACGATAAATTCGCGTCGATCGATCATGTGTTACTCCTCCTCATATGCATCCCGAAAATCGGCGCCGATTTCGCCGAGAAAGCTCTTTTCCGCGCTCTCGGCGATTTCACGATGGCGTTTCTGGTAGAGCTCCCACAGCTTGGCGCCGCGCCCGCCCGACAACAGCGTGCCGATCGCGGAACTCGATTTCAGCTCTTCTTCGATGGCTGCCGGCTCAAAACGGTCGACCATCCGCCGCAAGGCAGCCTGCACGCCGCGCCAGGCGCGCACGTGATGCTGTGCCAGATCGCGAACCGCATCCGCGATAGCCGCTTCGCCGGCGAGAAATCCGGGGCTGCGTTCGGCGATGAGCGTCACGATTGCGTCGTCGACCGTCGGCAGAAACTTGAGTGGATTGACCTCGGAGGCTCCGACCATTGTCTGGGCAACGCGGGCATTTCCCTTTTCTTCGGCACGCTTGCGCAGGAGCTGCATCAATCCTTCCATCATAAGCCGGTATTCGCGGCCGAACTTTTCCATCTCGGCGACGGCGTCGCGCCCGGGAAAATCGGCTTCCGCGACACCCATACCGCGCAGGAATGCGGTGCGAAGCGCCATGTCGGCGTGCTGCCTCGCAGGCGGCTGGCGGGCGGGGCTGGCGGCTGCGCCTGCCCGTATTGGGGGAGGGGCATCTGCCCCTCGCACGGGCACGTCCCAGGGATTGGCCGCTTGCAGTGGCTGGGCGTCGCGCTCGCGCTGCCCGGTTGAGCTGGCGCCGCTTCCCGGGTTGGGCGCTGCGGCTGGACCAAAACCGAAGTCGTCGTTGAATTCCGGCAGCTTTGCCGTCGCAGGCTCCGTAGCGCCGTTGGGGAACGACACCGACTCGAGGCCAAATGGGTCTGTCTGCTTGGGTGCGCTGGCTGGTTCTGGATAGTTTGCGGTGCCTTTGGATACTGGTGTTGCGATCGGATCGAGGCTGAACGGGTCGTCGAAAGCAGGCGAGCTGCGCTGTCTGGAATTGGCGCGTTCGAACGCACCCGGGATCGGCTGCTCGAACGGGTTCGGCAGCTCGGCTGGACGTGGCCGCTGCGGCTCTTCTTCCACGGCGGCTGAAAAGAAATCGTCACGGCCGATGCTGACCGGCGCCCGAGACGCCGGCGGTGAGCGCTCCGGAACCGGCGCTGCGGCTGCTGCTGTGGCTTGGGCACTCGACGTCTGCAGATCGACATATATGATGTAGTCGCCCAGTCTCAGCCGCATTCCATTGCGAAGGCGCGTCGACTTGCCGGCACCGAGCGGCCTGTCGGAGTCGTCTATGAACAATCCGCTGCTCGAGGTATCGGTGACGAAATATCCGTCGCGCCCACCGCTGATCCTGCAATGGGCGCGTGAAACGAACATGTCGGGATCGTCGATCTGCCAGCCGGCGTCCGCGCTGCGGCCGATCACCAGTTCCCCCTCGTCAAGCCGGGTCTGCCGTACCGCCTGGGTGCGTGGCCCTTGCTCCAGCGTCAGCAGCAGACTCATGCCGCGACCTCCGCCCCTTCCTGCCGCCAGCCGACTAATGTCCGCAGCCGCATGTCGTCAGCATCGCCCCTTTCAGCGGGCCGCGCAAGCCACGCGGTCCGGGCGAGTTGCACGGTTCCAATACGCGGCGGCGGAACGGCATCGCGCGCCAGCACGATGCGCAGATCGACGTCGAGCGATTCGCCAACCATGTCGCCAACGGCTTGCTTGAACAATTTGAGGCGTTGACCGCCCGGCAGGAACGCCTTGAAGTCCTCATAGCCCAGTGGGCCGACGCGGAGCTCGATCCTGCTTTGACGGTTGAAGACGCGCGGACCGATCGTCGCTCCCCGACCGAGCCCTGCGTAGGCTTTGCCAACGCGGGTCTGGAGCGCGGCTGGTATGGTCATCCAGGCAGCGATGAACTCCCTGATCTGGACCGGCACCTTGAACGCCTCAGCCAGGAACAGCGTCAGCCGCTCGGGGCCGTCGACCTGATTGGCAAGCGAAGCGGCCTGGCGCAGCTTCACTGCGTCCAGTTCGGGGTTGTGGGTGCCGGGAAGCCCTATTCCCGCCATGGCTTCAAGCATGGCGCGAACGCGCCCACCTACCGGGCGCTCGACCTGAACCGCCGGATGCGCATCCGCCCAGGCCCTGTAATACAGCGCAATCATGCGGTTCTGAAGAATGTTGACGAAGTCCATGAACGTCGTGTCGCTGGTCTGCTGCGCATCGGCGCCGGTGAACCAGCGTTGCGACAGGCGATCGAGTACCCAGCGCGTCAAATGCAGGGGCATCGGACCTTCAGGTCCCATCAGACCAATGTTTGCGACCGTGACCCGTGCGGGCGCTTTGTCAGTCGCTTCGCGGAATTCTGCCAAGTCCTTGGCGAAAAAGCTGAGACGGACATGCTGCCCGAGCCGCGAGGGCTCGCGCTCCGGCGGGCCGGAATAGCCGAACAGCCCGCCTCTTCGTTCGAGTCGCCGCAACAACTCGAAGAAGTCGAATGCATCCGACAGCTCTTCGGACCGGCCAGGCTTGTCTAGATCAGGTAGCGATTGCCGGGCGTCATCGGCCATGGCACATCCTCCTGCTTCTGCAGCAGCCATGTGCGGGTTCGCACAAAGCCGTTTATTCCGGCATGACGGGCAAACAGCCGTGCCAGCAAGGCCGAAAGCAGCAAGGTGCTCTGCCCCGCCAGAACCGATTGATCGACATGCAATGTCACCTCCGTGCCTCGTCCGAAGCACATCGGCCCATCGATCTGTAGCCGTTCGATGACCGACCGGGAGTCGATGCGCACGATCGAGTGCACATTGCGGGCGAGGCTCGGGTCTCCCCTGTCGGCGTAAAGCTCAAGCAGCGCATGCAGCGGATCGACGCCGCGACCTTCCTTTGCAAGGCTTAGAAAGTTGAGCGCGAGCTGCGCTACAAGCCGCCAGGCGAGATTGTCGGCTCGCGATTCACCCGCCGCGCCCGCCGGCAGCGCTGCGGGGATGGCTGGGCGAGGCGGGCGCAATGCGCCGAGAAGCCGGATCGTCTCGACCGGATCGCCGGCTTCCAGAGTCAAGGTAGGGTTGTCGTCAAGAATCGGCAGATCGCGGTTGGTGCAGAGCGCCACGACGTCGACGCGCTTCAGCGGCCGGTTCGGAGGACTTTCCGCGGGACGCGAAATCGCCAGGAAAACGTCGTCCCCCGTGTATGAAGTACGGGTGAGGCCGTCGCGCCGTTCCTCCTCCGTCGGGCGGCGGGGGCGCCGTTCGGTGGAATAAACCCAACCGCTGCCGCGGTTCTGTCCCAGGCTGAAGAGCTCCGGGATTGCAGCGTCGCTCCCCTCGCTGTCGGCGTCCTCGACGCGGATAACCCGATAGATTTCGAAGTCCCGCGCTCTCGTGCGGTCGGCATGCAGCACCTGCCGCGTCTTGCGTGGATCGAGCTCGACGACGTTGCACTCACGTTCGAACAGATTGATGATCGGCGTTGCGAAAAGTTCAAAATCGGCCGCCGTCACATCGGCAACTTCAGGCACCGGACGCCTGAAGATGAAGATGATCTCGAGTTCGGCTGTGCATGTGCGCACGATGGGCTGCAATCCCGAAACCCGAGCAAAATGAAAGCGCTCCGGCATCATGAAATATTCGCGCAGAAGACGGTACCCTTCGAAGGTCGGACGTGTACGAGGCATCAGCGCCTCGTCATCGTTGATGCCGACCATTTCAGGTACCGACAACGGCGATATCGGGTTGGCCTTACCTTCCGGCCGTGCACCAACGGCCGCGCAGGCGCCGAAAATCGCGTCGAAAAGCAGTGGTGCCTTGGTGCGCGCGGAAAAGTAGAGATCAAGCCGGTCGAGCGACAGTTCGTCGAGCTTGCCTTTTCCGGTACGAGCCAGCGTGATGCGAAGCGCCGCCTCGCCATCCACACCGCCGATCCGCGCGATGCCGGCTGCAGCCAAGGCGCTGCGATCCTGAAAATAGCCGACCGAGGTGATGGCAATCGGCCACAGCGTGATGTCCTGGGCGGTGGTGAACGTGCAACGCGTCGACAGGCCTGGCTGGAGGCTGGAAACCAGACGCGTATTGCGTTTGACGACATGGCCCCCAATCATTGTCTGGACCTGCTGGCCGGGTTTGAACACCACCACGGCCGTTGCCGGCGCCGGCGTGACAAGATCGGGATAGAGAACATCAAGGACGGCGCGCGAGAAACGCGAGCGTTCCGCATCGACCTTGAGTCGGGTCCGCGCGGCCAAGAAAGCAACGCCGTCAAGCAGCCGCTCGACGTAAGGGTCCGGACAGGGGACCGTATCGAGTGAAAGGTTGCGCGCCACCGCGGGATGCATGTCGGCAAATTCTGCCGCGAGCGCGCGGATATGGGTCAGTTCCTCCTCGTAATATTCTACGAAGACCCGGTCCATCTCAGGCTTCCCTAAATTCGGTCCGAGCCAAGCCGTTATCGAGATTGATCGTGGTGCGCAGGCGCATGCGTTCGGGCGTGGGCGTCATGATCAACACCGCATCTATCTCGATCTTCAGGCCCACGGTTTTGTCGCCAAGGGTTACGGTAACCTTTGTTGTACTGTCCTTGAGACGCGGCTCGAAGGTGGCAAGCACCGAGCGGATCTCGCGCGCAAGGGCCTCGCGATCAAAGTCGCGGGAAGAACGGCCCGAGAAGGAAGGCACTCCGTAATTGACGACGCTGCGACGCACCTCCGGAAAATCGGCGAGCGACGGTGGGTTGTCCGTGGCCTGTTCGCTTTCAAGGTCGGAAAGAAGCGGAACGGCCTCGAAGCGCTCGGTATTGAACAAAGCCTCGACATCGCGCCGCACGGCTTCCTTGAGCACACGCGCCGACACCACCACGCCGCGGCTTTCGATTTCAGCGCGGTGCTGGCTCTGAAAGGCCAGGCGATGCAGACGCCGCTTCTGGTCGGCCGTCAACTCCGCGTCGGTGTCGATGAGCCGCGCGCTGGCCGCAACAAGATTGTCCAGCCGCTCCGCGCCAAGCTCGTCCTGCAGTGCCTGGCGCAGCCCGTCTATCTCGGAGGTCATACCCGGCAGATCGTTTACGAGGCGGTCCCATAGAGAGGGCTGGACGGCTTCGCGCTTTGCTCGCGAGCTGCCGCTACCCAGCGACTTGTCCGCGCCGGGCCGCCGGGCCTCACTTGCCGACATAGACATCCATTTCGATTTCGTCGTTGTCGTCGTAGACGAACTTTATTTTCTTGTAGGCAAAGCTGACCTCTTCCTCGATCAGGTCCTCCTCATCCTCGGCCTGCGACATGTCGTATTCCATGATCGAGGCGTCGGTGAGTGTGACGACCAGGTAATCCTTGGTCTCGCCATCAATGGTCCGCCGTGCCGAAAACACGACTTCGTCCAGGGCCTTGTTTTCGAACAGCGCCTTTTTCAGGTAGGGCGAGGACTTGTCATAATGCTTGGTGAACTTGATCATACCCAAGGACACACGACCGCGGCGCGAGAGCGAGTTTGGATCATAGGGTGCGATCATCTTGTAATCGACGCCATGGATTTCAATTTCGTCCTCATGGCCATCACGAGTGCTTGGGCCTTTGATATCCGGAACCTTTAGAAAGCCATCAATCTTCGTATTTGTGGGCATTGTCTTTCTCCACCGCTTTCAAAAACCAAGATGTTGTTGCTGCAAATCAAGTCTTTACGGACGGAAGTTCCGAAACCAGCCGGAGCGAGGCATTGATACCCTCCAGCTGATAATGCGGGCGCAGATAGAAGCGGGCATTGTAGTAGCCTGGGCGTCCCTCCACGCTGTCCACCTGAACCTCGGCGGCGGCGAGCGGGCGCTTGGCGCGCGCCTTGTCGTCGGCAAAGGCCGGGTTGGCCAGCACATACCGGTTGATCCATTCGGTCAGCCAGATCTGCATGTCGGAGCGCTCCTTGAACGAACCGACCTTGTCGCGCGCGATCGCCTTGAGGTAGTGGGCAAAGCGCGAGACCGGGAAAAGGTAGGGCAGGTTGGCGCTCAGCCGCTCGTTGGCCTGCGCATCAGGGTCGACCAGCCGTCCCGCCCTTGTCTCGTCGTCCTGCAGCGAATGGGCGCCAATGAAGGCGGCGAGATCGGTGTTCTTTCGATGCAGGATGGGCATCAGGCCGAGCTTGGCCAGCTCCGCCTCGCGCCGGTCGTCGATGGCGACCTCCGTCGGACATTTCATCGCTATCGAGCCGTCATCGGTCGGGAAGCTGTGCACTGGCAGGTTGAGGACCGTGCCGCCATTTTCGACGCCGCGGATCTGCGTACCCCAGCCATAGAGCTTGTGGCTGCGGTTTATGTTCACGCCCATCGGGAAGGCAGCGTTCATCCAGACATATTTGTTGTGGTCGCCATGCACCTCCTCCTCGAAGGTGAAGCCCTTCACCGGAACGGTATCGGTACCATACGGCAGCCGCGCCAGAACGCGAGGCATGGTCAGGCCGATGTAGCGTGCATCCTCGCTCTCGCGCAGCGACTGCCAGGAGGCATAGGCGGGGTTGGAGACGATCTGCTGCAGGTCCTGCGGATTCGGCAATTCCTGCCAGCTATCCATGCGGAACAGGCGAGGCGAGGCAGCTGCGATAAAAGGCGTGTGCGCTGAGGCGCAGACGCCGGAGATGTTGCGCAGCAGACCGACGTCGCGCGGGTGGTTGGAGAATTCGTAGGCACCGATCACACAGCCGATCGGCTCGCCGCCAAGCATCGAATACTCGTCCGTGTAGACTTTCTTGAAGATCGGGCTCTGATCCCACATCTGGCCCTCATAATCCTCAAGCGTGTCGGCCAGCTGCTCCTTGGAGATGTTCATCACCCGGATCTTCAGCTTCTGATCCGTCTCGGTATTGTTTACGAGATACCACAGGCCACGCCATGTGCCCTCCATTTCGCGCACTTCCGGCGCGTGCAGGATCTCGTTGACCTGTTCGGAAAGCATCTTGTCGATTCCGGCAATCAGCGACTTGATCGACTTGATCGCATTCGACGAGATGGTCGTGGTATCGGAACGTGTCTGCGCTGCAAGTGCGAGATTGCGCACCAATTGCTGCAGCTTTTCGCTGTCGTCCTTCTTGACCTTGAAATCCTTCTCGAGCAGCCCGCTGAATTCTCCAAGATCGATGGTTTCCGCCTCGGCGACGGCGGCGGTTTTTTGCTGTTCGGCCATGGTCATTCCCCTGCCTTGTCATCCGCCAGTGCCTGGCTGGCGATCTGGCCAAGAAGCGGTTCATTGTTCAGCAGTTGCGCAATGCGCTTTTCGGCGTCGACGCGCCCGTCCATGAAGCCGAGAAGTTCCTCGAGTTGGCGGCGCATCTTGAGGATTTCGGCCAATTGGGGCACCTGCTCGGCAATCTTGTCCGGCGCAAAATCGCCCATCTTGGTGAAGGTAAGGTCGAGCGCCAGCTCCTCGTCCCGCTCGGCGCCTTCGGCCTGGGGCAGCGTATTCTTCACGCGGGCTTTCACGCGTGGCCCAAGTGCCTCCATGAAACGCGGAAACCGGTTCGCATCGGTCTCGACCAAGGAGCGGTCCAGCACCGACTTGGCCGCTTCCTTCGTCTGCGAAGCCCCCGAAAGATCGGCCATGACGGCCATGACAAACGGCAGCTCGATTGTCGTTGGACTGCCATAGGTTTCCACGTCATAGGCGATCTGCACCCGCGGCGCGCGATTTCGTTCGATGACCTTGGCTTTGCTTTCGGCTGGCATTGCTTGCTACCTTTCATCCTTCTGAGCCGTCTTCTTGGCATCGGGAACGCCGGCAAGAAGCCGGAACTCCTTCAGTCCCGACGGGGCGAGGTCTTCCATCAGTTCAACAAAATCCATATGCACCATCCGGCGCACACGGCGGGCGAGGTGGGGAATCGGGCTCGACGGTTCGGTACGGTCATAGAAGGCGACGACGAGGTCCAGGCATTTCACCACGTCGTCGCGCGAAGAAATCCGGTCGGGGAGTCCGGTGCTCGAGTCCGCGTAGCTAGCCACATTTGCCATTGTATCGGCTCCATGACCGTTTCGGGCAGGCATTACCGGTTCTGCAGGCGAAGGGGACGGCTTTGCCGAGCCATTCGCCATCGCGCCGGCAGCCGAGTTGCGCTCGAGGGTTGTCAGCAAACGCTGCAGGAACCGTTTTAATTCCGGAATGGTGGTCCCGCCGCTGCCTTCAAGGCGAGCATTGAGGGCTGTCTCGACCGTATCCAGTGCCGCGACCGCCGCGCGCGCATCGGCGATGAGCGACTGCATTTCCTCATTGGCTTGATCCGCCTGTGCCGCGCACCCGGCACGAACCCGGTTCAACAGTTGTCCGTGCGCACTGACAAGCGCTGCCTTTTCGGCCGCATTCAATCCTGACGCTGCTTCTTGCAGCATGACGCGGTCGTCGAGTGCAGCGTGTTCCAGGTCGCGTCCGCTGATCGGCCCGATCGAGCGTGGCGCAAAGAAAGTCATTTGACGCAGGTTGGCCAGCAGCCCGTCCTGACCGTTTTGAAGATCGAGCAGCGCGTTGATGCGGCGCAAGGCGGCCTCGCGAGGCGACGTGTTGGGCCGCAGCGCCGGGTGCATGGATTCCCAATGCTGGTCGAATGTCCGCCCAATAAGCGTCAGACCCTGCGCCAAGCCGGCCAGTCCCTGCTCGTTGGCCAGTGCGCGTGTGACAATGACAATCAGGCGCAGGTCGCGACCACGCGCGCGCAATTCCTCGGCCTTGGTGAGCACTGCTGGCCAGTCGACGGGAATGGTGCTTTGCGAGACCGGCCTGTTGTTGCCGTCATGGACAACCTTGACCTGGGGCTCCGTCAGGCGCTCCAGTTCGTGAAACGCCGGATCGTTACGCAAATCCTCTCCCGGCGGAATTTCACCGTCGAGCGGAGCAAGCCAGAGTGCGACGTCGATCACACCGATCCCCCAGTCACCGGCCCTGAGGCCGACCTGCCCCTACGTTATCACACGGTTGCGCTTTTCCACAATTCAGCGGGTGCGGAAAAAATTAACAAAAGCTAATGCAGCCTTGTCTTGATTGTGGAATCCGAAAGGCGTGATTGTCGAGCCTTGGACCGGAAATGTCGTGCCTGGGATGTCAGGCTCGTGGTTGTTTGCAGCCGCCGATGCAGGATCTTCCACCAATGATGGGGAGCCCGCATAATCGGGGATCGAAACCTTTGTTCATCCTGTACTTTGTCAAGCGGCTGCTTATGTGGCAGGTTATCGACTTGCAGAGTGCAGGAGCACGTTGGATGGAACAGCGCCGGTCGTCGCAGAGTTTCAAGCGCAAGGAACTTGTCGGAAAGCTCAATCCTCTAGGGTTGCGCGCCTTCAAGGCAGCGGCCGACAGTGCCAAACTGCGCGGCAATCCTTACGTCGAACTCGTCCATTTCATCGAGCAGTTGGTGCTCTCCGACCGCTCGGATGTGCAAATGATGATCGCCGATGCGGGAATGGATGCGAGCCGACTTACGGCCGATATGACGCGTGCGGTGGACAAGCTGCCTTATGGCGCAACCTCGATCGAAGAGTTTTCCGATCATATCTTCCACGCCATCCAGGAGGCCTGGAATCTGGCAACACTGGAATTCGGCGTGGAGGAGGTCCGCAGCGCGCATGTTCTGCTTGCTTGCCTGAAGACACCGGTGCTGGAAGGCCTGCTGTCGAAGATCAGCGGCGAGTTCGACAAGATCGACGACGACGCCGTCGTGGCCCGCTTCGCCGATGTCACGGAGGGCTCACTCGAAGCCGGCGCTGCGCCAACGGTTACCGCGACAGAGGCGCTGCGGCGGGCTTCGGGCGGCGATTCGGCACTGGCCAAATATGCCACCGACCTGACCCAGCGCGCCCGCGACGGAAAGATCGACCCGGTCGTCGGCCGCGATCCGGAGATCAGGCAGATTGTCGACATATTGATGCGACGTCGGCAGAACAATCCGATCCTGACCGGCGAGGCGGGCGTCGGCAAGACTGCAGTCGTGGAGGGTTTTGCTCTGCGCATCGCCAAAGGCGATGTGCCGCCCCCACTGCAGGGAGTGAGCGTGCGCATGCTCGACGTCGGATTGATGCAGGCAGGCGCAAGCGTAAAAGGTGAATTCGAAAAGCGGCTGAAGGCTGTAATCGACGAGGTTCAATCGTCCGAGGCGCCGGTCATCCTCTTCATCGACGAAGCCCATACTCTGATAGGCGCCGGTGGTGCTGCCGGAACCGGCGACGCTGCCAATCTGCTCAAACCGGCGTTGGCGCGCGGCGAGCTTCGCACGATAGCGGCAACGACCTGGTCGGAATACAAGCAGCACATCGAGAAAGACCCGGCGCTGACCCGCCGCTTCCAGGTGGTAAAGATCGACGAGCCGTCGGAAGGGGTGGCCATTCTCATGTTGCGCGGGGTGGCCGGCGTCCTGGAACAGCACCATGAGGTGCAGATATTGGACGAGGCGATCGACGCGGCGGTCGCCCTGTCGCATCGCTACATCCCGGCGCGGCAGTTGCCGGACAAGGCGGTCAGCCTTCTCGACACCGCCTGCGCGCGTGTCGCCGTTTCGCAGCACGCCACGCCCGCCGAGGTCGAGGACATCATGCGCCGTCGCCAGGCGCTGGAGGTCGAGCGCGGCATCATCGGCCGCGAGGCTGCAATCGGCATCGAGGTGGCTGAGCGGCAGGCACGGGTCGAGGCTGGGCTTGCCGAGACCGAACGCACGCTAGCAGCCGCGCAACAGCGCTGGGAGCGCGAAAAGGCGCTGGTGGCCGAGATACTCGAACTGCGCGCCAGGCTGCGCGGTGACGGCGTGCCTCTCGATGCCGTGGAAGGGCAGGAGGCCGCCACTGAGACAGAGAGCGTGGACCTGCCGGAGACCGAACAGTCCAACGCCGGGACGAAGGTTGCGGCGGGAGGCGGTACTTCTCCTCCCGATCCGGCTGCCGATCTCGCTCGGCTGCGCGAACTGATGAGCGAACTGGCCGAGGCGCAAGGCGAAACACCGCTGATCCTGCCATCGGTCGACCGCAACGCCGTGGCGGCCGTGGTCCAGGACTGGACGGGCATCCCGACGGGGCGGATGCTGTCGAGTCAGACCGAGAAGGCGCTGCGGCTCGCGGCCACTCTGTCCGAGCGCGTTGTCGGACAGGATCACGCCATGGAGATGATCGCCAAGCGCGTGCAGACCAGCCGCGCCGGTCTCGGCGCTCCGGAAAAGCCGGTGGGTGTATTCCTGCTTTGCGGCCCCTCGGGCGTCGGCAAGACCGAAACCGCCTTGGCACTGGCCGAAACGCTTTACGGCGGAGAGCAGAACCTGATCTCGATCAACATGTCTGAATTCCAGGAGGCGCATACGGTCTCTACCTTGAAGGGCGCGCCGCCCGGCTATGTCGGCTACGGCAAGGGAGGAATTCTCACCGAGGCGGTGCGACGCAAACCCTATTCGGTGATCCTGCTCGACGAGGTCGAGAAGGCGCATCCGGACGTGCACGAAATCTTCTTCCAGGTCTTTGACAAAGGGATGATGGACGACAGTGAAGGTAGACGCATCGATTTCAAGAACACGCTGATCCTTCTTACGTCGAATGTCGGCTCCGAAGTGATTATGGACCGGACAAGGAATGGCGCGGTCCGGGCAGGGCTCGACGAACTGGACACCGCATTACGCAGCCCATTGCTGAAAGTCTTCCCTGCGGCCTTTCTCGGCCGGGTGGTGACCATCCCCTACTTTCCGCTTTCGGATTCGATGATCGAAGCGATCACCCATCATCAGTTCGCCAAGATTGCTCGCCGGCTGCGCGCGACCAACGATGCGGAATTGGTAATCGGCGACGGTGTAATGGATCTGGTCAAGACCCGCTGCACGGAGATCGAATCCGGCGGCAGAATGATTGATGCTATCCTAACCAACACGCTTCTTCCGGAACTGAGCCGCGGCGTGCTGAACCGGTCGCTCACGGGCGAAAAGATGACGAAGGTCACAGTTGGCGCCTCAGGCCAAGGGTTTACCTATTCCTTCGAATAGGCCAGGCGAATTATGGCGGCCCCTTTCGGCCGGCTCCTGCATTGAGCTGATGTCCGCTAATCCTGCGGCTTGCACGCGCTCAGCTCGCTATCCGAGGACAATGATCGCCGCCATCGCCTGCAGTTCTGCCTTCTGGAAAAGCGCACAGCCGACCCGGCGAGCGAGATGCAGTGCATAGCAGAGGGCATATGATGACTTTAGCAATCTCGCCCTCGGAAGCTGAATTTTCGTATGATGACTTCGATTTTATCTTGCGCCGGGAGTATGCGACGTCATGGCCCCGCAAAAGTTGGAGGACCCATGCAGCAGGTCGAACATCGAACGTCCCGCAGGTCGTTCGTTTCGGAGGTCGCAGATGCGCTGCGTGACCAGATCGACAGGCTTCTACGCGCCTGGTGACAAATTGCCGACAGAACCCGCGCTTATGTAGCACGCGTTCACATCCTCGGCGGACACGTTGGGAGCCTCAAGGCGCTCGGGCCTTTTCTTGACCGCCTGGTACCGATCACCAACGGCACGGAGCGATGAGCGTCAGCCGGCGCTCCAAAGCCGCCAATTGGCGCGAGGCGCCAGCGCACTTCGGATCGCCGCCACCGCGGCGTGAAGGACGGTGACGTTCACCCCGGTCGAAGGCGAATGAGAAATACTTCCGCATCTTCGCCGGGGCCACCGAGTTCGGGGCGGCATGGAAGAAGACCTCGCGCGCGGGCCGCGACTATCACTCCGTCAAGCTCGACGATCCGAGCTTCCCGGCTCCGATCTATGCAAGCCTGGTCGAGACCGACACCGACGGCGAGTTCTCGCTGATCTGGTCTCGCCGCACCGCAGAGTGATCCGACTAAACACGAAGCTCCGCCGCAAGGTGGGGCTTCGCCACGTTCAGGTTTGCCGCTGCCTGGCCTCTGTCGGGTGCGGCAGGCTACGCTTTGACCGGTGCCTTGCGCGCGCTGCGCACACCGGCGCTCGCCCGCAGCCGTACCGCGCGAAGAATTTTCGCGGTGTCGCGCCACCTCCTACTTGCCGACGGCCCCACTGCACCTGCGAAAAGTCGAACATCGGGGAATAACAAGCGCGGCCATTATCTACGACGGTCGGCCGATTATCGATTACTTACGCAGGATCGACGATGACCGTCCATCATCTGCTATACTCCTGCTCCGCCCCGCTTGGCGGTACGGTTTGTCCTCCGGCTGAGTTTCCTCCCCTGATGAAACATGCCGTCACCACTTGGGTTCCCTGGCTTTTGACGTGATGCCTGCCGTTTCAAGCGTTTTGGCGAGGAACGGAACGCGGAGCAGGCCGACCGCGTTTCGCTACAAGGCAATAATTTTGGAGGTATGAAATGCCAGCCAAATCCAAGGCCCAGCAGATGGCGGCGGGCGCCGCCCTTGCGGCCAAGCGCGGTGAAAAGAAGAAGAACGAGTTGAAGGGTGCGTCCAAGTCGATGGTCAAGTCGATGAGCGAGAAGGAACTTCACAAAATGGCGTCGACCAAGCGCAAGGGCAAAGCCGAACATGCGTCCAAATCGTGAGTAGATGCCGGATGGCAGCCAATGCCAAGTACCAACTCGTCGGTTTCGCCGTTACTCGCCCGCTCGACCCCGTTTGAAAGCAGCGCTTCTTTACTTTGAAAGCAGTTGGACCGCTCAGACGCTGATCGCGATAAGCTTGAGCACGGACGCAACCCACTCTCGCTAATGCTTGGGCCGAACGGGCGCTCCCATATGAATTGAGGGGCTAAGTGGGAACTGTCCTAATTGCGCTCCTTGCCTTCCCGCTTGGCCTGTTCAAGGTCTTCATCCGATAGCAGGCGGACGTCGGAATCGACGGCGCTGCCGTCGGCAGGGCAAATTGCAACTTTTCCATGTAGGGCGTCGGTTTCTTTCGCCGGAAGTCGACGAACTCCTTGGCGTAATAGTCTCGTGCCTGCTCAACGCTTTTTTTGCCGGTCACGATATCGTGCATGAGATTGAGCGCTAGGAAATTAGCCTGCTCGTCATGGCAACGCGCAGAAACTTCGCCTGTCGTGCGTTCGGCTATCACGCTGCCATCGAACTCGGCAAGTTGGGTGAACTTGTCGGGCGGAACCTTGTAGTCGATGACGGATTCGAACGAGTCGTTATGGGGCGCCGGAAAATTGTGCTCGTAGAACGCCTTTGACGCGACTATCCGCTTCCATGGGCCCGGCTTGTGCCAAGTCAGCTGAGAGTCTGTGACCTCATGGGGTTCGCCACACTGGTTAATGACGAACTGCGCGGCCTCACGAGACTCTTCGGGCCAGCTCTCGATCTGTCGTACTGCTTGCTTCTGTGGCATGAACTACGTCCATTCGACGATACGTGCCAACCGCGACAACCCGAATTGGTTCCCTGGTGATTCCGGGTCCCCCTTGCTTGCTTCGTCGCCCTGCTCGCCGCCCGCGCACCCGACAGACCAAACGTGCCGACAGCTTCAGCGAAGCTCTACTTTTATCCGATTTCCCGAGTTACGCCGCCGGGGTGCGGCGCAGGACCGATGCGATCATCCCGTGCTTCGGATGCGACAGCGTCCAGGAGCAGGGTAACCTCGACATTGACGCTGGTAATGGCTTGCGAGTGAAGAGGCTGATTGGCCCAACGGGCGATGGAGAGTACCAATGGGTAGTCCTCAACCGGCACCTCATGGATCTTGATCGACGTCCCCGTACGATCCAGCAGCAGAAGCAAAGGAGTCATCCCCGTGTCCGATTTGCTCGCGATGGCGGCAACTCGCTGAACATCCGCATCGCTGTCAACGCGAACATTGAAGAGTATTCGGCCTCCAGATTTATCGGCGCAGTCGACTGCTACGGAATCGAAGCTGGCCGCCGGAAAATCTGCAGCTTGAACAATCATCTCGATCAAAACCGTCTCAAGTTGTGGCGTGCTACCCATCCAGCAATGTAGTCGGGAGACTCCCGCATAAATCAAGCAGGCGCCGTGGCGTATCCCGGAGATCAAATTTGGCACGTGCAGCGTCGGTTCTGATCCCAAGCCGCAGCAGGCCGGTGGTCCGGACGTCGATCACCGTCAGGGGCGACGTAGCAGAGACTTCGGACACGGCCCAGCCAGCGATTTCCGAGAGATGCAGCGTGCGGTCAGATTTTCCATCGAACCGGCCGCGAATATCCGCCTCGGCACCGCCGTCGCCAGGTCGCGAGCAATGTAGAGGGCCATGAAGGACCGGTCGGGGCTTGCGAAGCGCGATTGTCCGAACCCCATGCCCAATGGAGTAGCTGCGTACTGCTGTCGCATTGCCCGCAGGTAGCGTTGCGGCTGGAACCTGAATGGCGGACGTGGCGGCCAAGCTCGCCGAGCTGGTCACAGTCTAGCTCTGATGCCGGGTTGGCTGGCCCTATCCTGGATCTCCGGGCCGGGATCGCGCTCGCTCAGCAGGAGCCGTTCACCCTTCAAGTCGGTCCAATAGATAATTTCATTCGCGGCGAGCGGATGATCCTGGGCAAAGCGACAATGATGCGCTTACTCCACAAGGCCAGCGAGCGACTGCAATCTGAAGCCGGCTCGCCGGTGACAACGGCGATGTCGACCGTGCCATTCTGGAATCAAAATTAGCGCCCGTCGGGATGAACGAGTGAACGGTATGTAAAAGGAGGACATTTGCAATGATCGCCTGCCCCAACCGGCTACGAAAAATTGTCCCGAACTGGCGATTGGTAGACGCCAAGCAGCCGCGCACGTATGGTTTGTAACGATCGGCTGCACCGGGCGCCGCCCATCCCAGTGCCCACGCCCCCGTGCTCGGCGCGACGCTCGATCGACCCGTCGTGCTGTAGAGTGCGGCGGGTTTTTCAATGTCGATCGCGCAGCTCTTTCACTGCCTTGGTGCGGGTCAGACGGTCGTTGCCGTTCTTTTGATCAGCCTGCCGACCTGGCTCGGCGACCTATCACCAAGAAGGTGATGGAGACCGCGAATCAACGACCGGAGAGGCCGTCGCGTTCCTTGTGGTGGTGCGGTGAGGCACGAAGCTCAATGCGGAGCGGCCAGCGGCCGCACACAAGAGCCTCCGCTGCCCACTGACAGCCAAAACCTTCTGGAAGTTTGTCGTTTTCCGTGCCTGCGGTTTCAGGGACCGGCGGCGGCGATTTTGGTGTATGGAATTCTGCACGAACAAAGGTCCTGTGGCGAAGGGGTTTGGTCACGCCGATACATCGAAAAGCCGAGAATGCTGGTGTTTTCAGGCCATCCGAGATGGCGCTGCTGGGCCGCGCATTCGAACGCTTGGTCGATGCGCAATCTGAGTATCAACGTGAGGCGCTCGAGTCCCGGATCATCGCGAACTAGATGGCCGGGATACGGGACGAGGAAGAACTTGGTTCGGCCTCCAAGCTACCACTGGGACGATAGGCGGCGGCCCCGCCACGGTGTATCGGACCGGAGCCACCGCGAAGGGTGCGGCGGGCCTTTCTTCGTTTGCGGGCGAATCCTAGAACAGGTTGATCAACCGCAGAGAAAACAGCACGATTGCGGCCAGCACGTAAACCCCAAGCAGCCAGACTACAGGCATAAAGATGCCGGTATCGTGTTTCAGCTTCAGAGTAGCTCTTCGGAGCAACCTATACATTTCACATTCCGCGCAACCCATTCCCACAACTATCGAGAGATATTCTCGTTCCACCAGTGCCAAGGAGTTGAACTCGGCCGTCTGCCTGACTCCTCCAAAAACCTCGGCTAAACCCGTTTCCATCCCCTTCGCAAGCGCTGTAGCTACACTCTGGTGAGTCTCAAGAGGCAATTCAGACGCCAATCCGATTGTCCCAAAGCGGGACTACAACCCTCGAACACCGCCAAGCTTGGGCGTCGGCCAGCAGCCCGACACTATCAGGATGCGTATTTCAGAAATTCGCGGACACCATTCCGCTAATTCGCGGACAGCGATTTCAGTAATTACTGGACAGTGATTCCGCTAATTCCCGGACAGTCTTCGGGACGGATAACGGTCGGTTCTCGGGAGCGCCGTTCTGGCATTTTGCCCTCTCATCATCGGGTTGAGAGGGGCCACGCCAAGACGGAAGCAAGCGAGACGAACGACAGTGAAAGACCTACGATCCATCCTGCGCCTGACGCATGAGCAGGGTCTCTCGGTGCGAGCGGTATCGGAACGGCTGAAGATCAGCAAGACTTCGGTTTCGACCTATCTGTTGCGGGCGCGTGAGGCTGGCATCTCGGAACTGGCCGCTGCCGCCGGGCTATGACAATGACGTATTGCTTGAGCGGCTTCTGTTTCACCGGGTTGGCCGTTCGCCGCAGGATCTGGACGAGCCCGATTGGGCGATGATCTCGCGCGAGCTGAAGCGCAAGAGCGTGACGCTGACGTTGTTGTGGCAGGAATACCGCGCGGCGCACCCCAATGGTTATGACTACACCTGGTTTTGTGACCGGTTCGGCTTTCCAGCGCCGGTCGAGCGCAACGTTCCGTAACCGCCACGAGGCGGGCGCGGTGATGCAGACCGACTATGCGGGCCACACCGTGCCCATTGTCGATCCCGATACTGGCGTCATCTACCAGGCTCAAAGCATCGTCGCTCTGCAGTGAACGGCGGTCATAGAACTGGCAAGCGAGGACCATTGGCTTGTCCGACTATCGTTGTGCCTTCAGGAGACGCTCGAGCGTTGAAAAGTCACTCATGTCGCGGTAGGGCGTCAGGTCAAGATCCTTGGGGATCTTCTTGAGCTTCTCTTCGGAGATCGGTTTTTCGTTCTTTTTGTTGACGGCCTGGTACGCGGACCACCCAACACCCGCCGCCTTCACGGCATCGCGTTCGGCTCGAAGGGCGATTTGATGCGCGTGCAGATAATGAAGCCCGAGTTTGTCTAGGAGCGCCTTTTCAACGATCTCGTGCGTTAGCAGAAATGGGGCAAGCCGGACCTTGGCCGATTTCCAATCCATAGTGCGAGGCATATGGCGATCGATATAAATCGTCCTGCCATCTTTGCTGTAGCCAGCAATGTAGGGGATATCGAAATCATGAACGATCTTCACCCGACGATGCAGCGCCCGCACAGCGTCACTCAGTACATCATCGTCCAAGTCTTCGGAAACGTGGCGGACTTCATCTTCAAGCTTCATTTTTTCCACACTGACACCAGCGGCGCTTTGCTCCCATAGACCGGGAGCCTTCCCGTGGACGGCCAATTTGGTGACCGGTGCCGGCAGGAAGAACTGCCACGTCGCCGGCCTTCAAGGACAATGTACGGCCCCTGTTGGCCCCGAACCGAACCTTGCCGATTCCGCGCGCAACCCCAAGCACTTCATTTTTGCGGGAATGGTAATGAACGTAGTGGTAGATGCCGTCCCGCCAGCCGCTACTCCAGCCATTGGCCTCGAAAAGCTCTTCCAGCACGGCTCCGGAGTCAACCTCAATGCATGGGCCCGAAGTCCATCCGCAAGATGCTTTCTGCCGGCGAATCGGCGCTGCCCGAGCCGAGTTGCAGGCAGGCAGCGGGTCTGTGCCCGCTCCTGGTACAGGGATGTTGAAGAGGCAGACTACCACAAGCAATGTCTCATCATGGCTGCGGATTTCCGAAGGCAGGTTTCTCAAGCACGAGCACATGACTACCAAGAGGCGATGTGTGAGTGCTCTTGACCTGGAACCCCTCATCAGAAAGCGTTTCGATGAATTCGCCATCCGTCCCCGGCGGAACGCGGGCAACAACGTTCGAGGTGCGCCTCACAATATTGGAAAGCACCCTTCGCGCCTTGCTCGGGCCGATGTTGCGCTGCATGTGCTGATAGACGGCCAGCAGCAGGACGATATCGTATTTCGGTAGAAGGATATTGCCGAGGCGGCGGCTGCCAAGGTTTAGGCGATCGAACCGGGCATGTACCGGGGAGCCGCTCAATAGCATTTTTGCCGTTTCGATATGAGGTTTGGCAATGTCGATCCCATGGATCGAACTCGGTCTTAGCTTGGATATCTCATAGGCGACAACACCCATATTGCAGCCAACATCGAGAATGGATTTTCCGGCGTAGTCGACCTTTGCGGAGAATAGCCCGTCAAGTCTGTCGTCCCACGTTCCTGCAAAACCCCTTTTGAATCTTGACCACCACAAATCATCAGCTCCTTTGGGAAGAGCCCCCTTGAGCGCCTCCTACCACGAGTGAATTAATGGTCGATACCCATTCAACTGGAATTGATCACATTGACGAAGCAGGGATGTGTGCGGCGGCGTTACAACCCCATCACCTTGAGTGCCGCGGGAACCGCATAGCGGCTGCCGTCATAATGCAGCCGGTAGGTCCGCTTCACAGCCTTGCCGGGATGGGACTGGCATTCGCCATCCTTGTCGGGGGAGGGATTGTCGGTATCCGTCCGCTCGACCGCAATGATGTCATGATAGCCGTGGTGGCGCGCCGGGCTCATCGCCAGACTGACCTGGCTGGAATGAAACGATCCGGCGCAACTGGCATCGCTATCGCCGCCATGGCCGGCCACCACGAGGCTGTCGAGCACCAAGCGAAGCGCATCGCCGGCAAGGGCGTAGAGGCGCAGGTCGGTTTCAGTGAAGGGAGTGGCCTGCGAATGGTTTGCCATTTCGATGCGCAGGCCGAAGGCGGTGACCTCAGGGGCCAGTGCATAACGGCCGGTGTCGAATTCGACCATGCGGATGGGGATGGCGTCATCCGTCATCAGTCCAGGCTGGAGCAGGCGCTGGCGCACCCGCAGGCTCTTTCTATCGACGACCAGTAGCTCGATATCGCCAACATGCAGGTGGTCGCTGTTGGCGCTGTCGATCAGCGGCACTGCAACCAACAGCAGGTCGTCATGAGTGGGCCAGATCTTGCAGATCAGGCCGAATGGCGCATCGCTCTCCGGGAGCGTTGAGGCGATGCTGGTATGGGGTGCAAGCGTGAACGAGGCGCCGTCGGCGCTCTTTCGGGCCTCGGGATAGGCCTGCTGCAGCAGGGCGGCAGCGTCGCCGCAATCGCCCGCCGCGGCTCGGGCGGGCGACAGGCTGGCGAGGGCGGCGCCGAGCAACAGGACAGGCAGCACTATTCGCATGGAGTTCTCGCGTCGCAGGGCCAGGTTCGGCCAGTGACTTTCTACGCGAGATTGGTGGCGGCGCACAGGGTGGAGGGAAGTCGCGCTGCGGAGACGTCGATAAATCGGTTCGTCCCAGCTTTGTCCAGCTAAGATGCAACAGCTCGGACCGTTTGGAATTTGGTTCGCCTCAACCTCCAAGGGCGAGATGGTCGCAGCCTGCACCAACGGCGCGTTGTACGTTACGCTCATCGCTATCCAGCGCGGCCCCAACCAAGGGACGCTGGCAGGTCTCGGCACACAGCATTGCGGCTATTGCCTGCCTTGTCTCATCTGACGGGCAGCACTCGTTGCCGGCCTACATCCCGATCCAGATCCCACCGTCTACACGGTCGATGACCTCACCGCCCGCTCGCTCGACACACGCCAATCAGAAGGTGTCCAGATTCGCTCTTTTCAGCTTGCGATCGAGCGGCTTCGCGCCCGGCCGGCACTGGCGCCGATTCTCATCCACAAGCCGGGGCCGCTCTTCGATGAATCGCCAGCTCGGCAAGCAGCCCTCGCCGGTGTGTACCGGCGCGGCCGTGAGGAGGTTGGAGCTCTCCTGGCAGGTGTGAGGACGCGGCGGGATGACCGAGAATGCTCAAGCTGTCGGTGTCGATTTCCACTGCCATCTCGACCTCTATCCCGACCATGAGGCCGCGATCGCGAGGGCAGAAGCAGCTCGGATCTACACGCTGACCGTCACGACGACGCCGAAGGCCTGGGCGCGCAATCATGAACTCACGCGTCATACCCGCTTCGTGCGCGCTGCGCTCGGCCTGCATCCGCAGCTCGGCGCTGAGCGCGCCGGCGAGCTGCCGCTGTGGGAGCATCACCTGGCTGCGACACGCTATGTTGGTGAAGTCGGTCTTGATGCCGGCCCGCGCTTCTACAAATCGCTGGATACCCAAAAGCATGTATTCCGCAACGTCTTTGAACGATGCGCAGAAGCCGGTGGCAAAATTCTCACGGTCCACAGTGTGAGGAGCGTTCCAGCGGTAATCGAGATGATGGACAATATCTCCCGCAGGATCGCGGCGCTGTCGTGCTTCACTGGTTCACCGGAAGCAAGAGCGAGGCTCGACGTGGCGCGGTTCGCACGCTTGTAGAAAGCGACTACCTGCTCGGTGTCGCCGACGAGACCCGGGTCGGCGCACTCCGCTTCCGCTGGGTCGGCGAAGAGACTTTCCAAGCGCCGATCCGTGCGGGCGTTCCTGGCCTGATCGAGCTTGGCCGGCTGCTCCAGATCACCGAACGGATCCTTCGGGATGACGAAACGGATGAAGACCTGCAGCTCATCTTTGCCCCAGGCTCCTCCCTTGGCGGTGCGCGTCCGAAGGCGTCATCGACCAACATGGTCATCTCTTGCAACGGGTTGTTTGTTCGCGTTCACCAAGGGCGAAAACGCGGAAGGCTGGCATCTGATCATCTGATCGACGGTCGGAAAAGCGCGGTCGCGCCAGTTGTCGCACCTCATTAGAACGTTTCGAGCCGGCTGAACCGAACCGGGATCAGTTTCCGAGTCTTCAGTAGCCCTGCCGAATCCTTGTCGATGACCGTCAGCAACTGCACATCTTCAGGTCCCACAGGCAGAACCAGGCGTCCCCCCGGCTTGAGCTGCTCAAGCAAGGCCGGCGGCGCTTGCCCAGCTGCGACGGTGACCAGGATCTTGTCGTATGGGGCGTGCTCAGGCCAGCCGCGCGACCCGTCTCCGACACGAATGCCGACATTGGATAAGCCGAGGCCCTGTAGCAGAGCCTCGGCATGGCTTGCGAATTCCTCGATGATTTCTACGCTCCAAACCTGCCCGGCGAGTTCCGCGAGGATTGCAGTTTGATAGCCCAGGCCAGTGCCGATCTCGAGCACCGCCTCGTGCGGTTGGGGAGCAAGGAGATCGGTCATGAGAGCGACGATGAATGGCTGCGAGACGGTTTTATCGAAGCCGATCGGCAGCGGCATGTCCTGGTAGGCGTAAGGTGCAACCGAGGCTGGCACGAAGAGATGCCGCGGCACTCGCCGCATCGCTGCCATCACCCGCTCATCGAGCGCCGCCTTGCCGAGTTCTTCGCTTGCAAGGTCGGTATGGATTGCAATCATCTCGACCATGTGCCTGCGTAGGACCGCGAGGTGCTCTTCGTTCATTGGCTTCATGACGGTGGGGCTTTCCTGAACCAGCTTGCTGCCACAGTAGTCTTATATCCCGTTCAGTCACAGAAACGCCCGCCATCGTTTCCAGTTGCGGGTGCCCAGGGCAAGCGTGGGTGACCGTCTTGGCAGGCTATCGCCGGCGACGACCCTGGAGATTCTGGGCGCCATATCGCCATAGCGCTGTGTCCCACATGCGGCTATCTCGCGCATCAGCTTCGCCAGCACCGGCCGGGAGAGCGAGGCGCCGGAGCCGTGCTCCTGGTGGACGAGGCGGCAGCCAGCCGCCTTGACCTCGTCGACCTGGGCGTCGGTCGCCCGATCCTCGGTCGAGACGCGGGGATCGCCAATGGGCGGCCGATCGGGAGAACTGGACGTTGCGCGTGCATTTGGCCGGTTTCGGGGCCGTTTTTTGGGTTTTTGTACACACAAGGAATGTGCCAGAACACGAACGTGTGAACGCGTCTGGTGAGGCCTCAACGACGCCTCGTCAGCCAACCGAGGCTTGTAATCCGTCGCTAATGCCATATCTTATGCACAAGAAATGTGTTTCTGAATATGGCAAGGGAGACAGGAATGACCCAAGCGTTGAAAGTTCCAGTTCAGAACGAACCGTTGGTGCTGTCCTATATGGATCGGGCTGGGAAGATCGCTGTCGCCCAGGTTGCGGATGGATTCGGTATGTCCAAAGGTCAGCTTGCCGAAACGGCGGGTCTTGCGCGGGAAACCCTCTATAGGGCTGAGCGTAGCCGTGCTGCAAAGACGCAAGGTCGCCTTCGTGAAATGCTTGAGATCATCAGCAGGGTGACCGACTGGGCTGGAGGCAAGGAGCAGGCGATGGCCTGGTACCGGGCCCAGCCGATACCGGCATTCGGCGGGCGGACGGCGGAAGCTCTGGTTAAGGAAGGCAAGGCCAGCGCGGTTCGCGACTACCTGGATCATGTCGCCGTTGGTGGCTTTGCTTGAGGTTTGCCGGAATTTGCTACCACGTCCATGATCCGCGTTGGTCGTTCCAGCCGATCTCAGGCGACGGAGCGGCTATTCGGGGTGCCAGATTCAACCCGAAAGGTGTCCGTACGCTTTATCTGGCGCTCGACATCATGGCGGCCGTGAAGGAGGCCAATCAGGGTTTTGCACATCGCATTGATCCCTGCGTGCTTTGCTCATACGAGATCGATTGCGATGACATTGTCGATCTGAGGACGGCGCAAGGCCAGGCCGACGCCGGGATCCGGTTCGAAGATATGGCTTGTGCCTGGATGGATTTCCTCGCCGATGGCAAACGGCCGCCCTCATGGAGCATCCATGACCGCCTCGTTGCTGAAGGCAAGTTCGGCATTCTCGTGCCCAGCTTCGCGCCAGGTGCCGGCACATCCGATCAGAACCTCGTGCTATGGAGCTGGGGCGAGGTGCTCCCGCACCAGGTCAAGGTGATCGATCCGGGAGGCCGGCTGCCTCGGAACCAATTGTCCTGGAGCTAACGCCGCAAGGGTCGGATCGAATTGCGACTCAGGCGATTATCCGCCCGCCCGCCCGAGCGTGCGTTCCGCGTCATTGTAGTAGTTCGAGGCCTGCTGCACGGAGCGATGCTGCGACTGCTGCATGGCTTCGGGCAGCGGAATGCCGCGGCGTGCGGTTTCGGTGAGATAGCCGGAGCGCGGGCCGTGGGCGGAGAAGGCTTGCGGATCGAGCCCGGCCTCGGTGGTGCGCCGCTTCAGGATCAGATTGACGGCCTGCGGCGTCAGGACGCGCGCTTCGAGATTGCCCCAGTGGTCGATGCCGCCAAACACGGCGCCCTCGCTGATCCCGGCGCGCGCCAGCCAGTCCTTCAAAACCAGCACAGGCCGGCCGACGAGCAGCACCAAGCGTCGCTGTCGGCTTGCGTCGTCTTTGTGCGGCCGAGCCGTATCGACAGGCATGGCAATTTATCGCCGTCGGGAGCGTTGGGATCGGCCGGAACCGGGTCTTCGTCGACCAGCTGTTCGACGAAGAGCAGAAATTTCGCTGCGACGTCGGCCGCCGGAGGCGGTGATGAGGATCGAGCGATCCCTGACGTCGACGAGACAGTCGCCAGCGCGTGTTTTCAGGAGGGTGGCCAGAATATCGGCGGTCACAGCCTTCTTGCTCTTGCGGCCGCGCGGACGGGCGCTGGCGCGCACCGCCAGTTCAATAGCGCTCCGCAGGCCGGGGCTGCAAAATTTCCGCGCAAACCGCGCCATTGAGTCAGCGTCGACCAAGTCGACAGCCGCCGGCGCACGGTGGACGGCGCATGCGGACCGCTTTTACCCGCAACAGTCCCTCCGCCCTCGGCGCGGCCATGACGGCATCGGACATGCCATGCCCCGGATCGGTTGAGCGCCGGGAAGCGTCCCAAAGGGGTGGGCGACCAACTTGATCAACAAGGCTTCCGGAGCCGGCCAGGGCAGCGGCTGTCCGGTCGCGGCGAGCGACCAGGCCTCGAGATAGCCGAGGTCGGAGGCCAGTGCCCGGAGAGAATTTGCGCTGATGCCGTCCTTGGCCAGGTGGCGCAGGGTCTCGACATCGCCATCGGTCAGGATTTCGGCCGAAAGATCGCGGCGGTCGAAGGGCAGCACCGAATCCAATGCGTCGAGCGCCTCGGCGCGTCGAACACCGTTGCCAGGTTGCCGAGCGACGAGGTCAGTTGCCATTCGCGAGCGGTCCGAGAATTCGGATTCCCTGGCCGCGCGCGGCAACTGCGAGCTTGCGATCGAGGGTGGCCAGCGGCAACGCGGTTTCGATTGCCAGCGCAAGGTAGGCGGCATCATAGGCGCTAAGACCGTGCGCGGTGGCAAGCTCGATGACGGCGCCGTCACGCCCTGCGCCCGCATCCTCAAGCGGCAGCCGGCGAAGTCGCGCCATTGCGGCGATCGATTCGCCGGCAACGATCCGCCCGCGCCGTTCGGCCGTCAGGACAATGCTGCGCGCCTCGTGCCAGAACAGGGGAGGGAGTGGAGATTGACCTCTCAGTCCCGCGATTGTTGTTTCGGCCGCCTCACTGTGCTCTTCGGGCAAGAGCAGGCAGCGGCAACGGAGGCGTCGAGGACCAAGATCATCAGTAGCGATGCCCTTCGTGACGCCAGGCCAGGATCTCTTCGGTGGTCACGGGCTTCGCCTTGGCGCGCGAGGCGCGAACCTCGTCGATCAAGGCGTCCAGCCGGTTATCCTTGTGGATTCGGGAGAGTTTTGCGATCGGATCGTTGCCGCGCGAAATAATCACTTCCTCGCCGGCCTCGACTTTCGCCAGCAGTTCGGAGAGATGGGTCTTGGCCTCGCCGACCTTCACTGTGATGGTCATTTTTCCGTCCTCGTGGCGTGTACGCTGTGGCCTCCGTGTTCCGCCACGGCCACTCTCGTCGCGCTGAGCGCAGCCTTGCACGACAAACGCGATTTTGCGCGACCATAGCGTCGATTCCGTCGGTTGGCCAAGACTTGATCAAGTCACCATCAATAAGAGGTCATTATCGATAGTGTTGTTTGGCCTCAGCACCATCCTCGGTGACTGTGGCTTTCACTTCCCGATTTCAATTAAAGCCCTAAGCTGAAAAATCAGACGATGGTTTTTGCCTTCTCGCTTCAATCGAAGGCGAGCGACGGGCCTTTTGCGAGGCTGTTGGCCCCAGTCCAGATGAACTCAAGGTGGTCGGCGGTGCCGAGTTCCGAAGGTCAGCGGCGAAGGATCTGCGGACGTCCCGTTCGCGGCTAACGGCTCAGGGCAACTCCCGATACTTGAATCCATCCCTGGGAGGTAATACCATATTTCGAGGTGTCCTTACCGAGGCTGCAATGACAACGACTGTAACCGCAAAAGGTCAAGTGACCATTCCCAAGCCCGTGCGCGATCTCTTGGGGATCGCACCGGGCAGCCAAGTGGATTTTCGCCGCGCCGCCGACGGCAGCGTGGTGTTGGTTCGTGCGGACGAAAAACGGCCGGCGAGCCGCTTTGCCAAGCTGCGCGGCCATGCCGGCAAGGGGCTGAGCACCGAGGCGATCATGACCTTGACGCGCGGCGAAGCGTGACGCTGGTCGACACCAACGTTCTGCTTGACCTCGTCACCGACAATCAGGACTGGGCGGAGCGGTCGATCGAACAGTTGGAGGCCGCCTCGCTGCGCGGATCGTTGCTGATCAACGACGTCGTCTATGCAGAGCTCTCGGTCCGCTACAGCCGGATCGAGGATCTCGACGCCTTTCTTGATGCGGCCGGCCTCGAGATCGCGACGATGCCGCGGCCGGCGCTATTCCTGGCCGGAAAGGTGTTCACCCAGTATCGCAAATCGGGCGGATCGCGCACTGGGGTGCTGCCGGATTTCTTCATCGGCGCCCACGCGGCGGTCGGTGAGCTGCCGCTGCTCACCCGCGATGTCGGCCGTTATCGCACCTATTTTCCATCGCTGATGTTGATCACGCCAGCATCCTGAGCGCGCCCGGCGAGGCCTCGAACCGCGCCGGCAGGGGAGGGGGCGTTTTATAGCCCGGACGCTTTGGTCAGGTTGACTCGGAAGCGATCGCGGCGGCGTTGGTATTTGCCGGCGTCGGTTTTATTTCCCGATTTCAATTGAAGTCTAAGCTGAAATTCAGAACCGCCGTTTACACCTTACGGCTTCAAGCGAGGGGAGGGACCGTCAGAGCCTTTGGTGAAATCGACGCGGAACCGATCGCGCGCTGCAGCTCGTAAGTGCGGGACGTGCCGGTGCAAAAGAGGCCCATCGGCTCTCGCGCCGCGATGCAAGGCCTGGAAAGCCTTACGCCAGATCAGTTTGTGAAAAGTCATTGCCCTTGTAAAGCAGGGCAAGCCGGTGAGCCTTCGCGCAAGCGTAGGCAAAACAATCGCCGAAATTGAGATCGGCTTTGTGCCCGACTGCTTTGCCGTATTTCACGCTGGCTTCGATCGCCCGGTCGCCGATGTCGCCGGATATCATGATTTCTTTGCCGGCGATCTCGATCAAAAAGGCGTCGACGGTATCACGGGCTTGCGCCAGCATGTCGGCCGTGGGCTTGGCGTTCTTTTTGATGGCTTCGGCCGATGCTCGCGCGAGACCCTGGACTGCCTCGAACCGGACGAGCGGGGAGATATACAGCGGCTTGGTCGCGGCCGCGAGCCGCTTTTCCAGTTCTTCCGCGCCAGGTTCCTCGTTCAGGATGGCAACGATCACCGAGGCATCGACGAACATCAGTCGTCGCCCCACATTTCGTCGGTGAATTTCTTCATATCGAAATCAGGGTTGGCCGGCCCGATCCGCCGCGCCATTTCCTTGACTTTGGCAAGTCTCTCGCGCAGCGGGACACTGCCGCGGTTGCGCTCGATCTCATGGCGCAAGGCGGTTCTGACGGCCTCGGTCTTGCTGCGCGCGTTGGTAATCTGCTGCAGCTCGACGGCCATGGCATCGACGTCGGAATCGCGAATGAAGAGCGGCATTTTGTATATCCTCTGAGTGATATATGTATATCACATCGGAGATATACTCGCCAGCGAATTCGCGAGCGGCGGTTTTGGTAAGGAGGGGAGGGAGGAATGCAGCTCGCGAAGATCCGTCGGGAGGTTCGGTTCTGGTGCTCAGTCCTTGGAATTGCTCGGCGTCTGAAACACGTCGCTCCGGCCATGTCACTGTCAACGCTCACTAGCCGAAGGCGCATCGGCGCTACGTACGCCGACGTCGCCGCTCCAGACCGCGGCCCGTGCCCTCGTTATGGCCGAACCGTGCTTCTCGCGTGTGCGTCGGAATCCGAGGCAGGACTAGTGGCCTTTCCGAATTTTTCAGTAGCAGCACGGCAAATCTCACTTGCGCACAGCGGGTCGAAGGTCAACCACCGCAATTCACCTCGGCGATGGATCGACAGCCGTGACGTCCTCGATGACGAAGAAGCGGTTCGATTATGAGGTGCTCTTTCCTCCCGGCTCAAAGATCGTCGTCACCGGTGGGCTCGACTTTGACGATCACCGGCTGATTTGGGCCAAGCTCGACCAGGTTCATGAAAAGCACTCCGGCTGATTAACTGCCAAGCGGCAAAACTGACGCTCCGCACTGGCCTCTCATGCGCTTCAACGGTCACGTTTCAGATCAGCGACCAACCTTCTTCTATCCCGTCGATTTCTGATTTGCTCTGTTTGGAGCTCTTGGCCCCGAATGACCGATTTGGCGGCATTTTCAACCACAACGAAGACCCTGCGCGCCAACGGGAAGGTCTTCCGAGCCGTAGTGGCCTACGATCTCAATCGACTGGTATCGAGCGTTCGAGGCGGACGCCAAGAAGAACATGCGGCACAAGCGGATCAGGACGCCCATGCTTTATCTGCGCGGCGACGCGGACGGCCGCGGAATCGAGGACTATGTTGCTGGGATCGAGGTAATTGGTGCCGAGGCCTTGACAGGTAAGGTCATCAGCGGAGCTGGCGAGTTCATGCCTCTCGAAAGACCGGAGGCATTCGTGCAGGTCGTGCGCGACTTTGCGAAGAGCGCTGTGTCGGCTAGGGCCAAGGCAGCGTAGGGTTGTACTACCCGACGAGCCACAGCAATGTCGTCAGCGCGAGGATTCACTCATGGCGCGTAGAAGGGCCAAGGTTCGCTTGTGGCGAAGCTGACGATCCGTGGTTCCCATTATCATCATTATTCATGGTCTTTCTCCGAGAGCAGCCGATATCAGGCCGCTCAGTTTCCGGCGGCCAATCGTCACCCGTCGCAACTGGCTCAGGTGCTTTTGAGCGTGCCGTTCATCCCTTCCGGATAGAAGCCGCCCTTGCTCACTCCGTCCTTGTCGGTGAGATAGACGATCCGGAGCACCTGTTGCGGTGTTCTGGTGAAGGCGATTGCGTCCGGCGTTGAAGGAACGATGTTGGCTTTGCCGTCCACCTGGATCCCTTGGTCCTTATCGTCCGATCCGTCGATTTTGTCTCGGGCATCTGAGACAGCGTTGGCGGCCTTCCAGGCTTCCTCTCCCTTCCGGTATAGCGTAGATCGCGCCATTCCCATATGGTAGGCCTCGACCGCCAGGATGCCTGCGGCGGCGGCGAGGAAGTCTTTGTTTTTCAGAACTGTCGCCGCACCCGCATAGGCGGTGACGCCGACATCCTCGAACAGCATGCCGCCGAGAACGAAGTTCGTTTCGTTACCGAAGGGATCGAAGTCCCGCCCGAGGCCAGCTGCCTCCGTAACCGCCTTGAACCCTGCATCGAAATCTATGGCCGGCCTGTCGACGGCGTTCTTTGCAAGCGTCTTGCGGTAGAATCGGACGTGCGCGAGTTCGTTTTCAGCAACTTCCTGCATGAATTGGCCGATGGCAGGTGTTTCGAAGGACACTTTTTTTCCGCCGACGACATCGCCCGGTTTCGAGCCGGCATCGGCGTCGTCGATACCCTTTCCGGTGGTGCCGCGGAGGTAATATTCAGCCTCCATATATTCGAGATTGAGCGCAAAACGGAAAATGTCCTCGTCCGATATGTCCTGTGCCAATACCGGAGAAGGCCGCGCGATTCCGCCGAGTGCCGCTCCGGCACCGAGTACGACAAGTCCCTGAAGCGACTGACGCCGGGATAGGTGAAGTGCGCCCTGCATAGCGGTCTCCTATGTTTGTTGATTCAACACCGCTGTCAGCACCGCGGCGCCGAGTGCATTTGCCCGACGATTAGATGGTCCGGGGCGCCAAAATATTCCCGCGTCCCGCTACAAAAGCCCTGCGAAGGGAGCCGGCGTAAGCTCGACGTGGACTGCGTCTACGTGCGCTCGCTCGCCACGTTCAACTGATGAGTATTTTTTCGAACCAGGCTGATTGCGAGCCGATCTAAGACTGATTGCGCGAGGCGGTCACAACGGGCGCCAGCGAAGAGAAACGTATCCGTGAACACGGTGGCGAGCTTGTCCCGCAGCGCCTCGCGAAGCAGCCGGCGTGCGCGATAAAGGCGGGTGCTCACTGTCTGAGGTCGCAATGCCAAAAGAAAAGCCGTTTCCTCAATGCTCATTTCCTCGACGTCCCGCATGACAAAGACGATCCGAAAGGGCTCTGGCAAGCCACCGACGGCTCGCTCCAGGAGGCTGCGGATTTCAGCGAGAGCGGCCGCCTCTTCGGGATCAGGCTTGTGGGCGCTGAACGGAGCGACCATGCCTTCGATGACTTTCACATCGACAGTGGGCCGCCTTTTCCGGCGGCGTCCCAGCGCCTCGTTCAGCGCGATCCGGGTGAGCCAGGTCGACAGTCGCGCCTCCGCGCGGAATTCCGCCAGATGGGTGAAGGCGTGGATATAGGTCTCCTGAAGTACGTCCTCCGCCTCAGTGTCGTCATTCAGGACGGCGCGGGCGAGCCGGTGAAGCCGCTGATTGTGACGCTTGATGATTAACCAGAATGCGGCGGGGTCACGCTGACGCGCGTGTTCAACCAGCCCCGCGTCGTCAAGGTCTTCGATCCTCACTGCCTCGTTGGATCCGGTCGGCTTCATCATAGGCGCTCCAGATGCATCAGCTTACTATGAGATAAGCGTTTTCCGGGTTTCGGTCTGCAGCCCGGTGGAGACTTGGGACTCTAGCGAACCGGAGGTCTGCTCACCACCCAACCGCGACGTAGAACGCTCCACGGCAGTAGGGTGGGGCCGAACCCTTCGGCCGGCTCGGTCGCGCCATGACCTGAATTTTGGAGAGATGACTGCGATCAGCAGCTTACCGATGGGATAGCAGCCCTTCACGCTTTCCCTGAACGGAAGGTCTTCTGGTCGCTACCGGCTGATCGAATTGCGGGCCGAGTTTCGTGAAACGCACGTATTCCAACGCCAGTGTCGAAGAAAAAGGCTTTATGCGGTATTGCGCGAGCAAGCTGGACTGCGATGCGTGTTCGCTGACGCTGCGGTGTTGTCCGAAAGCGCCAGCGCGCAAAGAGGGTCGTTAGCTAGCGCGGAACGTCTGCCAACGAGCTTAGTGCCCGGCGGATAGAATCGCGCGAAAACGGCTTCTCGACAACCGGTCGACCGGCCCGTTCAACAAAGCGCGCCGCAGCGCCGCCGAGCGTGTCGCCGGTAACGAAAACGAATCGCTCCGCTATGCCCGGGGTTGCCTGACAGGCCCAGTCGAACAAGGCGGGGCCGTCGATGTTCGGCATCCGCAGATCGCAAAAGATCACATCGAAAACAGCACTCATCAGCGCTGCCTTGGCGCCGGCGCCGTCCTCGACGATCCTGACGGCAAAACCTTCAGCCTCAAGTAGCTCTGCCATCGTTTCTCCAACCTCCCGCTCGTCATCGACCACAAGGGCGGTGCAACCGAAGCCCGCGACCGAGTGCGCCGCAACACCTTCGACTGAATCTGACGAAGTGCAGGCCTCCACCGGCAACAGCAACCGGAAATGCGCGCCGTCCGCACGGTCAAGCAGGGCCAGTCGTCCATTGTGCGACTGCACCACGCTGAGCGAGAAAGCGAGCCCGATCCCGGTGCCGGCACCCTGAGCCTTGGTGGTAAAAAACGGATCGAAAATGCGATTCCGGATCTCGGCGGGCACACCGGGGCCATTGTCGGCGATCACGATCTGGAGGTCATTGCCTTCAAGCGACGTTTCGATCTCGATCCGCCGCGGTGCCGGTATCTCCTGCAGGGCGTGTTGCGCGTTGACGATCAGGTTGTAGAACACCTGATGCATCTGGTCAGGGTCGACTTCCAGAGGCGGCAGGCCCTCGGCGAGCCGGCATTGCAACTCGATGCCTGCCGTGCGCAAACCGTAGCCGGCGATATCGAGAACTGCGCGGATCAGATCGTTGATGTTGGTACTGCGGCGCTCCGGCTGGCGTTGTCGCGCCATTGCCAGGAAGGTCTTCACGATGCGCGCGCAGCGCTCGGCGGCGAGTCTGATCTTGCCGGCCCGCTGTGCGTGGGCGGTTCCGCCTAGAAATTCTTCCAGCAACTGGGCCTGCGCGACGACGACCGCCAAGGGGTTGTTGAGTTCGTGCGAAACGCCGGCAAGCAGCGAACCAAGTGCGTTGAGCCGCTCGCTCTGAGCCAATGCCTCACGCGACCGCGCCAGTTCGGCTTCAGCCGCCTTGGTTGCGGTGAGATCAAGAATGCTGCCGACGATCACCGGTCGATCGTCCATCTCGATGTGGCGCCAACTCAGCGACACGGTAAACGCGGAGCCGTCCAGACGCCGAAGTTGAGCCTCCACGCCGTCGGCGCGCGGCTGCTGACGTGACAGGGTTCTGAGGCGCCGATAGTCTTCCCGTGTGGCGAACCAGCGGTGCCGCCGGAAGCGGTCCCCGTCATCCGGGCCTATACCCATGATCTCGCGGAAGGCGGGATTGGCGCTAATCAGCTGCCTCGTTCGCGAGTCTATGAACACGACCGGAACCGGATGATGGTGAGTGAGGTCTCGGAAGCGCCGCTCGCTTCGCAGCAGGCGCTCGGCCGCGCGCTTCTGCTCGGAAATGTCAATATCGAAGCCGCCGATGCGCGCCTGCTGCTGATCGGCCCCCAGAACGGGAAAGCGGACGACAAGGCTCCAGGCATAGTGGGCCGCGTTGCTTAGGAATTCCTCGATTGCAATCGCCTGTCCCGATTCCAGGACGCGGCGATCGTTTTCCGCGATCATCGCGGCCTCCTGGGGCCCGAAAATGTCGGCCGCGCTTAATCCGATTGCGCTCTCGGCCGGCCGGCCGAAGACCTTTCCCATTTCGGGATTGGCGATCAGATAGCGCCCGTCGGTATCCTTCAGGTACATGCCTACGGGAGCATGCTTCATGAACGCCGCCAATCGGGCTTCGCTGGCACGCAGAGCGGCGTCGGCAGCGTGGCGCTGCGACAGGTCGCGCAAGCTCGCCGTGAAGAAACGACGTTTGCCGCTCCGGGCTTCGGTGATCGTGAGTTCCACCGGAAACTCGGTGCCGTTCGCTCGCATGGCAGTCTGCTCTGTACGACGCCCGAGCAACCGCGGGGCGCCACCCGCCAGATAGGCCGCAAGCCCGTTTGCGTGCGCCTTGCGCAGATGCGGCGGGACGATGAGCTCCGAGATCTGTCTGCCGACCGCTTCAGCGCGCGAATAGCCGAAGGTCGCCTCCGCCGCCGGGTTGAATTCAACAACGAATCCGGCTTCGTCCGTGACGATCACGCAGTCGAGCGATGAGCGAACCACCGAAGCGAGGATCGCCTCTTGGAATGCGTTTCCGGCGTCGTCTTCTTGCAAGGGCGGGGCACTCCGTGACGGCCGGTCGGAACGCTGGCCGTCGGGCTGGCAAGGATGACGATTATCGTGAGTTCCGGCAAGATGCCTGAATCCGACCGCAGTACGGTGCGGTAGGGAAACGCTTGCACCAGCAGGACAAGGAGCGCCAGTAGCGGGCCTTCCAGAACGTGCCTGTCAACTTCGGATAGGTACAGTAAGCGGACGCTCCGTGATCGCCGTAGAAAAAACCATGAGGCCGCGGTGACACTCTTGACGCAGGGGCTTTCATCGCTTCCGCTTCATCTCCGTGACACGCCTCGTCCGCACCTCAGTTGATGCCTTCTCCTTCCGAATATTACGAGGAGCCGATTTAGTGTGATGCCGCTGCTGTGAGAACCTGTTACCCTGACTCGCCGTAAAACAGGCTAGCCGCGCATGGAACGGAGACTTAGCGCGATACTTGCTGCCGATGTGGTCGGTTACAGCCGGCTCATGGGTCTCGACGAGGGCGGCACGCTTTCGGCGCTCAAGACGCATCGGCGAGAACTGGTCGACAGCAAGATCGCCGAGCACCAGGGCCGGATCGTGAAACTCACAGGCGACGGTATGCTGGTGGAATTCCAGAGCGTGGTGAACGCTGTCGCTTGCGCGACCGACATCCAGCGCAGGATGCTCGAGCGCAACGCCGACGTGCAAGAGGCGCGCCGCATCGAATTTCGCATCGGCATCAATGTTGGCGACATTATCTTCGATGACAACGACATCTATGGCGACGGCGTCAACGTGGCGGCGCGAATTGAAAGCATCGCCCGGCCCGGAGGTATCGCTATCTCCGGCGCGGTTCGTGACCATCTTGGCAAGAATCTTGATCTGGATTTCGAGGACACGGGGGAACACGAGCTCAAGAACATCGACCGGCCGGTCAGGGTCTACCACGTCGCACTCGTCGCGCCGTTCAGTTTTGAGGACAGCGCGATGACAGCATCTCCTCAAAGCCACATGAAGGCAAAACCTTCAATCGCTGTCCTGCCGTTCACAAATATGAGCGGCGACCCCGAGCAGGAGTATTTCTCCGACGGAATTACCGAAGACATCATCACCGACCTGTCGAAAATCTCCGGCCTCCACGTCCTCGCCCGCAACACGGTGTTCACCTATAAAGGCAAGCCCGTGAAGGTGCAGCAAGTGGCGCGGGAACTCGGCGTCAAGTTCGTGCTCGAGGGGAGCGTACGGAAGGCAGGTCAGCGCGTCCGTATCACGGGACAGCTTATCGACGGGGCTGATGGCGGTCACGTCTGGGCCGACCGATACGACCGTGAACTCACCGACATCTTCGCGATCCAGGACGAGATCACTCACACCATCGTCGATCAGCTCAAGGTCAAGCTGCTGCCGGCCGAAAAGAAGGCGATCAGGGCTGCGCCCACTGACAATGTAGAGGCCTATACGTATTATCTGAGGGGGAGAGAGTTTTTTCACCGAACGTCCAAAACCTACTATGTGCTGGCGAAGCGGATGTTTGGCAAAGCAATCGAGTTCGACCCACTTTATGCGCGCGCCTATGCGGGCATCGCCGACTGCGACTCCTTTCTATTCCTAAATTACGACGAGAAAGTTTCTCTCGAAAGCATTCTGGCCAACAGCGGTAAGGCGCTCGATATCGAAAGTGGACTTGCAGAAGCACACGCGTCGCGTGGTCTCGCTCTCTCGGTCGGCCAAAGATATGAAGAGGCCGAAAAGGAGTTCGAGCAGGCTATCGCAAGTGATCCCAATCTATTCGAAGCGCATTATTTCTACGCGCGTGCGTGCTATGCACAAGGTGAGCTCAAAGGGGCTGCCCACCATTACGAGCGGGCCGCCGAGATCAAGCCCGATGACTATCAGTCTGTTCTTCTGCTTATGCAGGTTTATCGTTCTCTAGGGCGGCCGGAAGACGAAAGGGAAGCGGCTCGCAAAGGCGTGTTACGCGCCGAGCGCGAATTGGCGAAGTATCCTGAGAACCCCCGGCCAGCCTATCTCGGCGCAAATGCTCTCGCCTTGATCGGGGAGACCGAACGTGCCAAGGAATGGTCGGCACGTGCGCTGGCAATCGATCCGGACGACATTCTGACGCAATACAATACCGCCTGCCTTTGCTGTCATTTCGGCGAGCTCGATCGTGCGCTCGATCTGCTGGAACGCCTGCTGCCTCATGCTAACCACGAGACCAAGGCATGGGTGAAGCAGGATTCTGACTTTGCGCCACTGCACGAGCATCCGCGCTGGCAGCGCGTATTGGAGCTGGGAGCTTAGCCATTGAGCCCTGCCTCACAGCGATGAGCGGCTACATGCCTGACCTTGGTAGCGCAATCGTGTCTCTCAGGGGAGTATGAATAGGCGCTAGGTATACCTTTGGCGACGTTTGTGCCAGTCGCGGTCAGGGACCGCTCAGGGTCACGATTTGCCTTCAATTTCCTGAAGCGAGAGTTTCGGAAGACGAAATGCGGCAGTGCCCTCTACGTGGGCCGACTGATGCCAAGTCGCTTCATTTGCCGATTTGCCGTAGCGGATGTCCCTGCGACGGACCGTGTCGGGCCCGTTGCGGAACGCGATGGACCGATCGGGTGCTTTGACCAGCTCGCGTCTTGATCGAGTTTGTCGGCGCAGGCTGACATTGGTCAACCAGTTCCGACCCAACCAGACCGCCAGCTTCAGGGGAGAGCCGAAAATACAGAATGACGGCGAAGATGCCGAACCGCCGACACGTGAAGCAATCAGCACTTCCGTGGCAGAAGGATCAATCCACGACCAGGAAAAGCACACCGTCAGTATGGAACCTCAGATATGGGCGGCTCAGAAGCGGTATGTTATGCCGAGAACCGGACCGGACAGGGTTGCATCAAACACATAGCCTTCGTCATCGTGGTCGATCGCCAAGTGCTTATAGCCGGCGGAAACCGAGAAGTGGTCGGTAAGCAGGTAATTCACGATTCCCAGCACCTGCCAAGTGAAATCGGCGCCCACCCCGAAGCCGCCTATATCCGCCTGCGCCATCACGGAAAGCCTGTCGGTGATGTTGTAGAAGGCACGCGCCCCGATCACCGGATCGACCCAGCCGAAATCCTCCTCGCGCGACAAGGAGAACCCAGCATATTGCACTGTCACATCATTCGAGATGTACCAGACGCGGGCGCCGGCAAGCGCGTCGAACGTGAACTGCGGAGTGTCCAGGACACGATCTGTAAGGAGAACGCAAAGTTCACCGAACCTGCTCATTCTACAGATCAGCAGTTGCTCTCGGTGTGGCTAGTCTAGCTGTTTAGATGGGGTATTCGGCTTGAGCCCTGTCTGCGACGGCAATGGTGAGGGATGCAGCGTTTCGAGCTGATGATAGCGTGAGA
>NZ_JAMYTK010000028.1:0-68259 GCF_040322355.1 Mesorhizobium sp. M0145
GATTCCAACCCCGCAAGCCAAACCTGCTACCCAACCAAAACTCCCTTGACACCTCTCCGAAGCAGATGTGTGCGCACGCTAGCCCCTTGTGGGAGAAGGTGGATTGGCGCGCAGCGCCAAGACGGTTGAGGGGTGTTGGACGGAGTGCCGTCGTTGCCAAGCTGGAACACCCCTCATCCGACCGCGCTTCGCGCGGCCACCTTCTCCCACAACAAGGGGAGAAGGGAGAACCCCAAGCGTGCGGCCTGCTTGCGTCATCGTTTCGGCTGGCGTAATGAGGCGCCGCCAACGGGTCTCATCCGCTGGACCGCACGGCATCGATCGAATGCCATATCCTATGACAGAGTCGAGATGCCGGAGATATCCATCGTCATTCCTTGCCGGAACGAGGCGGCGAACCTGCCGCTTCTGCTCGACGAGATCGGCGCCGCGATGGCCGGGCGCGACTTCGAGGTCATCGTCGTCGACGATGGCTCGACCGACGACACGCCTTCGGTGCTTGCCGCACAAGCAGCGCTTCGCCGGTTTCCGCTGCGCCATCTCAGGCATCAGAAATCCGCTGGCCAGTCGCTCTCGGTGCGTTCGGGCGCCTGGGCGGCGCGCGGCGATATCGTCGCCACCATCGACGGCGACGGCCAGAACGACCCCGGTTATATCCCAGTGTTGATAGACGCGCTGCGGCAGGCTGGTCCCGATGTCGGGGCCGCGCAGGGACAGCGTCTGAAGCGCCGCGACAGCAAGATCAAGCAGCTGGCGTCGCGTTTCGCCAACGGGCTGAGAAAGGCCATCCTGCACGACGAGACGCGGGATACCGGCTGCGGCCTCAAGGCGATCCATACCGACATTTTGAGGAAATTGCCGTTCTTCGACGGCACCCACCGCTTTGTTCCGGCGCTGGTCATCCAGGAGGGCTACCGCGTCGTCCATTGCGACGTCGTCGATCGCTCCCGCCGTCACGGCAAATCGAATTACGGCATCTTCGATCGCGGCCTGCAGGGCGTGCTTGATCTTGCCGGCGTCTGGTGGCTGCGCCGCAGGCGCCGCAGAATGCCCAAAGTAGAGGAAATCAGGCATGGGTAACGTGCTTCAGGAATTGGCGACCTGGCTTCACGATGTTTTCGTCAAGCAATTCGATGCCTGGGTTCTGCTCGGCTTCGTCGCCCAGTTCTTCTTCACCATGCGCTTTCTGGTGCAGTGGGTGGCGTCGGAAAAGGCCAAGCGCAGCGTCGTGCCGATCGCCTTCTGGTTCTTTTCGCTGTTCGGCGGCGGCCTGCTGCTGATCTACGCCATCCAGCGTCAGGATCCGGTGTTCATCGCCGGCCAGGCCATGGGCCTGTTGATCTATATCCGCAATCTCTGGCTGATCGCCAACGAGCGCAAGGCGGCGATGACGAAGGTCGATTGAGCCCTCGACCGGCCTGAAACCGGTCGAGCAAGCAATCCAGATTACTGGCCGTCCAGCCCGCCGTAGGACCTTACCAGCCGGACCATATCGGCCGAATCGGCAGTCTCGCTCTCGAGCCCCTCGGCGACACCGACGCGGTCGGCGGCCGGGCGGTTCTGGCTGACTTTCCATTTGCCGCTGATTTCGGTGATTTCGATCTCTAGGCCGACGATGCCTTTGATCTGCGACTGGATGAAGGGTGCCGGCGCGTCGGTCACCGCCCACGGCGCCGAGCGGCTGCCCTCCTGCGACATCGTCAGATCGGAAATCTGCTCGGCCAGCCAATCCTGGTCTTCGATCACCGTGACGATGCCGCGCACCTGGACGATGGCGTAGTTCCAGGTCGGTACCACCTTGCCGGTTTCACGCTTGGTCTCGTACCAGGACGGCGTCACATAGGCATCGGCGCCCTGGAAGACGACCAGCACCCGCGCCAGGGGATTGTCGGCCAAAAGCCGCCATTGCGGATTGGCCTTGGCCAAATGGGCGCGGAGCCTGCCGTTCGGTGGCACATCCGCGTCTAGAAGAAAGGGAATCGCGTTGGCGACCGGCCCCTCGACGCCGTTCGACACCAGCAGGCCAAGCGGATGCGCCCGGATCAGCCCGTGCAGGACGTCCTGCCGTGTTTCCTGGAAGTGAGGCGGTTGGTACATCGCCGATTATCTCAGCCGCTTCGGCCGTGGGTCGGACAATTCCCCGGCCAGCCGGCGATCGAGGTAGTCGGCGCATTCCTCGATCAGAAGCTCCGCATGGTTGGCAAAGAAATGGTTGGCGCCGGGCAAGGTCTTCTGGGTGATGGTAATGCCCTTTTGCGTGTGCAGCTTGTCGACCAGCCCCTGCACGTCCTTGGGCGGCGCGACCTTGTCGGCGTCGCCGTGGATGATCAGGCCGGACGACGGGCATGGCGCCAGGAACGAGAAATCATAGGTATTGGGCTGCGGCGCGACCGAGATGAAGCCCTCGATCTCCGGCCGGCGCATCAGAAGCTGCATGCCGATCCACGAGCCGAACGAATAGCCGGCAACCCAGCAGCTCTTGGAATCCGGATGCAGCGACTGCACCCAGTCGAGCGCCGCGGCGGCGTCGGACAATTCGCCGGTGCCGTGGTCGAACTCGCCCTGGCTGCGGCCGATGCCGCGGAAATTGAAGCGCAGCGTGGTGAAATTGCGCTTCTGGAACATGTAGAAGAGGTCGTAGACGATCTTGTTGTTCATCGTCCCGCCGAACTGGGGGTGCGGGTGCAGGACGATGGCAATCGGCGCGCTCTTTTCCTTCGAGGGCTGATAGCGACCCTCCAGACGGCCGGCCGGACCGGTGAAAATGACCTCAGGCATGAAATACTCCACTTGGTATAAATTTGCGCGGCGCCCGGAACAACTCTTCCTCTGGCCCCAGTCTTCCTCTGGCCCCAGTCTTCCCTAGGCCCCAGTCTTCCCTAGGCCTTGACGCAGGGCGGGCGTCTTTCTAGAAGCTAGTTTAGAATTGTTCAAAACTGGGGGGCCAAAGACTGTGGCTCGGCCACCCACGCCGCAAGCCGCGTAAATAGGACGTCTTGCCTTGCAATTTCAAGGAAATAACGCGCTATCTTCGCGGAACGGCTTTTGAAGGGACCAGTTGGACGGAAATGGCCGGAGCACGCGCCTATCTCGACTACAATGCCAGCGCGCCGCTGCTTGCCTCGGCGCGCGCGGCGGTGGTCGCTGCGCTCGACGTCGCCGCCAACCCGTCCTCGGTCCATGCCGAGGGCCGCGCTGCACGGCGGCTGATCGAGGATGCCAGGCGCGACGTGGCGCGACTGGTCAGCGCCAAAGCCGAGCATGTCGTATTCACCTCCGGCGCGACGGAAGCGGCCTCGACGCTGCTGACGCCGGACTGGCAGATGGGGCGCGGTGCTGTCCGTATGAGCCGGCTCTATGTGTCCGAGGCCGATCATCCTTGCCTGCTGAACGGCGGGCGCTTCCCAGCGGCGCAGGTGACACGGATCGGCGTCGACGCCGACGGCGTCGTCAGGCTCGACGTTTTGGCCGAGGCTCTCGTCCAGCATGACAAGGTCGAAGGCTTGCCGCTGGTGGCCATCCACGCTGCCAACAATGAAACCGGCGTGATCCAGCCGGTCGGCCGCATTGCCGAAATCGTCAAGGCGGCGGGTGGCATCCTGGTTGTCGATGCCGTGCAGGCGGCCGGCCGCATTCCGCTCGATATGTCAGCGGGTTACGCAGACTATCTGATTCTCTCGTCGCACAAGATCGGCGGCTCAAAGGGCGTCGGCGCCATTGTCGCGGCGTCGGACCTGATGATGCCAAAGCCGCTGGTCAGCGGCGGTGGCCAGGAAAAAGGCCATCGCGGCGGCACCGAAAACCTGGCGGCGATTGCCGGGTTTGGCGCGGCGGCGCGCGAGGCGTCTGCCGGCTTGCAAACGATCGAAACGGTGCGGCAGCGTCGCGACGAAATCGAGGCGATCGTGAAAACGCTTGTTCCGGACGCCGAAATCTTCGGGATCGGCGCGCCAAGGCTTGCCAATACGACATTCTTCGCTATTGCCGGCATCAAGGCCGAGACGGCGCAGATTGCCTTCGACCTGGCCGGTGTGGCGCTGTCGGCGGGATCGGCCTGTTCGTCGGGCAAGGTCGGCCCGAGCCATGTGCTGAAAGCCATGGGTTATGGTGACGGCCTCGGCGCGTTGCGCGTGTCCGTCGGCCACGCGACCAGCGCTGAAGATATCGAGCTGTTCCGTTCGGCGCTGGCGACGATCGTCGCGCGCCAAGCCGGTAAGGAAAAGGCAAGCAGGGAACGAGCCGCCTGAGCGCGGCAGACGAAATGTAGGGCCTTGCGGCCTGGTAGAGCCGTGCGTTCGCATTTGGCCGGGTGAATTTCCGGCATGAACGCACTATATGAAACTTACGCCGCCTCCGGTGCCTGATGGGTGCTCGTTTGCGGTGCCATAGTTTGAAAACTGCCGGGCCTTGACCCCGGCGTGGATGGAGAACGCTGATGCCTGCTGTGCAGGAGACGATCGATCGAGTTCGAAAGATCGATGTCGACCAGTATAAATACGGATTCCAGACCGAAATCGCGATGGACAAGGCCCCCAAGGGCCTGAGCGAAGACATTATCCGCTTCATTTCGGCGAAGAAGGACGAGCCGTCCTGGATGCTGGAATGGCGCCTGGAAGCCTATCGCCGCTGGCTGACGCTGGACGAGCCGAAATGGGCGCGCGTCCACTATCCCAAAATCGATTTCCAGGACCTCCACTATTACGCCGCGCCCAAGAGCACGCCGGGGCCGACTTCGCTCAGCGAGGTCGATCCCGAACTGCTGAAGGTCTATGAGAAGCTCGGCATTCCGCTCAGGGAACAGGAAATCCTCGCCGGCGTGCAGAAGACCGATGCGTCGGAGCTCGAGGAAGCCAGCGACAACGTCTACAAGTCGGGCCGCGTCGCCGTCGATGCGGTGTTCGATTCCGTCTCCGTCGTCACCACTTTCAAGAAGGAACTGGCGCAGGCCGGCGTCATCTTCTGCTCGATCTCGGAAGCCATCCGCGAGCATCCGGAGCTGGTGAAGAAGTATCTCGGCTCGGTCGTGCCGACCTCCGACAATTTCTACGCGACGCTGAATTCGGCGGTGTTCACCGACGGTTCGTTCGTCTTCGTGCCCAAGGGCGTGCGCTGCCCGATGGAATTGTCGACCTATTTCCGCATGAACGAGAAGAACACCGGCCAGTTCGAGCGCACGCTGATCATCGCCGAGGAGGGGGCTTACGTCTCCTATCTCGAAGGCTGCACGGCGCCGCAACGCGACGAGAATCAGCTTCATGCCGCGGTGGTCGAGCTGATCGCGCTCGATGATGCCGAGATCAAATATTCGACGGTGCAGAACTGGTATCCCGGCGACGCCGAGGGCAAGGGCGGTATCTATAATTTCGTCACCAAGCGCGGCGACTGCCGCGGCCATCGCTCGAAGATTTCGTGGACGCAGGTCGAGACCGGCTCGGCGATCACCTGGAAATATCCGAGCTGTATCCTGCGCGGCGACGATTCCAGCGGCGAGTTCTATTCGATCGCCGTCTCGAACGGCTATCAGCAGGTCGACAGCGGCACCAAGATGATCCACCTCGGCAAGAACACGTCGAGCCGCATCATCTCCAAGGGCATCGCTGCCGGCTTCTCGCAGAACACCTATCGCGGCCAGGTCTCGGCGCACCGCAAGGCGACCAACGCCCGCAACTTCACCAATTGCGATTCCCTGCTGATCGGTGACCAGTGCGGCGCGCACACCGTGCCCTACATGGAAGCCAAGAACTCGACCGCTCAGTTCGAGCATGAGGCGACCACCTCGAAGATTTCCGAGGACCAGAAGTTCTACGTCATGCAGCGCGGCATCCCGGAAGAAGAGGCGATCGCGCTGATCGTCAACGGCTTCGTCAAGGACGTCATCCAGCAGCTGCCGATGGAATTCGCCGTCGAGGCGCAGAAGCTGATCGGCATCAGCCTCGAGGGGAGCGTGGGGTGAGTGACGATGAGGCAGAGAACGGTCCGCCGTTGGTCGCACGCGTTCACCAGTTTGACAGGCATTCTGGTGAGCTACCCGACAACTATCGGGCCGACCTCGATGAGCAGATTTGCGGAGAATTGGCAACGTCGCTCGGGAACTACCTTCGAAGCTTTGCTGCCGAAAGCAAAGTTGTCGTCAGTATCGAAGTCGAAGCCAACCGAATTAGCGCTGGGCGCGAAGACGGCACGGAGTTGATGATCACAGTCTACGGCCCTGAGATTTTTGAAATCACCAGGTGGCCGAATCCCGCCGACGCCGTCGAGGACGGAAGTATGCGATTTGACTTGGCACCTGAACTTGAAAGCGACGTCGCCGTTGCCCTAGCTCGGCGATATGTAGTTAACGGAACGATAGAGCAAGAGAATGCTTGAAATCAGAAACCTGCATGCCCGCATCGTCGATGACGGCACCGAGATCATCCGCGGCCTGAACCTGACGGTCAGGGCTGGCGAGGTCGCCGCCATCATGGGCCCGAACGGCTCGGGGAAATCGACGCTGTCCTATATCCTCGCCGGCCGCGAGGACTATGAGGTCACCGAGGGCGATATCCTCTACAACGGCCAGTCGATCCTCGAAATGGATCCGGCCGAGCGCGCCACCGCCGGCATCTTTCTCGCCTTCCAGTATCCGATGGAGATACCGGGCGTGGCGACGATGGAATTCCTGAAAGTAGCGATGAACGAGCAGCGCAAGGCGCGCGGCCAGGAACCGCTGAAGATCCCGGAATTTCTCAAGCGCGTGAAGGAAGCGGCGGCCTCGCTCAACATGGACATGGCGATGCTGAAGCGGCCGCTCAATGTCGGCTTCTCCGGCGGCGAGAAGAAGCGTGCCGAGATCCTGCAGATGAAGCTGCTCGAGCCAAAGCTCTGCGTGCTCGACGAGACCGATTCCGGTCTCGATATCGACGCGCTGAAGATCGTCGCGGACGGCGTCAACACGCTGCGCTCGCCGGACCGGGCCATCGTCGTCATCACCCATTACCAGCGCCTGCTCCAATACATCGTGCCGGATACGGTGCACGTGCTCTACAGGGGTCAGGTGATCAAGTCGGGCGACAAGTCGCTGGCGCTCGACCTCGAGGCCAATGGCTATGCCGGCGTGATCGGGCAAGCCGCGTGAGATGCCAGCAGGCCCGGAAGGCAAGCCAAATAAGGCGATACTGATGAATATGCACACGACACCCCAGCGAACATTGGCCGAAACGGCGCTGATCGACGCCTTTGGCGAGCGGCTGTCGCTGCTGCCCGGCGACGGCGCGGTGATGCTGAAGCGCGACGACGCCATCGAGGCGATCAAGGGCGGCCTGCCGACGCGGCGCGTCGAATCCTGGCATTATACGGACCTGCGCCGGCTGCTGACTTCGGTGCCGGACTTCGATCCGGCAGCGGTCGCGAAAGCCATTGCGCCGATCGTCGAAGGCTCCAGCGTTTTACCGGTGCTGAACGGCGTTTCGAGCGCGAAATGGGCTGTTGTCGAGGGCGTCACGGTACAGCGCCTATCGGAGAAGCTGACCGACGGCAGCATCGCCCCGGGGCTGGATTCCTATGGCAGCGACGATGCCATCGGCGCGCTCAACACCGCCTTTGTCGCCGACGGCTATTTCGTCGACATCGCCGACGGTGCCCAACTGGACAAGCCGGTCGAAATGCAGAATTTGCAGGCCGGTGGACAGACGCATGTACGCTTGGCCGTCCGCGTCGGTGCCCGCGCCAACGCTGTTATCGTCGAACGCCAGGCGGGCGAGGGGGCGGCACTGGTCAGCTCGGTCAGCCAGCTTGTGCTTGGCGAGGGCGCCGAAGTGACATGGCTGGTCGTGCAGGAGCAGCCGGATACGGCGACGCATCTCGCCCAGTTCAAGGCGCATCTCGGTAAGAATTCGAAACTGACGCTGTTCGTCATGAATGCCGGCGGCAAGCTGGTGCGCCAGGAGGTCGTTGTGAAGACGACCGGCGAGGGCGCCGAATTCACCCTGCGCGGCATCAATCTGCTCGCCGGCGACACCCATACCGACGTCACCATGGTGCTCGACCACGCCGTGCCGCACACAGCCTCGACGGAAGTCATCCGCAATGTGGTGACCGGCAGCGCGCGCGGCGTCTTCCAAGGCCGCATCAATGTCCACCAATATGCGCAGAAGACCAACGCCAAGATGGCCTGCAACACGCTGCTGTTGTCGGACGACGGCGAGTTCTCGACCAAGCCGGAGCTCGAAATCTTCGCCGACGACGTCGTCTGCGGCCATGGCGCGACCGTCACCGAGATCGACCACAGCCATCTGTTTTACCTGATGGCGCGCGGCGTCGACGAGAAGACCGCGCGCGGCCTGCTGGTCAAGGCCTTCGTCGCCGAGGTGATCGAGGAACTGGACGACGAGGCCATCGTCGAGGCGCTTGAAGCGAGACTCGACGATTGGTTTTTGACGCACGGGTAGAGGTGACTGAGGGGTTGGTGCCAACACCCCTCATCCGTCGCCTTCGGCGCCACCTTCTCCCACAAGGGGAGAAGGAGAGGCGCTCTTCCTTCTCCCCTTGTGGGAGAAGGTGGCCGAGCGAAGCTCGGTCGGATGAGGGGTGCTGGACGGAATGAGGCGGTGCCTCGAGAGAGCTTGTGATGGACCAGAAAGTCGAAAACATCCCCTACGACGTCGAGGCGATCCGCCGCGACTTCCCGATCCTGTCGCGGCAAGTCTACGGCAAACCGCTGGTCTATCTCGACAATGGCGCCTCGGCGCAGAAGCCACAGGCGGTGCTCGACGCCATCCAGCACGCCTATTCCCAGGAATATGCCAACGTCCATCGCGGCCTGCATTTCCTGTCGAATGCCGCGACCGACGCCTATGAGAAGGCTCGCGAGACGGTTCGCCGTTTCCTCAATGCGCCGAGCACCGACAACATCGTCTTCACCTCGAACACCACGGCGGCGATCAACACGGTCGCCTATGGTTTCGGCATGCCGAACATCGGCGAAGGCGACGAGATCGTGCTCTCGATCATGGAGCATCATTCCAACATCGTGCCGTGGCATTTCATCCGCGAGCGGCAAGGCGCCAAGCTGGTCTGGGTGCCGGTCGACGATCTCGGCGTCTTCCACATCGAGGAATTCGAAAAGCGGCTGACCGACCGCACCAGGCTCGTCGCTATCACGCATATGTCGAATGCGCTGGGCACGGTGACGCCGATCAAGGAGATTGTGCGCATCGCGCATGCCCGCGGCATTCCGGTGCTGGTCGACGGCAGCCAGAGCGCCGTGCATATGCCGATCGACGTGCAGGACCTCGACTGCGATTTCTTCGTCTTCACCGGCCACAAGGTCTATGGCCCGTCGGGCATCGGCGTGCTCTACGGCAAGAAGGATATTCTGGAGCGCATGCGCCCGTTCATGGGCGGCGGCGAAATGATCGAGGAGGTGACGCAAGACATCGTCACCTACAACGACCCGCCGCACCGTTTCGAGGCTGGCACGCCGCCGATCGTCCAGGCGATCGGACTTGGTGCGGCGCTCGAATACATGGAAAAGATCGGCCGCGAGCGCATCGCCGCGCACGAGGCGGATCTGAAGGATTATGCGCATCAAAAACTGCGCGCCATCAATTCACTGCGCATCTTCGGCGATGCGCCCGGCAAGGGCGCCATCATCTCGTTCGAGCTGCAGGGCATCCACGCCCATGACGTGTCGATGGTTATCGACCGGCAGGGCGTGGCGGTCCGCGCCGGCACGCATTGCGCGCAGCCGCTGTTGAAACGCTTCGGCGTAACATCCACATGCAGGGCGTCGTTCGGCATGTATAATACCAGGGCCGAAGTCGATGCTTTGGCCGATGCGCTGGAAAAAGCGCGAAAATTCTTCGGGTGACGATCATGGATGATGCCAGCCACACCGCCGAAAGCACGGCACTGGAAACGACGACCAATGCGGTGGTCTCCGGATCGGCCATTCCCGCCGACGAACTGGCGCGGCTGACCGACGACATCGTCTCGGCGCTGAAGACGGTCTATGACCCGGAAATTCCGGCCGACATCTATGAGCTCGGCCTGGTCTACAAGATCGATATCGAGGACGACCGCTCGGTCAAGATCGACATGACGCTGACCGCGCCGGGCTGCCCGGTGGCTGGCGAAATGCCCGGTTGGGTCGAAAATGCCGTCGGCGCCGTCGAAGGCGTTTCCGGCGTCGAGGTCAACATGACCTTCGACCCGCCCTGGTCGCCCGACCGCATGTCGGAAGAGGCGCAGGTGGCGGTTGGGTGGTACTAGCATCCGACCAGCCAGAGGCTGGCGCACTTGCGCCGGGTACAAAACTTCACCATTTTAGGTGAGGAATCATTCGGCAGGCCTTGAGCCTGCGCGCAATGGAGAAGGAAAACATGGGACGCTTCGCCGTCATCACGATGACCGAAAAGGCCGCCGACCGGGTTCGCGAGATCGTCGCGACCCGTGAGAATGCGCATGGCATTCGCCTTGGCATCAAGAAGGGCGGCTGCGCCGGCATGGAATATACGGTCGATCTGGTGACCGAGCCGAACACCAAGGACGATCATATCGAGCGCGATGGCGCCCATGTCTATGTCGCGCCGGAGGCAGCGCTTTTCCTGTTCGGCACCGAGATGGATTTCGAGCAGACGACACTGCGCACCGGCTTCACCTTCCGCAACCCGAACCAGAGCTCGGCCTGCGGCTGCGGCGAATCGGTCGAATTGAAGCCGGCCGATCTGAAGGCACTGGCCGAAGCACGCGCCTCAGCCTGATTGGAAACCGCTAGCTCTCGACACGTTCGAGATTGGCTGAGGCTCGCAACTTCGTCATCCCTGGGCGAAGCAGGAGCGAAGCTCCGTCGCGGAGACCCTGGGATCCATGCCGTAACCTCAGCCGAAGGGTGCAGCGGAGCAGAACGCTGCACCTCACCAGCGCTCCGAAGTCGCGGCATGGATCCTGGGGTCTGCGCGCGTCGCTTCGCTCCTTGCTCCGCCCCAGGATGACGACGGAACAGGGTTTCGGCCCATCCCCTGGGCACACTATTCGCCAGCGTCCGCACCATTCAATTCGTCAAACCTTCAGCGCTATGCAAATAGCTAATCCACCCACATCCCCGTTCGCTTGTGCCAGTCTGCGATCGACTCCTTCGGGTAGACGTCGAACACCTTGTCGCCCTTGCCGATATCCGGCTCGACCCAGTTCGCCTTGTATTTCAGCATCAGATGCACCTTCTCCGGCGGTTTCGGCAGGTCTGTGTCGACAGCCGAGGCGAACGGATGCACCAGCTCCGGCCAGGTCGGATCGTAGAGCCAGAGTGCCGTCCCGCATTTCGTGCAGAAGTTCCGCTCGCCCGTCGAGGTCTCGCGTTGCGGGTGCTCGTCGTCCTCGATCTCGGCGCGGTAGACGCCGAGATGGCGCTTGCCCTGGATTTTCAGCGTCTCGTAATCGGCGCCGAGATTGATGGCAAAACCGCCGCCGCCCTGCTGCTTGCGGCAGATCGAGCAGTAGCACAGCATGAACGGCACCGGCGTATGGCTTTCCACCTCGAAACGCACGGCATTGCACCGGCAGGACCCTTTGAGCAGAAGCGGCATGAGAAACTCCGATGAAACTGATTCCGAACTTGTCAGGATGGTGCCGGTTGCGTCGATGACAAGGGGAAATCCGGGTGACATGATCGCCGCATGGACAACGAGCGCATAGAAGAGCTTTTCGAAGGCCTCGGCCCGGTCAGCATCCGCAAGCTGTTCGGCGGCAAGGGCATCTATTTCGACGGCGTCATCGTCGCCATCGTCATCCGTGGCGAATTGATGCTGAAGGCCGACGCCGAAAGCGCCCCGGATTTCGAAGCGGCCGGCTGCCGTCAATGGACCTATACCGGCTCGCGCCACGGCAAGCTCGTGTCGATGCCCTATTGGAGCGTTCCCGACAGCGCATTCGACGATCCCGACGAGATGGCGATCTGGGCGCGCCGCGCCTACGAGGCAGGACGGCGCGCCGGCAAATAGGCTGCGTCATGCTTCGGCAATTCCGGGCCGCACTTCATGCCGGGTCCCGCGCCTCGGGCACGAGCGCCAGCGCTTCGGCAAAGCCAGCGCTGGTGAAGGCGGCACTCTCGACGACGAGCATAGCTGCGGCAATGCCTTCGCGCAGTGCCGCGCGCAGCGTCAGGCCGCGCAGCAGGGCAGCGATCGTGGCGCCTGCCAATGCGTCGCCGGCGCCGGCAGTATCGGTCCGCTTTTGTAGCGGCGGTGGTGGCGAGATCGAGAACGCGCTCAATTCGTCGAAACCGAGCACTGGTTCGTCGCCGGCGGTGATCACGCCGCTTTTCAGCCCGGCGCGTCTTAGGCCGTCGACGATGCCTTGATCGTCAGCATCGATGCCGACGCCGGCGAGCACGCCGGCCTCCTGCCGGTTCATGAAGGCCAGCGCCAGACGGTCGAGCACCGGCATCAGCCGCGCCGCCTTATTGGGCGAGACCGCAAGCGCAAACACCGGCTTGTCGGCGGCGAGTGCCGCCAGCCGCCCCAGCGCGGTCGACGGCAGGTTGGCGTCGCACAGCACCGCGTCGGCCGAACCGATCGCTTCCCGCACCTTGGCGCGGCGGATCTGCTTGGGAAGCGCCAGCTCGTAGAGCACCATGTCGGCAAGGCCGGCGATCAGCCCGCCGTCGCTATCGATCAGCATCGTATGGCTTGGCGTTGCTCGGTCGAGGAACACCGCCGACAGGTCGGCAATGCCGGCCTCGGTGACGGCGCGTAAAACCGTGTCGCCAAGGGCATCGCCGCCGCGCACCGAAAGCAGCGAGGCCGAGGCGCCGCGTCGCACCGCACAGCGCAAGGCGTTGAAGACGGCACCGCCGACATGCTCGCGCATCGTGCCGGGGTTGGAAGCGGCCGGCACGAAGGCGCCGGCAACCCGGCCGCGCCGCTCGATATAGGCGCCGCCCACGGCCAGGATCGTCGGGGATTTGATCATGCCGTCAAAATGCCCTTTTGCTGTTGCCCGGAGAGACTAGGTCGCCGGGCGGAACCCTGCAATCGCGGGTCCGATTCGGTTGGTGACGGCAACGGCGCCGCATGCGAAGCGAGACACATCGGAAGCAATAATTGCGAAACAAAAATAGAACAAATAGGGATATGCATTATTTTTCAAACCCTTGGTGCTCATTGACAAATGAGAACAAATGAGGTACATTCTTTTAAGGATTGCGGGATTGTCCGGCCTCCATTGACGACCACGGGGTGATGTATCATGGCTCAGAATTCTTTGCGGCTTGTAGAGGACAAAGCGGTGGACAAATCAAAGGCTCTGGATGCGGCGCTGTCGCAAATCGAGCGTGCCTTCGGCAAGGGCTCGATCATGCGGCTCGGCGCGAACGAGCAGGTCGTCGAGATCGAAACGGTGCCGACCGGCTCGCTTGGGCTGGACATCGCGCTTGGCGTCGGCGGCCTGCCGCGCGGCCGCATCGTCGAGATCTACGGGCCGGAAAGCTCGGGCAAGACGACGCTGGCGCTGCACACGGTGGCCGAAGCCCAGAAGAAGGGCGGCATCTGCGCCTTCGTCGATGCCGAGCACGCGCTCGACCCGGTCTATGCCCGCAAGCTCGGCGTCGATCTCGAAAACCTGCTGATCTCGCAGCCCGATACCGGCGAGCAGGCGCTGGAGATCTGCGACACGCTGGTGCGCTCCGGCGCCATCGACGTGCTGGTGGTCGATTCGGTGGCGGCGTTGACGCCGCGGGCGGAAATCGAAGGCGAGATGGGCGATTCGCTGCCCGGCCTGCAGGCCCGCCTGATGAGCCAGGCACTGCGCAAGCTCACCGCCTCGATCTCGCGCTCCAACACCATGGTCATCTTCATCAACCAGATCCGCATGAAGATCGGCGTCATGTTCGGTTCGCCCGAGACGACGACCGGCGGCAATGCGTTGAAATTCTATGCCTCGGTCCGCCTCGACATCCGCCGCATCGGCTCGGTCAAGGATCGCGACGAGGTCGTCGGCAACCAGACCCGCGTCAAGGTCGTCAAGAACAAGCTGGCGCCGCCCTTCAAGGTGGTCGAGTTCGACATCATGTATGGCGAGGGCGTCTCCAAGACCGGCGAGCTGGTCGATCTCGGCGTCAAGGCGGGCGTGGTCGAAAAGTCGGGCGCCTGGTTCTCCTACAATTCGCAGCGTCTTGGCCAGGGCCGCGAAAACGCAAAACTGTTCCTGCGCGACAATCCCGACACGGCGCGCGAGATCGAGCTGGCGCTGCGGCAGAATGCCGGGCTGATCGCTGAGAAATTCCTTGAGAACGGCGGCTCCGAAAGCAGCGACGACGGTTTCGAGGACGACGCTGGGGTGATGTAGGGCAAGCGACGCCTCGCTGAGCCTCAGCCAGGTTTCGATCTGATGTTTTGATTTTGAGTTTGCGTAATCGATGCGTTTCGAACCGCCGGCCCTGGGCCGGCGGTTCGCGTTTGACGGCGAGGCAGACGCATTTCAAGGCGCTGGTGAAAGCCGGGATTTGAGCCCATTTGGTGTTTCTGGACAGGCTGCGGTGCGACCGCTAAAAGGCCATGTCTATTTTCCGCCGGCAGCCGGCGGTTCTCTCGAAAAGGCAGTATTCATGAGTGGCGTCAACGAGATCCGGTCGGCATTTCTCGACTATTTTCGCAAGGAAGGTCACGAGGTCGTCGCGTCAAGCCCGCTGGTCCCGCGCAACGACCCGACGCTGATGTTCACCAATGCCGGCATGGTGCAGTTCAAGAACGTTTTCACCGGTCTGGAGAAGCGGCCGTATTCGCGCGCCACGACTGCCCAGAAGAGTGTTCGCGCCGGCGGCAAGCACAACGACCTCGACAATGTCGGCTACACCGCGCGCCACCTGACCTTCTTCGAGATGCTCGGCAATTTCTCCTTCGGCGACTATTTCAAGGAGCGGGCCATAGAGCTTGCCTGGAACCTGATCACCAGGGAGTTCGGGCTGAAGAAGGACAAGCTGCTGGTCACCGTCTACCACACCGACGACGAGGCGGCCTCGTACTGGAAGAAGATCGCCGGCCTTTCGGACGATCGCATCATCCGCATCGCGACTTCGGACAATTTCTGGGCAATGGGCGACACTGGACCTTGCGGGCCGTGTTCGGAGATATTCATCGACCGTGGCGAGCATATCTGGGGCGGCCCTCCCGGCAGCCCCGAGGAGGATGGCGACCGTTTCCTTGAATTCTGGAACCTGGTGTTCATGCAGTACGAACAGGTGACGAAGGAAGAGCGCGTCGACCTGCCGCGTCCGTCGATCGACACAGGCATGGGCCTCGAGCGCATGGCATCCATCCTGCAAGGGGTTGAAAGCGTCTTCGAAACCGACCTGTTCCGCCACCTGATCGACGCTGCGTCGTCGGCGCTTGGCAAGGGTCCGGATGCGGGCACAGTCGCATCGTTCCGTGTCATCGCCGACCATTTGCGTTCGTCCTGCTTCCTGGTCGCCGACGGCGTGCTGCCGTCCAACGAAGGACGCGGCTACGTGCTTCGTCGCATCATGCGCCGGGCCATGCGCCATGCGCAATTGCTCGGCGCCCGCGATCCGCTGATGTGGCGCCTGGTGCCGGCGCTGGTCCGCGAGATGGGCCAAGCCTACCCGGAACTGGTGCGCGGCGAACAGATGATCACCGAAACGCTGAAGCTGGAAGAGACGCGCTTCCGCAAGACGTTGGTGCGCGGCTTGGGCTTGCTTTCGGAGGCGACGGAAAAGCTGGCCTCCGGCGACATGCTGGATGGCGAGACAGCGTTCAAGCTCTACGACACCTATGGCTTTCCGCTCGATCTGACGCAGGACGCGCTGCGCCAGCGCAACATCTCGGTCAACCTTGCCGGCTTCACCGAGGCGATGGAGCGGCAGAAAGCGGAGGCGCGCAAAAGCTGGGCCGGCTCCGGCGACGTGGCGACCGAGACGGTATGGTTTCCGGTGCGCGAGAACGCCGGCGCCACCGAGTTCCTCGGCTATGAGACCGAGCAGGCGGAAGGCCTCATCCAAGCGCTGGTCAGGGGCGGCAAGACCGTCGACAGCGCCGGCAAAGGTGACGCCGTTGCCGTGGTTGTCAACCAGACGCCGTTCTATGGCGAGTCCGGTGGCCAGATGGGCGACACCGGCGTCATTTCGGGCGACGGGTTCTCGATCGAAATATCCGATACCCAGAAGAAGGCCGATGGGCTTTTCGTCCATCTCGGCAAGGTGGCTAACGGCACGGTCAAGACGGGCGCGACCGTCGAGCTGAAGGTGGACCACGCGCGTCGCTCCAGGCTGCGCGCGAACCATTCCGCCACGCATCTGATCCATGAGGCGCTGCGCGAGGTGCTGGGTACCCATGTGGCGCAGAAGGGCTCGCTGGTCGCGCCCGAGCGTCTGCGCTTCGACATTTCGCACAACAAGCCGATCTCGCCGGACGAGCTCGAAGAGGTCGAGCGCATGGCAAACGAGATCGTCGTTCAGAACGGCCCTGTAACCACGCGGCTGATGTCTGTCGACGACGCCATTGCCGAAGGCGCCATGGCGCTGTTTGGCGAGAAATATGGCGATGAAGTGCGCGTCGTTTCGATGGGCACGGGCTTGCATGGCGCCAAGGCCAACCGGCCTTATTCGGTCGAGCTATGCGGCGGCACGCATGTCAGGGCGACCGGCGATATCGGCCTGGTGCGCATCGTGTCCGACAGCGCGGTCGCTGCCGGCGTGCGCCGCATCGAGGCGTTGACCGGCGAGGCGGCCAGAAAGCATCTCGACGAACAAGACAAGCGGTTGAAGGCGGCCGCCGCCGCGTTGAAGATTTCGCCGGCCGATGTGCCGGCCCGCGTCGAGGCGCTGCTGGACGAACGCAAGAAGCTCGAAAAGGAGCTGATCGAGGCGCGCAAGAAGCTGGCGCTGGGCGATCGCTCGCCAGCCGGTGTGCCTGCGGAAAACGAAACCATTGCCGGTGTCGGTTTTCTCGGCAAGGCGGTATCGGGCGTCTCGCCAAAGGATCTTAAGCCGTTGGCCGATGCCGGCAAGAAGTCGCTCGGCTCCGGCATCGTCGTCTTTGTCGGCGCCGGCGAGGACAACAAGGCGAGCGTCGTCGTCGCCGTCACCGATGATCTGACCGGCCGCTTCAACGCCATCGATCTGGTGCGCGTCGCGTCCGCGGCATTGGGCGGGCAGGGCGGCGGCGGGCGACCCGATATGGCTCAGGCCGGCGGCCCGGACGGCTCGAAGGCCGAAGACGCGATCGCTGCGGTGAAGGCGGCTCTCGAAGCGGCGTGAACCTGCACCGGGGCGGCACGGCCGAAATGGCGCGCCGCCCAGCGGATATCTTTGAGGGCCGATATGCCGACGCTGACGATGTATCAGGTCGATGCCTTTGCCGAACGGGCCTTCCAGGGTAACCCTGCCGCCGTTCTCCTTTTAGAGGAATGGCTGTCGGAGCAGGTAATGCAGGCCATCGCCAACGAAAACAATCTTGCTGAAACCGCGTTTGTGCGGCCGAATGGCAAAGGTTGGGATTTGCGCTGGTTCACGCCGGTCCATGAAGTCGACTTCTGCGGCCACGCCACTCTTGCGGCCGCCCATGTGCTGGCTACGGAATACAATGGTCAGGGCGAAATGGCCTTCGCCACCCGGGTCGGCGAGCTGCGGGTTTCCCGGTGGGAAGGGGGCTATCAGCTCGATCTGCCTTGTTTTCCGCCGCAGCCCATCGAGGAGGAGCTGAACTCGGCGCTGCAAGCGATATTGCCTCAGCGGCCGGTTGCGAGCTTCCGCAATTTCGAGAACCTGTTTGTCGAGCTTGCCGACGAGACAACCGTGCGATCTTTCGTTCCCGATCTGCTCAGGATCGGACGTTTTCATCCTCTCGGCCTGGTTATTACCGCGCCTGGGCGAGCCCACGATTTCGTCTCCCGTTACTTTGTGCCCGGGGCGGGCATTCCCGAGGATCCGGTAACCGGCTCCATTCATGCGACGCTGGTGCCTTATTGGTCTGAAAAACTCGGCAAGACGCATCTGTCGGCATTCCAATGCTCGCAGCGCGGCGGGCATTTGCTATGCGAACTGGCCGGAGATCGCGTGCTGATCACAGGCCGTGCGAAGACCTTCATGAAGGCGGAGATCTACCTTCCCGATTGAGCGGCTTGCGAGGCAGAGAAGGCAAGGATCTGGGAGAATTTGTCGCCAGCCTCGGCGGGACAGCACCCCCCTCTGTCCTGCCGGACATCTCCCCCTCAAGGGGGGAGATTGGATGTCACGATTGCCTTCGCCACTTGTCAATGATTGAAGAAAAGCGGGGCAATGAACCTGCCAATCTCCCCCCTTGAGGGGGAGATGTCCGGCAGGACAGAGGGGGGTGCTGTCCCTCGGCCTCTCGTATCTTTGTCACCCTGCCTTTTCGGCTTTCGCAAAACTCGCGCGTTGAGTGATGCGCGCATACCAATCCCGAATATCGGCAAACTCGGCCAGCAGGGCTTGTCCCTCGGCGACCTTGACGAAATAGCCGATGATCGGTGCGGCGTGCAGGTCGGCCAGCGTCAGGTCCGTTCCCAACAGCCAAGGCCCTTCGGCTTTCAGCGAGGAGAGCGCCTGCAATGCCGTTCTTGCCTGCCGCAACCCGTTGGCGATCACGGCTTCGTCGGGCGGCGTTTTTTCCAGCCGCTCGACAGCGACATCCCAGACCATGGTCCTGTAGGCGTAGGCGTCGAGCAGGCCGGTGATCTGGTTCAGGCGTGCTCGAGGCCGAGATTCGACCGGTTGCAGCGCCGGGCCGTCAAAGGCTTCGTCGACATAACGGGCAATCGCGCCGGTCTCGTAGAGGCGAAAGCCGTCCTGCTCGAAGGCCGGGATGCGGCCGAACGGCTGGTGCTCGAAATACCAGCCGGGAATGCCATCCGCGGCAAAGATGTCGACGGGCACGAGCTCGTAGCCGACGCCCTTTTCCTCCAGCACCAGCCGCACGATGCGCACATAGACGCTGTAGTCCGCGCCGTAGACGACGGGCTTGCCCATGCCGGTTGGGCTCAGGCCATCGCTTTCTGCAAATTCTCGTCGATCTTGTCGAGGAAGCCGGTGGTCGAAAGCCATGGCTGGTCGGGGCCGATCAGCAGCGACAGGTCCTTGGTCATGAAGCCGGACTCGACCGTCTGGATGCAGACCCTTTCCAGCGTCTCGGCAAAGCGCCTCAGTTCGGCATTGTCGTCGAGCTTGGCGCGGTGCGCGAGGCCGCGCGTCCAGGCAAAGATCGAGGCGATCGAATTGGTCGAGGTCTCCTCGCGCTTCTGGTGCTGGCGATAGTGGCGGGTGACGGTGCCGTGCGCGGCTTCCGCCTCGACGGTCTTGCCGTCCGGCGTCATCAGCACCGAGGTCATCAGGCCGAGCGAGCCGAAGCCTTGCGCCACCGTGTCGGACTGCACGTCGCCGTCATAATTCTTGCAGGCCCAGACATAGCCACCCGACCATTTCAGGCTCGAGGCCACCATGTCGTCGATCAGCCGGTGCTCGTACCAGAGTTTCTTCGCTTTGAATTCTGCTTCGAACTCCGCCTCGTAGACCTCCTGGAAGATGTCCTTGAAGCGTCCGTCATAGGCTTTGAGGATGGTGTTCTTGGTCGAGAGGTAGACGGGGTAATTGCGCAGCAGGCCGTAGTTCAGGGAGGCGCGGGCGAATTCGCGGATCGATTCGTCGAGATTGTACATGGCCATGGCGACGCCGGCGCCGGGTGCGTCGAAGACGTCGTGCTCGATCACCTGGCCGTCCTCGCCGACGAATTTGATCGTCAGCTTGCCCTTGCCGGGGAAGCGGAAGTCGGTGGCGCGGTACTGGTCGCCGAAGGCGTGGCGGCCGACGATGATCGGCTTGGTCCAGCCGGGCACCAGCCGCGGCACGTTCTTCATGATGATCGGCTCGCGAAAGATGGTGCCGCCGAGGATGTTGCGGATGGTGCCGTTCGGCGACTTCCACATCTTCTTCAGCTTGAATTCCTCGACGCGCTGCTCGTCGGGCGTGATCGTCGCGCATTTCACGCCGACGCCGTATTTCTTGATGGCGTTGGCCGAATCGATGGTCACCTGGTCGTTGGTGGCGTCGCGGTGCTCGATGCCGAGGTCGTAATATTCGAGCTTGAGGTCGAGATAAGGGTGGATCAGCTTGTCCTTGATGAACTGCCAGATGATGCGGGTCATCTCGTCGCCGTCGAGTTCGACGACCGGGTTCGCCACCTTGATCTTCGCCATGGAAAGAATGCCTCGCTTTTGGGGAACGGAACGGCCTTGCCCGCACGGCTGCCGGCCCTGGGATGCGGCCCGTATATCAAAGGCTTTTTGGCCGCGCAAACGGCGAACCGCGCCGTAGTGTCGGCATTCCTTGCGAAAGCTTCATTTTCGCCGCCAAATGTGGCAGGGGACTGCGAAATGCCGCAAACAGCAGTTCACTGACAACCATGGCCGCTACCCAGGATCCCGAAACCCCTCTTGCCTCCGGAACTCCAGCGTCCGGACCGGCGATCATCCTGGTCGAGCCGCAGCTCGGCGAGAATATCGGCATGGTTGCACGCGCCATGGCCAATTTCGGCCTTTCCGAGCTGCGGCTCGTCAATCCGCGCGACGGCTGGCCGAGCGAGAAGGCGCGTGCCGCCGCAAGCCGCGCCGACCACGTCATCGATGCCGTCAAGGTATTCGATGACCTGGCCTCGGCGGTTGCCGATTTGAACTTCGTCTTCGCCACCACGGCGCGCGCGCGCGACAATTTCAAGCCGGTGCGCGGTCCGGTCGAGGCGGGCAGGGCGCTGCGGGCGCGGCAGCGGGCCGGCCAGCGCACCGGCATCCTGTTCGGCCGCGAGCGCTTCGGCCTCTATAATGACGAGGTCGGCCTTGCCGACGAGATCGTCACCTTCCCCGTCGATCCAGCCTTCTCCTCGCTCAACATCGCCCAGGCGGCCCTGCTGATGTCCTATGAATGGATGAAGTCCGGCCTGGAAGACGAGACCAGGACCAACTTCTCCGGCCCCGAAATGCCGCCGGCTGCCAAGGAAGAATTGCACGGCCTGTTTGCGTATCTGGAAGGTGCACTGGAGGCGCGCGGCTATTTCCGCCCGGCAGCGAAGAAGCCGAAGATGGTCGACAATTTGCGTGCAGTGCTGACCCGCGCCGGCTTTGCCGAGCCGGAGCTTAAGGTGCTGCGCGGCATAATATCATCGCTGGACAGGTTCTCGCCGGCCATGCCGCGCGGCGACGGATCGCCCGGCGACGATCCAAGGCGGCTCCCGGCGGCCGCGGCACGCGCTGCGAGGGCGAAAGACAAAGACTAGCCTCGGAACTGCCCATACCTCACCAGTAACCGAATGTTATTTGGTGTGATCCATTGTCTGGAAAACGATGGATCCTTTCGATGTTCAATTCAAATATCGGGCGTCTTCGCTTTTTTTTCTATTCCGCGGCCTTGCTGGTTGCGGAAATCGTGACCTTTGTGCTGTGCGTCGTGCTGACCATCGGCATCGAGGGTTTGGCCAATTCAAAGCCCGGACCTTCCAGGGAAGGGCTGGCCGCAGCCGTTCTCGTCGCCTCGCTGGTGATCGTTCTGTTACGCGCGAATTTCGCCTGGCGTCGAAGCCGCGACGCGCAAGGGTCGGGTTGGATCCTTTGGTCGTATATCGTGTTCTCGACGCTGTTTGCGATCCTGCAGGCCGGCACTGTTCTTGTCGTAAAATTCGACGGCGAAGATTCGCATTCCGGCCTTAACCTGCTGGGATTAGCTCTTGTCGGGCTGTGGGCCGTCATCTTGGCGGCCAAGCCGGCGGGCGGTGGCTCTGCGGATATGGCGTCATCCCTGAGTTTCGACGATTTCGACCCGCCCGGGCCGCTGCGCGGCGCCGCCGCGCTCCATTCAGCGTCAGCCGCCGGCGCGACGGCCCTGGCTCCAGCCTACGCCATGCGCGCCGCACCGGTGCCGTCGAACCACCCTGCATCTCAACCTGCATCTCCGGCGAACGGCCGGCCGCGGCCCGGCAGCTTCGGCAAGCGCGGCCTTGTGTGACCGTCTCGCCGCATCAAGGCCATGATGGTTCCAGATAGAAGCGGCCGGGATAAACCATCATTGGCCGAAGCAGAAAGCATGGGCCGGGCCTTCCCTCGTGATCTCGTTTGTGATTCCCAGCCCTTAGTGACTCCCAGCCCTTAGTGACTCAATGACAATGACCGATCCATCGAGCGCCCGTCCGATCCTGATGTTCGATTCCGGCATTGGCGGCCTCACCGTGCTGCGTGAGGCGCGCGTGCTGATGCCTGACCGCCGCTTCGTCTATGTCGCCGACGACGCGGGGTTCCCCTTCGGCGGCTGGGAGGAGCCGGCGCTGAGAACACATATCCTGGAGTTGTTCGCCAGGCTGCTCGACCGGTTTTCGCCGGCCATTTCGGTCATCGCCTGCAACACCGCCTCGACACTGGTCATCGATGCCTTGCGCGAGAGGTTTCCCGGCCGCCCTTTCGTCGGCACCGTGCCGGCCATCAAGCCGGCGGCGGAACGCACGCGCTCAGGTCTGGTTTCGGTGCTGGCGACGCCCGGCACCGTCAAGCGCCAGTACACGCGCGATCTGATCAGCAAATGGGCGCAGAAATGCCATGTCCGCCTGGTCGCCAGCGACAGGCTGGCGGGATTGGCCGAAGCCTATATGCGCGACGGTTTTGTCGACGAGGACGCCGTGCGCGCAGAGATCGCGCCGTGCTTCGTCGAGCATGATGGGCTGCGCACCGACATCGTCGTGCTTGCCTGCACCCATTATCCGTTTTTGGCCAACCGCATGCGCAAGACAGCACCTTGGCCGGTCGACTGGCTCGACCCGGCCGAGGCGATCGCACGCCGCGCGCTGTCGCTGCTCGCCGATACCGAGGCCTGTTATCGCAGAGAGGCACTGCCCGAAGGCGCCGACCTTGCATTCTTCACCTCGAACAGCGCCGATTTTCCGACGCGCCGGCTGATGCAGGGTTTTGGCTTGGCGGTATCCTGACCGCAAGCAATTTTCGCTTTGGGAACATCACACCAGACAATGCGTTTTCCTCTCATCGGAAACGGGAGAAACCATCATGCCAGCCACCTCAAAAGCCCAGCAGAAAGCGGCCGGCGCGGCATTGTCAGCCAAGCGCGGCGAGACCAAGAAGGGCGCGCTCAAAGGCGCGTCGAAGGGAATGTATAAATCCATGAGCGAAAAACAGCTCGAGGAATTCGCCGAGACCAAGCGCAAGGGCCTGCCGGAAAAGAAGTCGAAACACTGATCGACTGGCCATTCTGACGGCGGATGCCGGTCAATAAAAGGCCCGCGGCTGAGCCGCGGGCCATGAAGTCTCAACGGGCGAGGACGAAAATTACCAGTTCCAGCCCCACCCGCAGCGCCGCACTTTGTAGCGGATGACCTTGCGATGACCGTGGCGCCACACCACCTTCTTCTTGACCACGATGCGGCAGACCTGGTGATGCCTGTGCCCATGCCAATGCCGGGCCTGCGCTGGCTCGGGCGCGACCGCCATCGTGCCGGCCATCACCGCGGCGCCTACCAACGTAAGGAAGAACTTCTTCATGCGAATTCCAGCTCCTCTGACTTCAGTCCCTTCCTGATGCCGCTGGCGCAACCTCCCGCCACATCCGGCACATTCTACAACCGTAACACTATCCGGTTCGGCGATTCGCGCCAGCCAGAAGCTTGACAGCGGTTAAATCTCCGTTTAACCAGCCCACCAACACCGGGCCGCAATGCCCGGTGGTTTTCTTTATGTGTGCAAGACGTTTGGGAAGCCGGTTTTACTTTCCTTATGTCTTGTTTGAAATGACGTGTCCCGTGGGTTTTCCGTCGCGTTGCGTGGAAAACCCTGTCAGGTCTCGAAAACGGAGGCCAGAGGAGGGCGCGTTTCCTTCACCCGGACCATGAGGTTCCGGGTGCATTGTTTTGAAAGGGAATGCGATGAGCAAGCGCGAATCCGCGAAGTACAAGATCGACCGCCGTCTTGGCGAAAACATCTGGGGCCGCCCGAAGTCCCCGGTCAACAAGCGTGAATACGGCCCCGGCCAGCATGGCCAGCGCCGCAAGGGCAAGCTTTCCGATTTCGGCCTGCAGCTGCGCGCCAAGCAGAAGCTGAAGGGCCACTATGGCGACGTTTCGGAAAAGCAGTTCCGCAAGGTCTATGAAGAGGCGGACCGCCGCAAGGGCGACACCTCGGAGAACCTGATCGGCCTGCTCGAATCGCGCCTCGACGCCGTCGTCTACCGCTCCAAATTCGTGCCGACCATCTTTGCGGCGCGCCAGTTCGTCAATCACGGCCACATCAACGTCAACGGCAAGCGCGTCAACATCGGCTCGTACCGCTGCAAGCCGGGCGATGTCATCGAAGTGCGCGAGAAGTCGAAGCAGCTGGTCATCGTGCTGGAATCGGTGGGCCTGGCCGAGCGCGACGTGCCCGATTATATCGAGGCCGATCACAACAAGATGACCGCGGCTTTCACGCGCATCCCCGGCCTGGCGGACGTTCCGTTTGCCGTGCAGATGGAACCGAACCTGGTCGTCGAATTCTATTCGCGCTGATCGGCGCGTTCGTCGCGATACAATCGAAGGCCGCCCGTCGAGGCGGCCTTTTCTTTTTCGTTCCTTTTCCGCGGTGTGATTCCGAAATCGATTTCGATTTTCGGTCCGATGCGGTACTGCGGGCGGCAACAGGATCTTGGGGCCGAAGCGCCATGAATATGCTGCCAGACGCCGAAACACTCGAACCGGTCGCCGACACCGAAGGCGGCTTTCATCCTCTGTTTGCCGATGTGCCGTCCTCCGTCGAGTTCAACAAGCTGCGCAAGCGGCTGTCGCGGCTTGCCCGGCAGGCGATCGACGATTTCTCCATGGTGAGGCCCGGCGACCGCTGGCTGGTCGCTCTGTCGGGCGGCAAGGATTCCTACGGCCTGCTTGCCGTGCTGCTCGATCTCAAATGGCGCGGGCTGCTGCCGGTCGAGCTGTTGGCCTGCAATCTCGACCAGGGCCAGCCGAACTTTCCCAAGCACATATTGCCCGATTATCTCGACAGCCATGCCATTCCGCATCGCATCGAATATCAGGACACCTATTCGGTGGTCACCGACAAGCTGGCCGAGGGCAGCACCTATTGCTCGTTGTGCTCGCGGCTGCGGCGCGGCCATCTCTATCGCATTGCCCGCGAGGAGGGCTGCTCGGCGCTGGTGCTCGGTCATCACCGCGAGGACATACTGGAAACCTTCTTCATGAACCTGTTCCATGGCGGACGCCTCGCCGCCATGCCGCCGAAGCTGCTCAACGACGAAGGCGATGTCATGGTGCTGCGGCCGCTCGCCTATTGTGCGGAAGCCGATCTCGAGAAATTCGCCGGCGCCATGAAGTTCCCGATTATTCCGTGCGATCTGTGCGGTAGCCAGGAAGGCCTGCAGCGCAACGCCATGAAGGCGATGCTCGACGACATCGAGAAGCGCATGCCCGGCCGCAAGGACACGATGCTCCGCGCCCTGACCAATGTGCGGCGTTCGCATCTGCTCGACAGGAAGCTGTTCGATTTCGCCGCCCTCAACGAAACCCTCACCACCAGGCGTCCCGATGACATTTGACGATAGCGCGATCGACTGGCTTGCCGACCTTCTGTCGGAAGCCGCCGTCGCCGAGATCATGCCACGCTTTCGCCGGTTGAGCGAGGGCGACGTCCGTCGCAAGACCTCGGCCGCCGATCTCGTCACCGAGGCCGACGTCAATGCCGAACGGCTCATCACCGCCAGGCTGCGCCAGCGTTATCCCCACGCAATGATCGTCGGCGAGGAGGCCTGCTCCGACGACCCGACGCTGCTCGACGGTCTCGGCGATGCCGAACTCGCCTTCGTCATCGACCCGGTCGACGGCACCTTCAACTTCGCCTCCGGCGTGCCGCTGTTCGGCGTCATGCTTGGCGTCGTGATCAAGGGCGAGACGGTCGCCGGCATCATTCACGATCCCGTCGGCAAGGATTGGCTGATCGGCGTTAGTGGCGCCGGCAGCCATATCCGCCATGCCCATGGCGATCTGGAAAAGGTCCATGTCGCCAAACCGGCGCCGATGTCGGAAATGACCGGTGCGGTCTCATGGCACTATGTGCCCGAGCCGGACCGCTCACGTTTGGCGCGCAACCAGACCAAGTCGCTATCGCAGTTCAATTATCGCTGCGCCGCCCATGAATACCGCCTGCTGGCCAGCGGCCACGGCCATTTCGTCGTCTACAACAAGCTGATGCCTTGGGACCACTTGGCCGGCGTGCTGATCCATGCGGAGGCCGGCGGCCATGCCGCGCGCTTCGACGGCAGCGCCTATCTGCCGTCGCATGTCGGGGGTGGCCTGCTGGTCGCACCGGACCGGGAGAGCTGGCGGGAGCTGCGCCGTGAGCTCTGGGCGGAATAGCTCTTCGCTGCCAAAGTTGTCCAATCTTGTGCGAAACCGGAGATCTCGAATGAAACCTCGGTCCGCAATTGTTGCAACGGCCTTTGCCCTTGCCTTGGTTGCCGGTGTCCATGAAGCAAGAGCTGGGGAACGCGCATGTCGCAGTCCCGACTCCGTCGACACCATAGACGAGATGTCCTCCGCGATCTTCGCCTGTTGGAAGCCGCCGCGCGGAAGCGCGGGCATGACCCTGACGCTGCAGTTCTCAATTCGCCGAAACGGCACGCTTATCGGCAAGCCGCGCGCCACCTACTCACATCTAGGGGACGATGGTCCGCTCAACCGGGCCTTCGTGGCTTCCGTCCTCGAGGCGCTCGACAAGGCTCTTCCACTGCCCGTTTCGGACAGTATGGGTGGAGCAATCGCAGGACGTACGCTGTTCCCTCGCTTCACCGCGGTCAGTGAGGGTGCATCCTAGGCGCACGCGCAATGGGCATTAAACCGGCGGGTTATGCGGCTGGAACAGTCTGCCGCGCTCGGCCAGCAGGATCATCAGCAGCGCCGCCACCGACACGCTGCAGAACCCGGCGGCCAGCGGCGTCACCGTGCCGTTGAAGGCTTGGCCGATCAGCGTGCCGAGAATGCCGCCAAGAAATGTCTGCATGAACCCAAGGATCGACGACGCAGTGCCGGCCAGGTGCCCCAGCGGCTCCATAGCGAGCGCGTTGAAGTTCGCGCCGAGCGCGCCGAACGGGACCATGGCGCAGGCAAAGAAGGTAATGAAGAGCCAGAGCGGCATCTTTATTTCGATGGAAACGACCAGCCAGGCAAGGCTGATGGCCAGAAACAGCAGCAGCGCGCTTTGCGACAGACGGCGCATGCCGATGCGGCCGACGAGGCGCGAGTTGAGGTAGTTCGAAAAAGCAAGTACGCCGGCAACCCCCGCGAAGATGACGGGGAACATCTCGCCGACATTGAACACGCTGACATAGATCTGCTGGGCCGAGGCGATGAAGCCGAACATGGCGCCGAAGATGAAGGTGCTGGCGAAGGCGTAGCAGAGCGCGATGCGGTTGGTGAGAACGATGCGGAAGCCGCCGATGATGGAGGACAACGTCAGCGGCCGGCGATATTCGGGGTGTAGTGTCTCGGGCAGGCGCAGCAGCGACCAGGCGGACACGATCAGCGCGCCGGCTGCCATGGTGACGAAGATCACATGCCAGGTCGCAAACAGCATGATGAACTGGCCGATACCGGGCGCCACCACCGGAATGGCCATGAACACCATGAAGATCAAGGACATGACTTCGGCCATGCGCCTTCCGTCGAACGTATCGCGCACGATCGAGACGGCAATGACGCGCGTCGCCGCCGCACCGATGCCTTGCACGGCCCGGCATAGCAGAAGCGTGGTGAATGACGGGGCGATTGCCGCAGCGCCGGCCGCCAGGACGTAGATCACCAGCCCTGCGACAAGCGGCGCGCGGCGCCCGAAGCGGTCCGAGATCGGCCCGAAGAACAGCTGTCCGCCGCCAAAGCCAAGGATATAGGCGGTGACAACATATTGCCGGTGGTTTTCATTTTCGATGCCAAGCGAAGCGCCGATCTGCTGCAGCGCCGGCAAAATAATGTCGATGGCCAGCGAATTGAGCGCCATCAGCGCCGCGCACAGCGCAATGAATTCCCAGCGCGGAATAGGCAAGGTGCTTGCCTTTTGCTGCGCTTGTGCTTGCTGATCCACGGCCAGTCCGATCCTCAAACGAAAATGCGCCGGCTGGCCGACGCATCCATTCGTTGATTGCCCGATAATGGGCAGAACTTTTTGCCAAGGTGGGGGCTGCCCCGGCGCTTAGCGCATGACCCCCGAAAATCGCAGGCGGAAGGTCATACGCAGAAACAGAAGTCAGGCGGCGCCTTTGACGCTGACGCCCTTTTCGACGAGGAAGGTCTGCAATTCGCCCGCCTGGAACATCTCGCGGATGATGTCGCAGCCGCCGACGAACTCGCCCTTGACGTAGAGCTGCGGGATGGTCGGCCAGTTTGAATAGTCCTTGATGCCTTGCCGCAGTTCGGCCGACGTCAGCACGTCGACGCCCTTATAGTCGGCGCCGATATAGTCGAGGATCTGCACGACCTGGCCGGAAAATCCGCATTGCGGGAAGCCGGGCGTGCCCTTCATGAAGAGAACGACGTCGTTGCCCTTCACTTCATTGTCGATGTAGTCGTTGATGCCGCTCATGGAATACCCTTTCATGCCTGTGGGAGTCAGGCTCGAACATTACCCTTCAAATAAACCCATGGGTTGCGCGAAACAAGATGTTTGCCGCCTTGCCACGCAAATGGCGCAAAGGAACGTCTGATCTTGGGCCAAGAGCGTTGGCCACCATCTTTCCCGAGGCGCGATGAAAAGACGATATCTCGCCGGGTTCCTCCTCGCCGTTCTGTTCGCCGCACTGTCCTTGATCTGGTGGGCCAGGTCGCCGAGACAGCCATCTCTCGTCGTCGGCGGTGAATTACCGGCGCCGTGCCGCGATACGAGCTTCGAGGCGGTCGCCTATGTCGTCTGCGAAATCGATCTGCGCCGCTATGACGTCGGTGTGTTCCACACAGGCCTCGACGGCAAGGCTTTCGGTTCACTGGACAAATTCGACAAGGCGATGGCGGATCAGGGCCGGACGGTGCTGCTCGCCATGAACGCCGGCATGTATCACCAAGACCTGACCCCAGTCGGCCTTCTCGTCGAAGACGGCCGGGAGAAGGCGCCGATCAACGTCGCCGACAGCGGAGGCAATTTCTTCCTGAAACCGAATGGCGTATTCCTGGTCCGCAAGGACGGCAAGGCGGCGGTCATGGAGACAAGCGCCTATGCTGCGACCAGACTGGACGTGATGTTTGCCACGCAATCCGGCCCGATGCTGGTGATAGACGGCCGGCTTCATCCCCGCTTCGAGCAGAACGGCACATCACGCTATATCCGCAATGGCGTCGGCGTGCGTGACGAAAATACGGTCGTGCTGGCGATCTCACGCTCTGAAGTCAGCCTCGGCAGCTTCGCACGGCTATTCCGGGATGCGCTCGATTGTCCCAACGCGCTTTTCTTCGACGGGGTCGTTTCGGCGCTGTCGAACGGCGAGCGGATGATTGTGGGTGGAAAGTATCCGGCGGGGCCGATCATTGCCGTGACCGGTAAGAAGCTTGCGAGCCGGTAACTGCAAGAGAGCTCAGTCCGGCACGCTGGTCTGCAGGGCAAGCGCGTGCAGTACGCCGCCCATGTTGCCCTTCAGCGCGTCATAGACCATCTGGTGCTGCTGGACGCGGCTTTTGCCGCGAAAGCTTTCGGCCACAACCTCAGCCGCATAATGGTCGCCGTCGCCGGCCAGGTCGCGAATCGTCACCTTGGCGTCCGGAATGCCTTCCTTGATCAGCCGTTCGATGTCGTGGGCGTCCATTGCCATGTGAGGATTCCTTGTTCAGGTCGTGATCTCATAGATATGGTCGAAATGGCGGATGAACCACAGGGAAAGGGGCCCACTCGATCACATCACGGGTCCACGACCTCATTTGCCATGAAGCGAGGGAACCAGGATTCGTGGGCGGCGGTCAATTCGCTGACCGGTATCGCACGCGCCTCGCCCAGCTTCAGTTCGCTGCCGCCGGTCGAGCCGATCCACGGCGCAAAAACGCCGAGCTTGTTTTGCTGTTCGCGAATGGCGTCCCATTGCTCGCTCTGCGGGTCGATCGACAGCGTCAGCAGATAACGGCCCTGGTCCTCGCCGAACCAGACCGGGATCGGATCTGCACCGATCAGGCCGGGAATGGTCGCGCCGATGCCGAAGGCCATCGCCATCTCGGCCAGCGCCACCGCGATGCCGCCATCGGAAACGTCATGCGCCGCGGTAACAACACCGGAGGCGATCAGTGCCCGCACATGGTCGCCGACCCGCTTCTCGTGGCCGAGATCGACCGGCGGCGGCGGGCCGTCGGCGCGGCCAAAGATGTCGCGCATATAGACCGACTGGCCAAGATGCGAGCCCCATATCGTCGGGGCGCCGACCAGCACGATCATCTGGTCTTCGGCGGCAAAGCCGATGCGCACCATTTTCGACCAGTCGGCAATCAGACCGACGCCGCCGATGGTTGGTGTCGGCAGGATGCCCTGTCCGTTGGTCTCATTATAGAGGGAGACGTTGCCGGAGACGATCGGAAAGCCAAGCGCCCGGCAGGCATCGCCGATGCCTTTCACAGCACCAACCAGCTGGCCCATGATCTCGGGCCGTTCCGGATTGCCGAAATTGAGATTGTCGGTGGCCGCGAGCGGCAGAGCGCCGGTGGCGGTAAGATTGCGCCAGCATTCGGCAACCGCCTGCTTGCCGCCCTCGTAAGGGTCGGCCTCGCAATAGCGCGGCGTCACGTCGGAGGAGAAGGCGAGCGCCTTGGTCGGATGACCGTCGACGCGCACGACACCGGCGTCGCCGCCGGGAAGCTGCAGGGAATTGCCCTGGATCAGCGTGTCGTACTGCTCCCACACCCAGCGGCGCGAGGAAAGGTCCGGTCCGCCCAGCAGCTTGAGCAGTGCGTCGGCCACATCGGTTCGCGGTGCATCGCCGGCCAGCGGCGCCGGCTTCTTCGGCTCGACCCAGGGACGGTCATATTCCGGCGCCTGGTCGCCGAGATCCTTGATCGGCAGATTGGCAACCTCGTCGCCCTGATGCAGCACGCGAAAGCGCAGATCGTCGGTGGTCTTGCCGACGATGGCAAAGTCGAGGCCCCATTTGTGGAAGATCGCCTCGGCCTGTTTTTCCTTTTCGGGGCGCAGCACCATCAGCATGCGCTCCTGGCTCTCCGACAGCATCATCTCATAGGCGCTCATGCGCTCTTCGCGCACCGGCACCTTGTCGAGGTCGAGCTCGATGCCGAGGTCGCCCTTGGCGCCCATCTCGACCGCCGAGCAGGTGAGGCCAGCGGCACCCATGTCCTGGATGGCGATAACGGCGCCGGACGCCATCAGTTCGAGGCAGGCTTCGAGCAGGCATTTTTCGGTGAAGGGATCGCCAACCTGGACCGTGGGCCGCTTCTCGTCGATCTTGTCGTCGAACTCTGCCGAGGCCATGGTGGCGCCGCCGACGCCGTCGCGCCCGGTCTTGGCGCCGAGATAGACGACCGGCAGGCCGACGCCCTTGGCCTCGGACAGAAAGATTGCGTCCGTCTTCGCGAGGCCCGCGGCAAACGCATTGACCAGGATATTGCCGTTGTAGCGGGCGTCGAAATTGACCTCGCCGCCGACCGTCGGCACGCCGAAGGAATTGCCGTAGCCGCCGACGCCGGAAACGACGCCGGCAACCAGATGCCTGGTTTTGGGGTGGTCCGGCGCGCCGAAGCGCAGCGCGTTCATCGCCGCGATCGGTCGCGCGCCCATGGTGAAGACATCGCGCAGGATGCCGCCGACGCCGGTCGCGGCACCTTGATAGGGCTCGATGTAGGAGGGGTGGTTGTGGCTCTCCATCTTGAAGACGACGCAGTCGCCGTCGCCGATATCGACCACGCCGGCATTCTCGCCCGGGCCCTGGATGACTTGCGGCCCGGTGGTCGGCAGCGTGCGCAGCCACTTCTTCGAGGATTTGTAGGAACAATGCTCGTTCCACATCGCCGAAAAAATACCAAGTTCGGTAAAGCTCGGTTCGCGCCCGACCAGGTCGAGGATGCGCTGGTACTCGTCGGGCTTCAGCCCGTGCGCGGCAATGAGTTCAGGAGTGATCGGCACGGAATTGGAAATGGTCATGATCGGCAATTGTGTCCTTGGGATCGAGTCCCGTCTTATCGCAAGCGTTGCAGCCGATACACCCCGTTGGATGACTAAAACGATGGAAAGCAACAGCTGACCGCAAGTAGCGAAAGATCGCCACTCGACCCGCCGGTTTCAAGCCGGTTCAAGAAAAGCTGTCGTAGCCGGCGCGGCCTTCGTCCAGAAGCCGCCGGATTACCGCGACCCCGTGCGCGATATCGTCCCGCTGTCGCGGTTGCGAGATGCCAAACCGCACGCCGTGAAAGGCCTGTTCGGAACGCCCTGCCTTGAACTCGTCCTCGTCGTCGATGAGCACGCCATGTTCGAGGCAGGCCTGCTTGAAAGTGCCGGAAAGCCATGGGTCCGGCAAAGTGAGCCAGACGAACGGCACGTTATCCAGCGCCTTGAAATCGAAGCCGTCGAGTGTCTCGCGCACGATCGCGATGCGCGCACCGATCTCGGCAATGCTGCGCTTGCGCACCTCAGCGGCCTGACCGGACAGCACCAGCCGGCTGCCCACCTCCGCCAGCAGAAAGGGCAGGCCGCCCGTCATCATCTTGTGGGCAACCCGGATGCGGTGACGATAGGCCGGCGGGCAAGCGAGCCAGCCGCCGCGAACACCCGCCGCAACCGATTTCGACAGGCCGCCGGCAACGATGGTCCGTTCGGGAGCATATTCGGCCATTAAAGGCGTTGGGTCATCGGTCAGTCCGCCATAGAGATCGTCCTCGATCAGGACGACGTTATATTGACGGGCGACATGCGCGATTGCCTCGCGGCGCGATGCCGACAGCGTTGTCAGCGTCGGGTTCTTGGCCGTCGGCATCAAAAACATCATCTTCGGGTGCTTTTGTGCGCAGACGCGCTCGAAATCCTGGGGATCGATGCCCTCGTCGTCAGTCGCCACCAGTGCGGTCCGGCGACCGATCAGGCCGGCACTGCGCGAGATCTGCGAATAGGTGAGGTGCTCGAAGACGACATAGTCGCCGGGGGCGGTGAGCCCCGCAATGGTTGCCATCACTGCGGCGTGGGTGCCGAGCGTGGGAACGATTGCATCCGCCGCCGGGCGATAGGAATTTCGCGACAGCCAGCGCCTGCCCGCTTCGAACCAGCGGTCCGGGAAATCACGAGTATAGCTTGAAATCTCATGCGGATGGTCTTGCGCCGTGCGTGTCAACACGTCAGCGACGATGGCACCCTGGCCGACATCCGGTGCGGCCGTGCTATCGAAGCGCAGTTTGTCGCCGGGCGCATCCATATAGCGCGTGCCTTGTTCGACCGGCCCCAGGAAATCCGGCTTTGCGCTCTCCGACTGTTGAGCGATAACATAGGTTCCGCGGCCGACCTCGCCGCTGACCAATCCCCGCTCGCGCAGCAATTGATAGGCCCTGCCGACCGTGCCGACAGTCGTGCCGATGTCGTATGCCAGATCGCGCTGCGGCGGCAGCTTTGCCCCTGCACCGATCAGGCCGCGGTCGATGTCCGTCTCGATGGAATCAGCAAGCCGCTGATAGAGCGGGCCGGTGCCGGCGGTAAGGTCTGGAAGCCAAGTTGTCATGGTGACAATTTTCTACATTGCACCGAAATGAGAGTCAATACATATGAAACGGGCAATACAAAAGGGCACAATTGCAATCTTGGCAGAAAGAAAATGGGTACAATCGAGACAATCCGCTACGCCGCAGTTGAATTGCAGGTGCAGGTGGCGCGCCCGCCGGGCAGGCCAACCTATGTCAGTCGGCTGGTGCGTACGCTCAGATCCTTCGCGAGGTGGATTGACGGGTTAATGGATCGCCGGCGCAGCCGGCTGGTCCTGCTCGAGATGACCGACGCCCAGCTCAAGGACATCGGCATTTCGCGCTGCGATGCCCATCGTGAAGGTCTGAGGCCGTTCTGGGACTGAGAGCAGCCGGATGCTCCGTCTCGAACGTCGCGTGGCATATCGGGGGGTAGACGAGAGCGTAAATATCGACATCGGAACCAACGCGATTTTCTACATCACTGAGATACCATCCTCCTTCGTGCCCTCACAGCAATCGCTCGCGACGTCTCCAGTGAATAGGGGTATTGCTGAAAACAGCTAATTCCCTTATCTTCGCGATGACGAAGGAGATGACCGTGGCAAGTTTCACCCTCACAGATCTCGGCAACAAATCCGGCGAGGTTGTTGAGGCCGCGTTCCGCGGCCCTGTTGACATCACCAAGCGCGGCAAGCGCAAGTTCGTTCTCCTGACGGCAGAGCAGTTCGACCGCATCACCAGTCGCAGCGCGCAACGGGCACACCGCGTCGAGGATCTGTCGGCCGAGGAACGCGACAGGCTTCTAACCGGCCTCGACGCAGTCGCGCGAGATGATGTTCGGGATGACTGAACCCGGCCACGGACAGATCATTCTCTATTCCTATTTGTGGGCAAGGGAATATGACCGGGGCGAGGAAAGCGGACGCAAGGCGCGGCCGACTTGCGTTATGCTGATCGTTGCCGGCAAGAATGGCCGCAAGCAGGCCCTGCTCTTTCCAATCACGAGCCAGCCGCCACGACCTGCGCGCACTATGTTGAGATTCCTGAGACCGAGGCCCGCCGCGCCACCCTCTTTACCCCAGCCTGGGTTATCGTCGACGAATTCAACACCGATGATCTCGCGACGAGCTGGGCGCTCGAAGATGCCAAGCCGCTCGGCCAATTCACGCGCAAGTTCATGTCACGGATCGCTGGCGAAGCTGCTGCGGCGATCCGTGCAGGCGCCGCGCGAACCGTGCCAAGACGCTAAAGGCTGCCGCGGCGGGAGAGCATCATCGCGGATGAACGCCCGCCGCCCTGATCCGCGTGACACCGTGGTCCACAAGCACCGCCACGATGCACAGCATCAGAAAGAGCCCGGTGATGGCCAGAGCCGAGACGGCGACGCTGGTCGCGCCGTTGTTGGCGAGATCGAGGAACGGGTAGGGCACTTCACCGGCAATCGGCGCCCGCAGCAGCGCGTAGGCCAGATAGGCGATCGGATAGATCATCCACCAGGAGATGTCGCGCCACCGCGTCGAGCCGTCGGCGCCTGCCACAAGCCACCACAGCACGAACAACACCGGCGTCACATAGTGCAGGAGCACATCGCAGAGCAGAAACAGCCCTTGCGGCTGCCAAAGCTGCGCCAGGACCGTTGCATAAACGATGAGGACCAGCGTTATGGCGACAGCTACGCCCGCCCGCATCCGTGGCGCGGAAAAGGCCGGAAACCAGGCATAACCCGTCGACGACAGCAACGAGGCATGGACGAGCACCGCGCCGATGTTGGTCAGGATGGTGAAGAAGCTGAAATAGAAGACCAGCGAGCCGGCAAAGCCGCGGCCGGCTTCCATTGATGCCGGGACGGTGATGCAGAGCTGCAGGACGAGCCCGGCCAGGCCGACGACCAGACCGGTGATCTGCAGCACGCGACCCATTGGGCTAGGCAGCAGCGCCGCAGGCCGGATTGCCCGCCTGCCAGCGGGCAATGTCCGAGCCGATGCGGGCGCCGAGCGGTTCCGCCATCAATGGGCCGAACACGTCGACGCGGCTCGAATTGCCTTGCGCCTGCACGACCAGCAACGGCTTTCCACCATAATGTTTGGCCGGCACCAGCAGGAAGCGCGGCGTGCCGCTGAACGAATTCAGCTCGTTGGCCATCTGGTAAGATTTGAAGGCAGGGTCCTTGCTGGCGATCCAGCATTTGTGGGCAGCTATTGCCACCTGCTCCATGGCAAGCAGTGACGCACTCTTGCCCGCCGGCGCCGGCGCGCTCTTCGGGCCTGACTGGCAGGAGGCGAGTACAAGCCCGGCGGCAGTAGCGACGGCGAGGCGCGTGGTCGTCGGTCTCATGTTCAAGCGGCGCCCATCTCGAGTTCGGACAGAAAGATCGTCAGACCGTCTGTCATCTCACCCCAGACGCGCGACAGCGCCGGATGCTGCAAGGCTATTTGCTCGTAGGCATCGAATTTCGGATAGGCGTCAAGCAAATCGGGGCGGCCCATCGTTGTCCTGAAATTGTTGAAGACGAAGCGGGTCGGCGTCAACCACGCATCGGCAAAGGAGATGTCGTCGCCGAGCGCGAACGGGCCATGCGCCATGCGGGCCTCGATTGCCGCAAGCCCGTGATGCAATCGGGCGAACTGTGCCTTGATCTCCGCCTCGTTGCGCTGCGGCACGAAATGGAGCTCGAACAGCTTCATCGTCGGGGCGAGCACGTCGAGGTCGGTGATGCGGGCGAACATGCGCACCAGCGCCCGGTCCTTCGAGTCCCTCGGCAGCAGCGCCGGCTCGGGAAAGCGCTCCTCCAGATATTCGGCGATGACCACCGATTCGACGATCGTTTCGCCGGAGCCGGTGATCAGCACCGGAATCCGGTTCAACGGCGAGATGGCACGAAACGCCTCCGGGATGGGAAACCCCGGCGGCGGTGCAATGAGCTTGAGCGGCACGTTCTTGATGTAGGCCAACGCCCGCACGATCGACGAATAGGGCGACAACGGCCGCGAATAGAGTTTCATGACCGTGGCTCCAGGAGGAAAATTGAAGGCATCAAGCAGCGATGCCCAGCGCGCTTTCGAACAGCGCCCGGCCGTCGCTGCCGCCATGCGCCGCTTCGATCAGGTTCTCGGGATGCGGCATCAGGCCGAGCACGTTGCCGCGGCCGTTGACGATGCCGGCAATGTCGTTGATCGAGCCGTTGGGATTGGTGCCTTCGGCATAGCGGAACACCACCTGGCCTTCGCCTTCGAGGCGGGCCAGCGTTTCGGCATCGGCAAAATAATTGCCGTCATGGTGCGCCACCGGCGCCCGGATGATCTGGCCCGGCTGGTAGCGGCGGGTGAACATCGTGTTGGCATTGGCGATCTGTAGCTTCACCTGACGGCAGACGAATTTCAGCGAGGTATTGCGCATCAATGCGCCCGGCAGCAAGCCGGCCTCGACCAGGATTTGGAAGCCGTTGCAGACGCCGATGACCGTGACGCCCTTGGCCGCCTTTTCGGCCACAGCCCGCATTACTGGCATGCGCGCGGCAATGGCGCCGCAGCGCAGATAATCGCCGAACGAAAAGCCGCCGGGAATGGCGATCAGGTCGACATCGGGAATTTCGGTGTCGGTCTGCCAGACGGTGACCGGCGGCGTGCCGGAAATCTTGGTCAGCGCCGCGATCATGTCGCGGTCGCGATTGAGGCCTGGGAGCAGGACGACGGCTGATTTCACCTCAGGCGATCTCCACCGCGTAATTCTCAATCACTGTATTCGCCAGAAGCTTGTCGCACATGGCTTTCAGATCGGCCTCGGCCTTGGCGCTGTCGCTCTCGGCCAATTCGACGTCGAAAACCTTGCCTTGCCGCACCTGGCCGACGCCGCCGAAACCCATTCCGGACAGCGCGTGCTCGATTGCCTTGCCTTGTGGGTCTAGCACGCCGTTCTTGAGGGTTACGGTAATGCGGGCCTTGATCACGCTGGACATGCTCCTGTTCACCTGTTGAGCGGGCAAGCCGTCAGTGCGGCTTACCTTTGACACCGTCGGTCGATGCGACGAGCACCGGCCCGGCCGGACGCGGTGGCTCGTTCTCGTTCATGATGCCGAGACGGCGGGCAACTTCCTGATAAGCCTCGACCAGCCCGCCCATGTCGCGGCGGAAGCGGTCCTTGTCGAGCTTGTCCTGCGTCGCCACGTCCCACAGCCGGCAGGAATCCGGCGAGATCTCATCGGCAACGACGATGCGCATCATATCGCCTTCGAACAGGCGGCCGCATTCGATTTTGAAATCGACCAGCTGGATGCCGACGCCCATGAACAGGCCGGAAAGGAAGTCGTTGACGCGAATGGCCAGCGCCATGACATCGTCGATCTCCTGTGGGCTCGCCCAGCCGAAGGCGGTAATGTGCTCTTCCGATACCATCGGATCGTCGAGCGCATCGGCCTTGTAATAGAATTCGATGATCGAGCGCGGCAGCACGGTGCCTTCCTCGATGCCCAGGCGCTTGGCCAGCGAGCCGGCGGCGACGTTGCGCACCACCACTTCGAGCGGGATGATCTCGACTTCCTTGATCAACTGCTCGCGCATGTTGAGCCGGCGGATGAAGTGGGTCGGAATGCCCATCCGGTTGAGATGATTGAAGATGTGCTCGGAAATGCGGTTGTTGAGCACGCCTTTGCCATCGACGATTTCATGCTTCTTCTTGTTGAAAGCGGTAGCGTCGTCCTTGAAGAACTGGATCAGCGTGCCAGGCTCCGGTCCCTCATAAAGGATCTTGGCCTTGCCTTCATAAATGCGGCGGCGATTTTTCATCTGATTTTTCTCTGGATTTGCGGGCAGGCGGCAAGCGACCAGTTCCTGTCCGTCTGCCTAAAATAAGATGGCGACGGTGGGGTTCAATGCCGGTGTCTATCCCAATCGCACTGTTTGCTCAATCGGCAAATCCTTTCAATCAACCGCTTTCGGGCACCGAAATGCCGCAGCGCAGCAAGCAATGTAGCATATTGACCGGCCGGCGCCCTTTTGGTTTGTGCTCCGGCAACACATATTGGCACAACGAATCGGATTTCACGGAGGGATGCCATGAGCAGCATGAAAGACCGCGAAGAGGGCTTTGAGCGCAAATTCGCATTCGACGAGGAACTTCGGTTCAAGGCTGCGGCACGCCGCAACAGAGCGCTCGGCCTGTGGGCTGCCGAAAAGCTCGGCAAGTCCGGCGCCGATGCCGACGCTTATGCCAGGGAAGTGGTCGTCAGCGACATCGAGGAAGCCGGCGATCACGACGTTTTCCGCAAGATACGCAAGGATTTCGATGCGGCCGGCATCGACCAGTCGGACCATCAGATCCGCCGCACCATGGATGAATTGATGGCGCAGGCGATCGAGCAGATCAAGAACACCTGATCCCCATCGATACTCTTCGAATGCTGGACCAATCGACCGCCCGGCCTCACCGGGCGGTTTTTCTTTGCCTTTGCGGTCATTTCCGGCTGAATTGCTGCAAGCAAAGAGGAAATCGCCAATGTCCCTGAAGTCACGCCTTGCGGCCGACGAGACGCTGTTCACCGCATGGTCCGGCGTGCCGGATGCGTTGACGGTCGAGATACTGGCCAGGCAAGGGTTCGACGCGGTTACGCTCGATATGCAGCATGGTGGCCATCACGAGGATAGCGTACTTCGCGGGCTTGTGCCGGTGCTGGCCGCCAACAAGCCGGCTTTGGTACGCATCCCGGTCGGCCGCTTCGACATGGCCAGCCGTGCGCTTGACTTCGGCGCCGAGGCGGTGATCGCCCCGATGGTGAATTCGGTGGCGGACGCAAAGCTGTTTGCTGCCGCAATGAAATACCCGCCACTCGGCGAGCGCTCCTGGGGCCCGACCTATGCTTTTCCGCGCCATGGCAAGGGCGACTATGCCGACTGGCTGCGCGACAGCAACCAGCGCACCATGGCGTTCGCCATGGTCGAAACGCGGGCCGCGCTTGATGCACTCGACGGCATCCTCGACACGCCGGGCATCGACGGTATCTTCCTTGGCCCGTCGGATTTCTCGATCGCCTGGTCGAAGGGCACCACCGTCAGTTCGACGCTGGAGAGCATGATGGGGACCGTCGCCTCGATCGCCGAGCGCACCCGCAAAGCCGGCAAGCATGCGGCGATCTATGTGATGGAACCGGCCATCGCCGGTCGCGTGGTGTCGATGGGTTACCGGCTGCTGGCGATGGGTTCCGAGCATTCGCTGATTTCGCTTGGGGCAAAGACCCTGCTGAACAGCGTCAGGGATTCGATCGGTTCCTAGAGCAATTCCAGGAAAAGTGTGAAACGGTTTTCCGTCCGGAATTGCGTCAAAACAAAGAGATAGAGCGGTTCGCCGTTTCCGTGAAACGGTGAACCGCTCTAGAGATCCGTCAGGAATTTCGCGAACGTCATCGAGCCTTCAGGCCAGGGGCCGAAGCCGGAATCCGCGTTGAGATGACCGGCATCCCCGGCGTCGATGAACAGCGAGCCCCACGCCCCGGCAATGTCCTCGGCGACGCCGAAGGCGCAGAACGGGTCGTTGCGGCTGGCGATCACCACCGACGGAAACGGCAGCGGGTCGCGCGGATAGGGGCCGAAGGTCATCAGGTGCCTCGGCTTTATCTCTGGATTGGCGACATCGGGCGGCGCCACGAAGAAAGCGCCGGCGACCGGCCTCTCGAACCGAGGCAACGCTTGAATGACCGCCGCGACGCCAAGCGAATGGGCGACGATGACGACCGGCCGCTCGGCCTCGTTAACCGCCTTGGCGACACCGGCCGTCCAATCCTCGCGCACCGGCTTCGACCATTCCGCCTGTTCGACGCGGCGCGCTGTCGATAGTTTCGACTGCCAGCGGCTCTGCCAATGATCGGGGCCGGAATTGGTGTAGCCCGGCACGATGAGAATATCTGCTTCCCTGACTTTCATGGCGCGCATGTAGCGAGAGGCGCTGTCGGGTGCAACCGGGTATGAACTCAACAGCGACACGCAAACGGCCGCTCACGAGCCCGGTTCTGCTCGCTATTGTGAACACCCTGTTCGCTTCTTGCGCTCTTGTGTGAACGATCGCGATCAACGATCTGTCGCCAGGAAAGAATGGCTGTTCCGAGATTTTGCCACGGACATGGCGTAGAATGATTGATGGCGCCGGATTGTTCTGTTGGAAGCTTGTCGAGCGCCGCCTGAACGGAGCACTTTAATGAGCGAACTGCCTTTTGCCGCGACGACCCCGGTCAGCGTTGCCCGCGTCGGCTTGCGGGCGCGCGATGCAGACAATCTCGCTGCCTACTATCGCAAAGTCGTCGGTTTGCAGGAACTGAGCCGCGCCGGCGGCACCATTACGCTCGGCGCAGTCAATCGCCCTTTGCTCGACATCGAAGCGGATCCGGCCGCGAAACCCGATGACCCGCGCAGCGCCGGTCTTTTCCACACCGCCTTCCTGCTACCCAGCCGGGCCGATCTCGGCCGCTGGATCAACCATGCCATCGCCAACAAGATCGGCATCGAGGGCGCATCCGACCACCTGGTCAGCGAGGCGCTCTATTTGACCGATCCCGAAGGCAACGGCATCGAGATCTATGCCGACCGCCGTCCGCAGGACTGGAAATGGAACGGTGACAAGATAGCGATGGCGACGGAGCGGCTGAACATTCCGTCGGTCGTTGCCGAGGTGCCGGCCGGCGACACCGGCTGGCAGGGCGCGCCGGAAAACAGCATTATCGGCCACGTCCATTTGCGGGTCGGCAGGCCGGAAGAAGCCGAAGCATGGTGGCATCAGGAGTTCGGTTTCGACACAGTGGCAAAGTACGGTGGCGCGGCGGTGTTCCTGTCGTCCGGCGGCTATCATCACCACATTGGCGCAAATGCGTGGCAGAGCGCGGGCGCCGGTCGCCGCGATCCCGCCCGCTCCGGCTTGGCCTGGGTCGAGATGCGCTCGGACAATGCCGCAAGCGAGACCACCCGCGAGGATCCGTGGGGCACGGTGATAAGGACGGTTCCCGGTAAGGCATAGGCTAGAGGTTCGCTTTTTCGAGCAAGCGGCCAAGCATCAGCAGGCCCGCTGGCCATACGCCGAGGCGGGCCTCATTTCCCATATGGCCGAGATCGCCGGCATCGGCGATATCCGCGCCCCAGGCTGCGGCAAAAGCGGTCGCCTTGTCGAAGGTGACGCGTGGGTCGCTGCGGCTCGCCACCACCAATGTCGGGAAGGGCAGGCGCTTCAGCGGCATCGGCGCGAACGGGCGCACCGCGTCGAATGAGGGATCGGTATCCTCGACATTGGTGGCGGCAACCAGGAATGCCGCCGCGACCTTGTCGAGTTGGCTTTGACTGGCGCCGGCAGCCCACTTCACCGCCGTCGCCACCGCCAGCGAATGCGCAAGCAGCACGACGCGGCGCGGTGCGGCGGCCACCGCGGCATCCACCTGGCCGATCCAGTCTTCAGGCTTTGGCCGGTCCCACTCGGCCTGCAGCACGCGGCTCGAATTGGGGAACACCCGGCACCAATGCGACATCCAATGATCCGGCCCGGAATTGCCGCGCCCGGGCAGGGCAAGGAAATCGAAATCTCCGGCCGACGAAATCATCAGGCTTCTCCAAACACTCGGCTAAAGATCGTATCGACGTGCTTGGTATGATAGCCCAAGTCGAATTTCTCACGGATCTCGGCCTCGGGCAAGGCTGCGACAACGTCCTTGTCGGCCAAAAGTTCCTCAAGAAAATCAGCGCCTTGCTCCCACACCTTCATGGCGTTGCGCTGCACCAGCCGGTAGGCGTCCTCGCGCGAAACACCGGCTTGCGTCAGCGCCAGCAGCACGCGCTGCGAATGCACGAGGCCACGGAATTTGTTCATGTTCTTCAGCATGTTGTCGGGGTAGACGAGCAGTTTGTCGACAACGCTGGTCAGGCGTGAGAGCGCGAAATCGAGCGTCACCGTCGCGTCGGGCCCGATCATGCGCTCGACCGACGAATGCGAGATGTCGCGCTCGTGCCACAGCGCCACATTCTCCATTGCCGGCAATGCGAAGGAGCGCACCATGCGGGCAAGGCCGGTGAGGTTCTCGGTCAGCACCGGGTTGCGCTTGTGCGGCATCGCCGACGAGCCCTTCTGTCCGGGTGAAAAGTACTCTTCTGCTTCAAGTACCTCGGTGCGCTGCAGATGGCGCACCTCGATCGCCAGCCGCTCGATCGACGAGGCGATGACGCCGAGCGTGGCGAAGAACATCGCGTGGCGGTCGCGCGGGATCACCTGCGTCGACACCGGCTCCGGCTTCAGTCCGAGTTTCTTGGCCACGTATTCTTCGACATAGGGGTCGATATTGGCGAAGGTGCCGACCGCACCGGAGATGGCGCAGGTAGCGATGTCCTCGCGTGCATGCACCAGCCTCTCGCGGCAACGCGAGAATTCGGCATAGGCCTGCGCCAGCTTGACGCCGAAGGTGGTCGGCTCGGCATGGATGCCGTGGCTGCGGCCGATGGTGATGGTGTCCTTGTGCTCGAAGGCGCGGCGCTTGAGCGCCGCAAGCAGCCCGTCAATGTCGGCCAGCAGGATGTCGCTGGCGCGGGTGAGCTGCACGGCAAAACAGGTGTCGAGGACGTCGGAGGATGTCATGCCCTGGTGGATGAAGCGGGCATCCGGCCCGACGAATTCGGCAAGATGGGTGAGAAAGGCGATGACGTCATGCTTGGTGACCCGCTCGATCTCGTCGATGGCTTCGACATCGAATTTTGCCGCCCCGCCTTTCTCCCAGATGGTCTTGGCGGCCTCCTTCGGGATGACGCCGAGCTCGGCCAATGCGTCGCAGGCGTAGGCCTCGATCTCGAACCAGATGCGGAACCGGGTTTCGGGGGACCAGATGGCCACCATTTCCGGCCGGGAGTAGCGAGGGATCATCAGTCGGTCCTGACTTGCGAGAGCATTTGCCCGCGTCCTAACAGAGGCAGGCAAAATGCTCAACGTTGCTGGCGCGCAAACCAGACACTGACGACAGCGAGCGCAATGAAACCGAGCGGAAAATACAGCCGGATGCCAAGGACGACGAACTGGTAGAGTGCCGTCAACATCGTGAACACAAACTGGAAAACCCAGGTGATGGTGAACGCGGGCGCATGCCATTGGACATAGTAGGAGCGGTATTGCAGCCCAAAGAGGCCGCCGGTGACGGCGATCGTCGCTGCGAGAAGGCAGACGAAGGCGGCGGCGAGGGCGATTTCCCAGTGGCGTCCGAGCGAGACGAGCCGCGCCAGAAACAGCCCAACCGGGAAGGCCAGCGCGCCGCCGGCAGCATAAAGCAGCGAGACGAAGCGGACCTTCGCCGGGGTCTCCCAATCGTACAACAGCAGATTGAGCAGCGCGCTGGCGCCCATCGCCATGGCCCACAGCAAGGCACCGGCAAATGCGGTGCGCAGCGACGGCAGAGCACGGCGGAGACGGCGCAGAGCGCGATAGCGCATGGCGGGGAACTTCACAGGCGACCGGTTACCGCGATCCAGCGATAGTCCGGCCCTTCGAAGCCGTATTGGCGCACCGCGATCAGCACGGCATAGGCGCTGAGGCTATCCAGCGAAAATGTCTGAACCGCGCCGATCTGGTAGCCATTCGGACAGCCTCTGCTTTGCGGGATCGATTTGTCCTCGTGAATGATCCTCGTCTGGCCGCCATCCTTCGCCTCGATGCGCAGCAGGCGAAAGCCATTGATCTCGCCCTGGCTCTGGCAGCGTTCGGTGTCGTTCATGCCGATCTGGTCGAGCCGGAACTCGAGCGGATCGTCGACCGGCGAGAAGATCGGGCGCGGATTGACCACCATGCGGAAGGGATCGGCAGAAAGCTCGGTCACCGGGTTGAAGCCGGCGGTGATGCCGCGATTTGCCGTGAGTTCCGCCTGACCGACGATCGCTTCGCCCCTTTGCCGGGCCTGCAGCCGCGCTGCGGCCACCGTGGCATTCTCGTCGTCGAGCCGGACACGTATCGGCGAGCCCTTCAGGAAACTGTCGTCGGCCGTGTCGATATAATAGCGGTTGGCATAGGGAAATCCCGATCCGTCCTGGACGCCATATTCCTCGAAGGCAAAGACCCCGCCATCACGGCTGAAGCCGAGGACATCAAGCTCGGCGACATCGCCTGCGTGGGCGGCGACCAAAGTTGCAAGCTGGGCAAGCAGGCAGACGGCAAACAGGGCAAGATTTCGCATGGGGCTTTCCATTCCGGCAGTCGATGCCGTTAAATTCCCTATCACGATGCTGTCAAAAGATCGTGCTGACTGAAACACAAAAGTCGATGCATCCAATCCGCCCGTCGTTTGTTATTGTCGGCAGCTTCACCGCATCGTGCCTTCCGAAAATCAGAATCGATTTTCGGAAGGCACGATGCATTGATTCAAAATGTTTAGAGCGTCCTTTGCGCGTCCAAAAGGACGCGCGGCGCTCTAAGGGAGTCCCCCATGACAGATGCAGCCAAGATTCGCGAACGTATGGAAGTGATCGGCGCCGACGGCGTCCATGTCGGTACCGTCGACAAGGTTGACGGAGATCGCATAAAGCTGACCAAGCGCGACAGCGGCGAGGGCGCTCACAGGGGCCATCACCACTTCATTCCTCTCAGCCTTGTCGCCGAGGTCGAGGGCCAGAAGGTGCGGCTGTCGGCAAACTCGGATGTTGCGGTCACGTTCGAGGAAGAAAAATCCGAACCCACCTGATCATAATCCAGTCTGATTACGGCTCACCCGAATGAGCGTTGCGCGTTCAGCGCGACGACCAGACCGGGAACAGATCGCCCTCGGCCGGCGTCGCGGCAAAGACGCCGCGGCTGATGGCGCGCGCCATCGTGGCGCCGGCCGCGGCGTAGAGATCGACGGCATCGTTGGGTGCGAGCTCGATGCCGCTCTTGCCCGTTGCCAGCGCGAAGACCAGATCGCCGTCTGCGGGCGTATGCGTCGGCCAAATGGCACGGACAAAGCCGTCATGCGCCGATATCGCCAGGCGTTTGGCGGCGGCCTTCGTGAGTACCGCATCGGTGGCGATCACGGCGATGGTCGTGTTGGCGCCGGTTTCCGCCTGCTCTGCCGCATGCTTGTCACGGAACTTCAGCAGGACCTTTCTGGCATCGTCAGGCATCGGGTAGGGATAGCCTAACCCGCCGAACTCGTCGCCGATCTCGAACGGCGCCGCCCAGAAATGGCGGGTCCCGGCGACCGTCACCGAGCCGGTCGGGTTGACGGCGGCGAGCGCGCCGATGGTGACGCCGCTGTCCAGCGCCGTCGAGGCCGAGCCGAGCCCGCCCTTCAGGCCGGAGCTCAGCGCGCCGGCACCCGCGCCGGCGGTGCCGAGCGCAAAGTCGATCGCGGCGGCTTGCGCGGCTTCGTAGCCGAGGTCGCGGTAAGGCGGATACCGGCCCCAATCCTTGTCGCCGCCATTGCGCAGATCGAACAGGATCGCCGCCGGCACGATCGGCACGCGAAAGCCGCCAACCTCGACGCCGATGCCTCTTTCGCGCAACGCCGCCTGCACCCCCGACGCGGCGTCGAGGCCAAAGGCCGAACCGCCGGAAAGCACCACGGCATGGATGGCGTGGATCGAATTGTGCGGCTCGAGCAGGTCGGTTTCGCGGGTGCCTGGCGCACCGCCCAGGATTTGCACGCCGGCCACGGCCGGTTCGTCGCAGATGACGGTGGTCACACCGGATTTCAGCTTCGCATTCGCCGCATTGCCGACACGCAGGCCGGCGACGTCGGTGATGAGATTGCGCGGACCCGTACGGAACATCCCCGTGCTGGACATCATTGGCTCTCCGCCGGCACGAAACGGCCGCCGTCGAAACGGTAGGCTCGATAAGGATTTTGCGTCAGGTCACCTTTTTCGTCAAAGCGGATCGGTCCGATCGCCGTGGTGAAGTCATGCGCGGTCAGCACGTTGGCTAGCCTCTCGCCGGAGCTTTGCGGCAATGCTGAAGCCGCCTTGGCGATCTCGACCGCGGCATAGGCGGGAAGCGTGTAACCTTCCGGCACGATATTTTGTCCGGCAAAGCTCTGCAACACCTTGGGGTCGGCGACATCGGCCCATTCGGGCGGCGCGATCATCAGCGTGCCGACGGCATAAGGCACGTCACCGAGCGGCGCGCGCAACGCTTCGCCGCCGGCAAACACCATGCCGGTATTTAGCTGGCCAGCATCCCGGCCCATAATGGCGATATCATCGCCGTCGCCGCCGGCAAAGACATGCGTTGCGCCGGCTTTCTTCAGCCGGCCGATCAGGCCGATCTGGTTGTCGAGCTGCGGCCGGAACGTGTCGACGAACACCGGCTTCAGAGCCGCTTGCTCGGCGGCTGCCCGAAACGTCTCGGCCATTTCGCGGCCATAGATCGTGCCGTCGTCGACTATGGCGAACAGCTCGGTCTGCCATAGGCGGGTGAGGATGGCAGCGACGGCATTGCGCTCGTCGTCGCCGCGCGGCCCGAGACGATAGATCGGCCATCCGGTCTTGGCGCGCCGGTCGGTCAGGCTTTCCGTGCGAACGCCGACGGTGATCACCGGTATGCCGGCATCCTTGAGGATCGGCAGAGCCGCCTCGATTGCGTCGGTGCACAAAAACCCGATGACGACGTTGACCTTGGCCGCGGTGAACTCCCGCGCGGCGGCGGCGCCACCGTCGGCCGTGCAGGCGTCATCGATCGTCTTGATTTCGGCATCGTTCGCTTCAGCCGCCATTGTCGCGCCGGCCTCGATCTGTTTGCCGAGGATCGCCGACGGCCCCGACAAAGGTGCCGCGACGCCGACCAGCAGCGTCTCGGCATTTGCACTGCAGGCGACCGAGAGCCAGGCCAGCACCGCTATCGTGGTTGTCCAAGGTCGCATGCGAGCGAAGAATTCCTCCACGCCGGTCGCGTGGTTGCCGGCGCCAATGCCGTCAAGACCTAAAGGCTGGCCAGCTTTGGCGCAACACGCGAATTCGGGATATAGGTCAAGCACTTCGCTTGTGGCCTGCAATATCCCCCCATATATAACGGTTGGTTCTGACTAGTGGAAAATCATCGGTGCTGAAGAAGAATGACATCGGGCCGCAGGCCTACCGCGACGCGATGGCCCATTTTGCTGGCCATGTGCATGTAGTCACCACCGATGGCCCTGCCGGCAGGCGCGGCGCGACGGTGATCGCGGCCTGCTCGGTGTCGGACACGCCGCCAACCATCCTGGTTTGCCTCAATCGTGAAAATCCCAAGAACGAGCCGTTCGTGGAAAACGGCAAATTTGCCCTGAACACGCTGGCTTCGGATCAGGAGCCGCTGTCGATCGGCTTTTCCGGCATCACCGGCCTGCCGGTCGAGGAGCGTTTCGCGTTGGCCGAATGGGATGTGATCTCGACCGGTGCGCCGACGTTGAAGGGCGCGCTCGCCGTCTTCGACTGCGAGCTGATCGACACCAAGGATCTGGCCACCCACCGTGTGCTTTTTGGCAAGGTGACAGGTTTGCGCGTCGGCGATAATTTGCGGCCGCTGATTTATCACAACCGCGGCTATCACGCTCTGTAGAGGCTTTTAGCCGCGCCCGCGGAGACAGAATGACCGAGTTGAAAACCGCGTCCGGCGCCGCGGACGATCGACGAGACGCTCGATCCGGTTGACCCGTGCGGATTGTGTGGCGGACCGGTCGCTGGCGACCGTGTTGTTTTTATGCGTTCGGTCAACCCGCGGCGGTGGATCGAGGCTGGCGTGAAGCGCGTCGCATAACCACATGTCTGCCAGGGAGAAATCATGGAACACAGTATCTATCTCGATGAGGCTCGCGACCCGCTGATCATCGCGGAGGGCTGGATGAAGGACGGCAAGGATGTCGCCATTGCCACCGTGGTCGAGACCTGGGGCTCGGCGCCGCGCCCGGTCGGCAGCCACCTGGTCATCGACGCCGAAGGCAATTTCCACGGCTCCGTCTCGGGCGGCTGCGTCGAAGGCGCCGTAGTCACCGAGGCGGTCGAGGTTATCGATAGCGGCAAGGCCAAAATGCTCGAATTCGGCGTCGCAGACGAGACCGCCTGGCAAGTCGGCCTGTCCTGCGGCGGCCGCATCAAGGTCTATGTTGAAAGATTGGGCTGATTCTCGATGGATCCTTACGCGCTGAAGACACTCAACGCCGAACGTCGTGCCCGCCGCGCGGCGATTTTGGTAACCGATCTTGGCGACGGCCGCGACCGTATCGTGCGCGAGAGCGACCAGGTTGCCGGCGAACTCGGGGCGGCCGTCGCCAAGGCATTTCGCACGGGCAATTCCGGTTCGGTCGAAGCTGAGGGACGGACCTTCTTCCTCAACGCACATCTGCCGCAGCCGCGCCTGGTAGTGATCGGCGCCGTCCACATCAGCCAGGCGCTGGCACCGATGGCCAGGATCGCCGGCTATCCCGTAGAGATCATCGACCCGCGCACGGCGTTTGCCACGTCCGACCGCTTTCCCGATATCGCGCTACATGCCGAATGGCCGGAGGATGTGCTGAATCGCCAGCCGCTCGACGGCTATACGGCGCTGGCTGCCCTCACTCATGATCCGAAGATCGACGATTTCGCGCTGAAGGCGGCGCTCGACGCCGGCTGCTTTTATGTCGGCGCGCTCGGCAGCCGCAAGACCCACGCCAAACGTGTGGAACGCCTGCTGGCTTCGGGAGCGACCGCCGACCAGATCGCCCGCATTCATGCCCCGATCGGCCTCGACATTGGGGCTGCCAGCCCGGCCGAGATCGCCGTCGCGGTGTTGGCGCAAGCGATCCACGCCTTTCGCTCCCGTGGTCTCGAATCCAAAGGCGCGGTCGCGTGAAATTTGGTCCCGTTGCGATCGATACGGCCGAAGGGGCAGTGCTTGCGCACGCCACCACGGTCGGAGAGCGCCGCTTCCGCAAGGCGCACAGGCTAAGCGCCGGGGATGTGTCCCTGTTGAAGGCCGCTGGCGTTTCCGAGGTCGTAGCGGCGGTGTTGGCGCCCGATGATCTCAGCGAGGACGTCGCTGCCGAAAAGATCGCCGCATCCATGATCCATCGCAACATCGAGGCGAGGCCCGCCGCGACAGGTAGGGTCAACCTCCACGCGCAGGCTGCCGGCATGTTCACCGTCGACGCGGCGATGATCGACGCCATCAACGCCGTCGATCCGACGATCACCATCGCCACGCTGGCGCAGCATGCGCCGGTCGAAAAAGGTCAGATGGTAGCAACGGTGAAGATCATCCCATTTGCGGTCGCCTCCGCTTTGGTCGATGCCGTGGCAAGGATCTGCGCCGGCGGCGAGATATTTGCGGTCAACGCCTATCAGCCGGTGCGCGTCGGCGTCATCCAGACGGTGCTGCCCGGCATCAAACCCAGAGTGCTCGACAAGACGCTGCGCGTCACCGAAGCGCGCCTGGCGCGTTCGGGCGGCAGGCTGACGGCGGAGCGTCGAACCCCGCATGAAATTATCCCCGTCGCCGACGCTGCGGCCTCGCTGATCCGCGACAACGATATGGTGGTTATCTTCGGCGCCTCGGCGATGGCCGATTTCGGCGACGTCGTTCCCGCTGCCATCGAAAAGGCAGGCGGCACTCTGATCCGCGCCGGCATGCCGGTCGATCCCGGCAATCTACTGGTGCTAGGCACTCTAGGCGGCAAGCGCATCATCGGTGCGCCGGGCTGCGCCCGCAGTCCCAAGGAGAACGGCTTCGATCGGGTGCTTGACCGGCTGATCGCCGGTCTCGACGTGACCGCCAGGGATATTGCCGGCATGGGCGTCGGCGGGCTGTTGATGGAAATTCCGACGCGGCCGCAGCCGCGCGAGCCATTGCCGGCCAAAGCCGAACCAAAGGTCGAGATCGTGCTTCTGGCCGCCGGCCGCTCCAGCCGCATGGGCGGGCCGAACAAGCTCTTGGCGCTCTTCGACGGCAAGCCGCTGGTCCGTCGCACTGCCGAACGCGCGGTCGGTTCGAAAGCCGCGGCCACCATCGTCGTCACTGGCCACCAGCGCGAGCGCGTGCGCGATGCACTGTCTGGCCTCGATGTGATCTTCGCCGACAATCCGGATTTCGGCGAGGGTCTGTCTTCGTCGCTGAAGGCCGGCATCGCCAAGATTTCCGGCGACGCCGCCGGCGCCATGATTGTCCTCGGCGATATGCCCGGCGTCGCCTCGGCCGACCTCGACAGGCTGATCGAGGCGTTCCGCAAGTCCGAAGGGCGATCGGTGGTGCGCGCCGCTCATGATGGCCGGCGCGGCAACCCGGTGCTGCTGCCGCGCTCGCTGTTCGCCGCGATCGCTCACCTCGAAGGCGATACCGGTGCCCGCCATCTGGTCGAGGCCGAAGGGCTCGACGTCATCGATGTCGAGATCGGCGAAGGGGCAGCCGTCGATGTCGACACGCGCGAGGCGCTGGAAAGCGCCGGCGGCGTGCTGCAGGATTGACAAACCGAAGCCGAAAAACGCATGGCTGCGGGATGGCCTTTCGTTCCTGCCTCCGGTTCCGCTTACCCCCCTCCGGCCTCCCGGCCCTTCTGATCGCGATTCTTTGGTCGCTCTTTTGTGCCACTTACGCCAACGCTCTCGAACTCAAACCCTTCAAGGACGATCTCTTCGCCTATCCGGTCATGCTCTCATCCGAAAACAGCGGCGCGTATACGGTCATCGATTATCGTGAGCTGCGCGATATCAACGCCCGCGACGAAGTGCCTGAGCGCCGGGTGCATGCGCAATACACCGATACCGGTGTGCGCAAGGTGCAGCAGGATTTGTTGCTGAAGACCGATGCCGGCGATGTCCGCCACATCGCCGTCGGCAAGACCGGGGGCGCCAGCATCATCGTGCTCTATCTGCACGGGCAGGGCGGTAGCCGTAAGCAGGGTGCTGACGATTTCACTTTCGGCGGCAATTTCAACCGCATCAAGAACCTGATGGCCGGTAATGGCGGCCTCTATCTGTCGCCGGATTTTTCCGATTTCGGCGACACCGGTGCCGCCCAGATCGCCGCATTGATCGGCCACTATGCCGAACAGTCGCCGCGCGCAAAAATCTTCGTCGCCTGCGGCTCTATGGGCGGCGCGTTGTGCTGGAAGCTGGCAGGCCGCAAGGACTCCGGCGGGCGCATTGACGGGCTGCTGCTGCTCGGCTCGTTATGGGACGAGAGTTTCTTCTCAAGCTCCGCATTCAAGCGCCGTGTGCCGGTCTTCTTCGGCCAGGGCAGCAAGGACCCGGTGTTTCCAATCGAGAAACAGGAAGCCTTCTTCCGATCGATTCTGGGCAAATCGAAAGCCTACCCGACCCGCTTTGTCCGCTTCGAGACCGGCACACATGGCACGCCGATCCGCATGACCGACTGGCGGGGCACACTCAACTGGATGTTATCGAAGGTCCCTTAGGGCGCGGTGTTGTAGTCGAGCACGGTCTGCGGGTTGATCTCGCCGTCATAAGAGGCATCGACCTCATACTGCACCAGCGAGAAATTGCCGTGGCGAAACAGGTAGGTGCCGGCCGACGAGGCGTCGCCGACGCCGCGCCACTTGTTCAAGGATGAAATCGTTTTGGTGGCCTCGTCATATTCGGAGTTGACCAACTGGTCGTCAGTCTGGAAGCCGATGATGTTGATGCCCTCGACCTTGCCTTCGCTATTGTTGTTCTCATAGCGAATATCGAGTTCCGGTGACGCGAATTGTAATTGCCGGACGCCCGATACGTCGTCGTAGATGTAATAGACTGCGCTCTCATTGTAGGCGGCCATCGAGCAGAAAAAGCGAAACAGCCGTGTCTCGCGTTCGGGCTCGTTTTCGGCCGCCCCCGCATCCTTGTAGCGGAGCGAGTAGGCGTCCGGCTCTCCTCGCGGATCGCCGCCGGGCATGTCCTTGTCGCACTGGTCGCCATAAGTCGCGGCAAACGCCTTGTTGGCCTGCTCAAGCGCTGCGTCCTTCTTCGGCGGCGGCGGTCCTTCGCCGCAGCTTGCCGGCACGGCATCTTCGAAATCGGCCTTTGAGGGTTTCAGCGCACCCTTGTCGATGAAGATTGCGCGAAATGGCGGTTCCTGGATCGAGGCGTTGATCTGGCGCAGCGTATAGCAGCCGGCAAAGACATTCTCGCTGCCGTCCTTGGCCGTCGCCCGGATGGCGACCGGAACGCTGTAGTAGATGCTGCCGGCAGCCCCGTCTTCGGATACGCCACCGGTTTTGACTTCGACCGTGTCCGTGCCGTCATAGCCTTTGACGAAGGAATTGAAATCCTTGGCCGGCTTGGTGTCGCCGAAATAGTCCCAGGCGCGCGCGAATTCGTGCCGGCTGATGGCACTATAAAGCGACCGGATGACCGCTTCGGCATTCGACCTGTCGTCGATATAAGGCGCGTCTGCGGCGAGCGCCGATTGGCCGGCAATGGCAAGAGAGACAGAAGCGGTCGCTGCAAAAAGTGCGCGTCTCATCGGGAACCTCCACTCGATGAAAAATCCTATCATATCGATTGCGGCGGCGTGGTGACGCTTGAACAATCGCCTGCGAAAGCGCTACCTCTCGCCGTGGGCAGTCGGGCCGCGTGGAGATTTCTTGTGACCATATCAATGTATGAAGCATCCGTGCCGGTATTTTCGGCGAGGCTGAAGGCACTAGCCAATGTGCTGAACATTGCCGAGCAAAATGCGGCTGATCGCAAGATCGATCCGCAGGTGTATCTGACGGCGAGGCTGGCGCCGGATATGTTTGCGCTGACCAGGCAGGTGCAGATCGCCACCGATCACGCCAAGGGCGCGCCGTCACGGCTTGCCGGCCGCGAGGTGCCAAAATACGAGGACAATGAGGCGAGCTTCGCCGATCTGCAGGCACGCCTCACCAAGACGCTCGACTATCTCGCGACATTTTCGGCGGCCGAATTCGACGGTTCAGATTACAGGGTGGTCGAACTGAGGCTTGCGGGACGAGAGGTTTCGATGCCGGGGATGCAGTATCTGTTGCACGCCGCCATGCCCAATTTCTATTTCCACCTGACCACCGCCTACGACATCCTGCGCCACAACGGCGTGCCATTGGGCAAGTCGATCTTCCTCGGATTGCGTTGAGATCCGCTCGCGAGATATCCCGCTGCGGCGAGATATCTCACGGCGCGCTGTTTAGCGTAGGGACATTTCCCGGGCGATGCGCGGGAAATCGGCCGGCTTGACGCCGATATCGGTGCGATCGGCATTGCTCATCGAATGGAGTAGCGCCAGTGCCGCGCGATAACGCAGCTGTTCCCGCGGACGCGGACGGGCGAACATTTCAGTTAAGAATCCCATGATTCAAGCCCCTTTATTGAACCTCCACGGCCTCCAATATAGGCAGATCATGACAATTGTGCAGTGCAGCATCCGCATGGCAGCCATGCTGCCCCGATCTTTTTTGACATAATTCGGCTGTTCCGGCGAAACTTCTGTGGCGCTTCGACCGTAGGAGTCAGTGCCGGCACTTGGCCGGTTTTTCTTCGCCATTCCTGGCGAAATTCCGGACTGCGTGAAAATGCGGTCCGGCTTTTTATTGGCCGCGGGGATAAACCCCGTTCGCCGGCGTCCTGGGAAAGTCGCCTGGCCTGCCGGCGGTGGGCTTGGAAGCGGGCGGCGCTTTCCTGTATGCTGTTGTTTCCTCCTCGCGCAGCCGCGCAAAAATTCCCACCGGAGAAACTCCATGCACAAACGCCGTCTCGGCCAGACCGATCTTTTCGTGTCGCAAATCTGCCTCGGATCGATGACCTGGGGCCAGCAGAACACCGAGGCGGACGGTCACGCCCAGATGGATCTGGCGTTTGCTCGCGGCGTCAATTTCATCGACACCGCCGAACTCTATCCGATCCCGCCCAAGGCGGAGACACAAGGCCGTACCGAGACAATCATCGGCAATTGGATGAAGGAGAAGCGCAATCGCGACCAGGTGATCATCGCCTCGAAGGTAGTTGGTCGCACCGCCAACAGTTGGTTTCGCGGCGACCGCCCGTCTAAGCTGGTGCGCGCCGATATCTTCGACGCTATCGATAAGTCACTCGCCAGGCTCAACACCGATTACATCGACCTCTATCAGATCCATTGGCCGGAACGCGACGTGCCGTGGGGCGCCAATCCGAACCGCATCGGCGCCGTACCGCGACGCTCCGATGCCGCCGGCGTGCCGGAACGCGAGACGCCGATCGCCGAGACGCTTGCCGTATTCGATGAACTGGTGAAGGCCGGCAAGATCCGCCATTTCGGCCTGTCGAACGAGAATTCCTGGGGAGTCATGCGTTTCATCGCCGAAGCCGACAAGGGCCTCGGCCCGCGCGTCGCCTCGCTGCAGAACGCCTACAATTTCGTCAATCGCACCTTCGAGGTGAACCTTGCCGAAGTCTGCGAGCGCGAGCAGGTGTCGCTGCTTGCCTATTCGCCGCTGGCGCAAGGCTATTTGACCGGCAAATACGATCATGGCGCGCGGCCGCAGGGCTCGCGCTCGCAGTTGTTCAACCGCGGCCAGCGCTACGAGACTCCCAATGCTGCCGACGTGCAGCTCGAATACAACCGGTTGGCGCGCACCTTCGGCATGGAGCCGGCGCTTTTTGCCAATGCCTATGTCTCGAACCGGCCCTTGGTCACCTCGAACATCATCGGCGCCACCACCATTTCGCAACTCGAAATGGCGCTCTCTTCCGCCGACGTGGTCTGGACCGAGGACATGCAGAAAGCCGTTGATGCGATCCACCAGCGCGTCGGCAATCCGTGCCCTTGATGCGTCGGGACGCGGTTGTCCGATCGTCATAAGGAGAGGGGAACAGCCATGGACTTCCGGAGCGACGCGGTGCGCGCGAAATTTCCGGCCTTGTCGCTGACCGACAAGGGCCGCCGGCGCATCTATCTCGACAATCCTGCCGGCACGCAGGTGCCGCAGTCGGTGGGGGACGCAGTATCGCGTTGCTTGCTGACCACGAATGCCAACCTCGGCGGCTTCTTCGAGACCACCGTTGCAGCACAAGACATCGGGGACGAGGCCCATCTGGCGATGGCGGATTTTCTCGGCGCTGCGAGCCCGCAGGAAATTATCATCGGTGCCAACATGACGACATTGACCTACCACATGTCGCGAACGCTCGGCCGCACGATGAAGCCCGGGGACGAGATCATCCTCACCCGCATGGACCATGAGGGCAACGTCTCACCCTGGCTGCAACTGGCCGAAGACCTTGGCCTTGTCGTGCGCTGGCTGCCTTTCGACCAGCAGAGCTGGCAGATCGAGGAGGCGGCGCTCGCCGCGCTGCTTTCCGAGAGGACGCGGCTCGTCGCGCTCAACTACGCCAGCAATCTCACCGGGTCGATCAACCGGGTGAAGGCGTTGACCGGCATCGCCAGGCGGGCTGGTGCGTTGGTCTACGTCGATGCCGTCCAGTTCGCGCCGCATGGCCTGATCGACGTCCAAAACCTCGGCTGCGATTTCCTGATCTGCTCGGCTTACAAGTTCTTCGGCCCTCATATGGGAATTTTGTGGGGCAGGCTGGACGTTATCGATGCGCTTAAGCCGTATAAATGCCGTTGCTCGTCCAATGCCTTGCCGGAGCGCTTCGAGCTCGGCACGCCGCAAATTGAATTGATGGCCGGCCTGTCGGCGGCTGTCGATTATTTTGCCGAGTTGGGCGCGGCAGCCGGCGCGCAAGGATCGCGTCGGCTGAAAATCGCCAAGGCCTTCGAAGTTTCAATCGCTTACGAGAACCCGCTGGCGCAACAGCTGATCGACGGTCTGTCGGATATTGCCGGCCTGACCATCCACGGCATCACCGATCCGAAGCGGATCAATGAGCGTGTGCCGACGGTGTCGTTCACTGTCGAAGGCATCGTGCCGGAGACGATCGTGCGGCAGATGAATGCCGAAAACATCTTCCTGTGGTCCGGCCACAACTACGCCTGGGAGATCGTCCACCAGCTCGGCATTCCGGCCGAGCAGGGGGTGGTGCGCATCGGCATCGCTCATTACAACACTTCAGCCGAAATCGACGAGACGCTGGAGAGCGTGCACCGCGTTGTCGCCATGCTGAGGCAGGAACGATCCTGAGCGGCCCTCGCGGGCGGATCATCGCTTGTGGGCGCCGCCAAAACCGGTGAGGAAGGCGGTGAGATTGTCGCCGAGCTCGTCGCAGAGATAGCCGCCTTCCTGGACGATGACCGTTGGCAGGCCGAGCCCGGCGATCACCTCGCCAATGCGCGAAAAACCAGGCGTGCTCACCGACAGCCCGCCGAACGGATCGCCTTCGAAGGCATCTAGCCCCAGCGCCACCACAAGCGCATCGGGCGAGAAGGCGTTGATGCGCTGGAACGATGCCTCCAGCGCTTCGAGGAACGCTGCATCGCCGGATTTGCGCGGCAGCGGCAGGTTGAGATTGTAGCCGAGGCCGGCGCCTTCGCCGCGCTCGTCGCCATAGCCCCAGAAAAACGGGTAGAAGCGCACCGGGTCGGCATGCAGCGACACGGTGAGCACGTCCGGCCGGGCATAGAAGATGCCTTGCGTGCCGTTGCCGTGGTGCAGGTCGACATCGAGGATCGCCACCCGCGCAGCCTGCTTGCGCAGAACCTGTGCAGCGACCGCCGAATTGTTGATGAAGCAGAAGCCGCCGGCGACATCGGCAAAGGCGTGATGGCCGGGCGGCCGGCACAGCGCATAGGCGGCCGGCGCTCCCGACATCACCGCCTCGGCGGTTTCAACCGCGCTCCAGGCGCTCCAAAGCGCGCTCTGCCACGTCTCGCTGGAGATCGGGCAGGCGGTGTCGGCCATGTGGTAGCCGGCCTGGCCGACCGCCGAGGCCGGATAGGAGCCGTTCCGCGCGATCGGATGAATATTGGGGATGACCTCGGCCGAGGCGCCCTCGATGCGCTGCCAGCGCGCGAAGATATGCTGGAGAAAATCGAGATATTCCGGCGTATGCACCGCCGCAATCGGGCCGAGCTCGTGATCCCGCGGCCGTTCGATCGTGCAGCCGGCAGCCTTGGTGCCGGCTAACAATCGCTCGACCCGTTCCGGCTTTTCCGGATTGGGCTGCGGCGCGCCGCTTGAGAGGAACGCCTTCGGGTCGTGGCGCTTCTGTTCTTCGGCATAGAAGGCTTTCATGTTGGCTCCTCCGGTGCATCGGCAAAGGCGAAAAAGGCGTCGCCGACGATCTTCTGCACCTGCTCGTAGCTCGACCAGCCAATGCCTAACCGTTCGTAAAAAGCCTTGGCGGTCTTGTTGTCGGTGTCGACGGACAGCCTGAGATAGACGCCGCCTGCCTTCCGGCACTGCGCCGCCACCCGGCGCAGCAGGCGCTCGCCGATCCTGCGGCCACGAAAACGGTCCTCGACATAGAGGTCCTGCACATAGACGCCGGGCCGTCCCATCCATGTCGAGAAGATCGGAAAATACAGGCAAAGCCCGGCAAATTCGCCACCGACTTCGGCGATCAAGGTCGAGAAGGCAGGCTTTTCGCCAAAGCCATAGGTGCGGAGATCCTGAGCTGTCGAGGTGATCTCCTGATGTGCGCCGACATGCGCGCCGAGCCGTAGGAGTGCGGCGTGGATGGTTTCGACGTCCTCGACGGTCCCGGGCCGGATGTTGATCTCGGGCAAAGCGACAGTCACTGGAGGTACGATGCCAAGGCACCCCCCTCTGGCCTGCCCTCTTTACGACTACTTGGCATCTCCCCCTCAAGGGGGGAGATCGGATCACCTCCGCGTTCGCCAATCTCCAACGCTGAAAAAGGGGCAGGACGGCGAAGCTGCCAATCTCCCCCCTTGAGGGGGAGATGCCAAGTAGTGGTAAAGAGGGCAGGACAGAGGGGGGTGGGCCGGGAGCCAAACATTTCAGATTGCCTTCCTCTCAGAACGCCACCCGGTCGCCGCCCTTGAGCGCCAGCATGGCGCGTGCCTCGGCCGGCGTCGCGACGTCCAGCGACAGCCCTTCCAGCACGCTGCGGATACGGCGGACGTGGTCGGCATTGGACTTGGCGAGCTGGCGCCCGTCGTAGAGGCTGTCCTCCAGCCCGACGCGGACGTTGCCGCCCATTGCCGCCGCAATCGAGATCATCGGCATCTGGTGGCGTCCGGCGGCCAGCACCGAAAACCGGTAGCTCTCGCCGAACAGTTTGTCGGCGATGCGCTTCATGTGGACCAGGTTTTCTGGATCGGCGCCGATACCACCCAATATGCCGAACACGAATTGGATGAACAATGGTCCCGACACCAGCCCGCGGTCGCGGAAATGCGCAAGCGAATAGAGGTGGCCGACATCGTAGCACTCGAATTCGAAACGCGTGCCACAGCCGCGCCCAAGCTTTTCCAGCACCGTCTCCATATCGGCAAAGGTGTTCTTGAAGATCGTGTCACGGGTAGCCTCGAGCAGCTTCGGCTCCCATTCGTGCTGCCATTCTCGCGGCCGCTCGAGCATCGGGAACAGCGCAAAATTCATCGAACCCATATTGAGCGAACACATTTCCGGCTCGGCCCTGAGCGGCGCGGCCAGCCGCTGGTCGAGCGTCATCAGCGACGATCCGCCGGTGGTGATGTTGATCACCGCATCGGTCGCCTGCTTGATGCGCGGCAGGAACTGCATGAACACCTCGGGGTCGGCGGTCGGCCGCCCATCCTTGGGGTCGCGGGCATGAAGATGCAGGATCGAAGCGCCGGCCTCGGCGGCGGCGATCGCGTCTGCGGCGATCTGGTCCGGCGTCACTGGCAGATGTGGCGACATCGATGGCGTGTGCACCGACCCGGTGACGGCACAGGTGATAATGACTTTGCGCGGTGCCATGGTCGCCTCAACCTTCGACCGGCAGGTCGAGCTCGCTGGCCAGCACCTCGAGCGAGTCGCCGATGATGGATACGATCTCGCCGATCTGCGCGGCGGTGACGATCATCGGCGGGGCGACCATGAAATTGTCGCCGTCGACACCGCCCTTGACCTTGCGTCCGTAGATGATCAGGCCGCGCTCATAGGCGAGGTCGAGCAGATGCTGGGTGGCCTTCTTTGCCGGCTCGATCGGCCTGAGCGTTTCTGGGTCGGCGACCATTTCGGCACCGGTGAGTAGGCCCTTGCCGCGGATGTCGGCGATGAACGGAAACCGCTTCGCCAATCCCTTCAGCTCGTCCATCAAAAGCTCGCCCATGTCAGCCGCGTTGGCGATCAGGCCGAGGCGGTCCATTTCGCCGAGTACGGCGAGCCCGGCGGCGCAGGCGAGCGGGTTGCCGGCGTAGGTATGGCCGTGCTGAAAGCCGCCCGATGCGAGCAAAGGCTGCACCAGCCGCATCGGTGCCGCCAGCGCGCCGAGCGGCGCGTAGCCAGAGCCCAGCCCCTTCGACAGCGCGACAATGTCGGGCTTGCAGTTCCAGTGGTCGCCGCCGAGGAATTTTCCGGTGCGGCCGGCACCGCTCATCACTTCGTCATGGATGAGCAAGATGCCGTAGCGATCGCAGATCTCGCGGATGCGCGGATAGTAGCTGTCCGGCGCCACCAGTGCTGCCGTGGCAGCGCCGCCGACTGGCTCCATGATGAAGGCGAGCACGCTCTGCGGTCCCTCGGCGAGGATCTTTTCCTCCAGCATGTCGGCGTAGCGGATGCCGCGCTGTTCCATCGAAAGATTGTCGCGGTCGCGCCAGGCGATGGGCGCCGGCACGGTCGGCATCATCTGCATCATCGGCACAAATGTTTCGGACAGCGCATCGTCGCCGGTAACGGCGAGCGCGCCGAGCGTGCCGCCATGATAGGAGGGAAAGCGCGAGATCACCTTCCAACGGCTGGGCTGGCCGGTGGCGACCGCCCATTGCCGCGCCAGCTTGATGCAGGATTCGATCGCTTCCGAGCCGCCGGAGACAAAGAAGATGCGGTCCATGCCTTCAGGGAGTTTGGCGGCCAGCTGCCGCGCGAGCTCCTCGGCCGGTTCGTTCTCGAAATGCAGGCGGTAGGCGAAGGTGGCGCGGTCCATCTGCCTTTTCATCGCGTCGAGCACGTTGCGATTGGAGTGGCCGATATTGGCAACCATCGGACCGCTCGATCCGTCGATGAAGCGGCGGCCATCCTGCGTCCACATGTAGATGCCTTCGGCGCGGTCGATCAGCGGCCGGCGCAGGCTGGATAGATAAAACAGATGCGAGGCTTCGCGAGTTTCCGGGGCAGGAGACTTCAACATGTCATGGCTTTCCAAGATAGCGGTCGAGGACATTTCTGGTGACGCGCTCGACCATCGCATCCTGCCTTAGCAGGCCAGCAACCCATTCGCAGCTTCCGGCGTGAAACACCTCGCCTTTGCCGCGCGGGAAATTGACGATCATGCCGTTGCCGCGTTTGACCTTGTCGAGGTTGGCATCGCTTGCCTCGCCGAACAGCGCCTCGGCGGTGAAGCGTCCGTCCTCGTCGCCGAGAAACTGGTCGTCGAACGCAATGTCGGCGCTTTCCTCGACCTGGCTCGCCATGCCGACGGCCAGCACTTGCAGCCCGTCCGGTGCACCGCTGTCGGGCTTGGGGTAGGGCAGGCCGCCGCGGATCTCGAAATCGAGCCCGTCGACCTCGTAGCCATAGACATGGCTGTCGGCGCCGAGCAGATCGCCATAGTAGATGCCGGTGCCGGCAAACGCCCAATGCTCCGGCCGGTAGACCGGAAAGCCGCGTACGCCGCGCGGCGCGCAGCCGCCCCAGCCGGCATAGACGCCTCTTGTCGCGTTGAGGCCGAAGGTCGCCGCACCCGGCCGGCCGATTTCCGGCGCTTCCCAGGAATTGGTGGCGCGCCTTATATCGCCGCCGCGATAGGCCGGGTCCTCGGCGCGAGCGCGGTATTTGTAACAGACCTGCCGGCGGCCTTCGTCCTCCAGCCTGGTCTGCCACATGAAATTGCCGGCAAAGCGCGCCGCATGACCGCCGCGCTCGACATAGGTGTCGACCGCATCGCGCATTTCCCAGGTCCAATATTCGTCGTGGCCGACCAAGACGACGCAGTCATAGCCGTCGAGAATGTCGGGCGAAAAATGCAGATCGTGCTGGCTGGCGAGATCGACGGCGTAGCCGGCACGCTCGGCGAAGCGGAAGAAATGGCTGTCGTAGCTTGCCCAGCCGGACGAGGCGTATTTCTTCGAATGGCCGGTAGCAAAGGCCCATTCCATATGCGGATAGCGCGGCACGGTTTTCGGCGGCACGGCGACTTCGAGCGGCACGCGCGGCGCGTCCCTGGGCAGCACGACGAAGCCGCGGCACCACGGCCGTTGGGTCGACACCATTCGTGCATATTGGTCCCGGCCTGGCCCGGTGATGCCTTCGTAATGGTTGGAACCGCCCCATGTATTGTAGGCGAGCCAGGTGCTGGTGGCAGCCACCTGCAGCACGCGGCCGGGTTTCTTGCCGGGCTGCGGCGAGACGATGAAAAGGTGATGACAGCGGATCGGCTTGCCGTCGCGACCGTCCGCTTCAAGCGTGACGCGATAGGCGCCGGATGGCCAGTCGTCGCCGATGCGAAACTCGAACGACGCTTGCCAGCCGCAGCCTTCGACCGAACATTGATCCGGCGTATCTTGCCAGCGCGCCGCAATCCCGGTCCTTTCGAACATTGTCGTTTCCGCGCCGCCGTCGCGGATGATTGCGATGCCGAAACCGGCGGCCGTCGAACTGACATGCAGCGCCACCATCTCGCCGGGGCGATAGGAAAAACGGTCGCTGTAGCACCAGATTTCGCCGCGCCTGCCATCCATACCGGGCCATTCCCAGTAATGGCTGCGCACCGCCTGGCGTCGCTGCTCCGGCGTCAGTCCGAAATCGGGAAACTCGGTCGGCGGATGGTTCATGGACACCGCTAAGGTCGAAGGCCGCCATTTCGGCCATCCGCCGGCCAAGCGTCAATTGGAAACGATCGGGCCAGCCATTGCCGGGCTGCTCCCTTGGCCTTGCCTGACAAACAGACTATCTCACAAAGGGCGGCGTTGTCCGCCACGGGAGCCGATATGCTGAGAGTGCAAAAGGTCAGGGTCAACGATATCTACGTGCCGACGGCGCGCAAGAAGACGTTGCATCCCGAGACCGTCCGCCATCTGGCCGAGGACATTCTGGAAAACGGCATGAAGATGCCGATCCAAGTGCGCCATGACGGCAAGCGCCATATCCTGGTCGAAGGGTTGCATCGGCTGGAAGCGGCCAAGTGGCTCGGCGAGACCGAGATCGACGCCTATCTGGTGCAAGCCAAGCGCCACTGAAGCCACTTATTTCCGTCGTTCGAATCTCCTGTCCCGCGGATTTTTTCGCGGACCGTGTCGGCTTGCGTCTTGTCGGTTCGTCCTAGACACGGAAGCCAAAACCGACATGTGAGGAAACATCATGACCACCAAGCTCGACATCGCCCCCAACTCCGATCGCGAGCTGGTTCTCGCCCGCATCATCGATGCGCCGCACGAGAACGTCTATCGCTGCTGGACCGAGCCAAAGCTGTTGACGCAATGGTTCTCGCCGAAGCCGTGGATGACGCCGCGCGCCGAAATGGATGTGCGGACCGGTGGCTCCACCCTTGTCGTCATGGCCGATCCCGACGGCAAGGAGTTCCCGAATCCAGGCATCTTCCTCGAAGTCGTACCGGGCAAAAAGCTCGTCTTCACCGATGCCTATACGAAGGCGTGGGAGCCGTCCGAAAAGCCGTTCATGACGGTCGTGCTGACCTTCGAGGACGAGGGCGAGGGCAAGACCCGCTACATTGCCCGCGTCGCGCATTGGTCGGTCGCCGACCGCGAACAGCACGAGAAAATGGGTTTTCACGAGGGCTGGAGCCAGTGCGCCGAACAGCTTGAGGAGGTCGCAAACCGACTTTGATGCAAACGAGAGAGGGAGACTGATGTCCAGATCGGTATTTTTCGCCATTTTCGCCTCGGCCGCCGCGCTATTTGCCGCGCCGGGCACCATCAACGCAGAGGAGGCCAAGCCCGCCATGACGACCGCAACCGCAACACTGCCGACGCCGGAAAAATCCGGCCTGCTGCCGATCAACGGCCTGAACTATTATTACGCCGTCTATGGCAAGGGCGAGCCGCTGCTTCTGCTGCATGGCGGTCTCGGCACGACCGACATGTTCGCGCCGATCCTGCCGAAGCTTACCGAGAACCGCACCGTCATCGGGGTCGACCTGCAGGGCCATGGCCGCACCGCGCTCGGCGACCGGCCGCTCAGCCTGGAGGCGATGGGCGACGACATGGCGGCAATCGTCAAGGCACTCGGCTACGACAAGGTCGACGTGATGGGTTATTCGCTGGGTGGCGGCGTCGCCTTCCGCATGGCCGTCCAGCAGCCTGAAGCGGTGCGCCGCCTGGTGCTGGTCTCGACCGGCTACGCCGCGGACGGCTTCTACGCCGAAATGCGTGGCCAGCAGGCACAAGTCGGCGCGGCGATGGCCGACATGATGAAGGACACGCCGATGTACAAGTCCTACGTCGCGGTTGCGCCGCATCCGGAGGATTTTCCGAAACTGCTCGACCAGCTCGGCGCCTATATGCGCAAGGACTACGACTATTCGGCCGACGTGCCGAAGCTGAAAATGCCGGTGATGCTGGTGTTCGGCGACAGCGATATGTACCGGCCCGAGCACGAGATCAAGTTCTATCAGATGCTCGGCGGCGGGTTGAAGGACGCCGGCTGGATGCGCGAGAACCTGTCGCAGAACCGCCTGGCGATCCTGCCGAACCGCACCCACTACGACGTGTTCTTCGCGCCGGAACTGACAGCTGCCGCGCTGCCGTTCCTCAATGGCCAGACCAAGGTCAAGACCTGGGACGAGGTCGTCAACGAAACGAACTGACGCCCAGTCAATTGTCTGCCGGCCGTCTTCCGCGAGATGGCCGGCATTTCGCCCATGGGGCCTTGGCCCGGCGCATCGGCCAATCGTGGATCGGCCGCATCACAGCTATAGATGGCGCCATCAAAGCTTTTCAATTGACGCTGCCACGCCTATCGATAGGTATGCCGCCTATCCTCACAGGGCAGGGACGCGGGTGATGGCAAGATATCAGGGCGGGTGTTTGTGCGGCGCGGTGCGCTACCGCGCCGAGGCGGCACCGATCAATGAGCGCGTCTGCCATTGCCGGTTGTGCCAGAAGGCGCTGGGTGCCGCCTTTAACGCGCGCGTGCTGTTCCGCATCGACGATGTGACGGTCGACGGACCGCTGGCGACGGTGAATTCCTCGCCCGATCTCAAGCGCGGCTTTTGTCCCCGCTGCGGCACGACGATGTTTTCCCGACGCGATTCCGCCGGCATCATCGGCATCACCACCGGCTCCCTCGATGATCCCTCGGTGTTCAGGCCTGAGATGCATATCTGGACCGCCTCGAAGCAGCCCTGGGTGCAGATCGATGACGGCCTGCCGCAATATGAAGGCGCGCCACCTCCGGCTTGAGGTGAAATCTGGACAAAATTTAATCCAAAGCGACACGAGATAGCCGGCAAAGCGTCATTGGCGGGCCATCATTGCTGCCTATCTATTGGCATGCGGGCAGGCAGTCGAGGAGGCGACGGATGAACGACAGCATCAACACCCTGGATGAACTCTTGAGCGATCCGATGATCAAGCTGGTAATGGAGCGCGACCGCGTGCAACCGGCACAACTTCGCACGTTGCTCGAAGAAAAGGTCCGCCGGGTAGACGATGATGCGCCGGTCAACGATCGCTTTGTACCGCCGGCCCACCTCATGGCCACGACCTGTCACAAGCTGTGGTTGTGCAGCTAGGGTCTTGAAGCGGTCAGCCGGAATTTGCCGGCAAATAGCTGTAATGGCTGCGGAAATAGGCAAGCTTGAAGCCGAGGCGTGCATAGTTGCGGTAGGCTGGCCCCTCACGTTCGGCTCGCGGCGCCTCGATATCGGCCACGAACAGTTTTGCACCGGCCGCAAGTCCGTCGCGCACCATCGCTTCGCCGAGCATTGCATCGAGGTCGAAGCTCGGCGCCATGATGCCGGGCACCGGCGCGTCGATGCCGCTCCAGGCCATGCCGTCGGCGCCGATGAACATCGAGCGCACCGCCGCCACCGCGTCTTCCCGCCGCAGCATGTAATGATGCCAGCCGCGCCGGCCGGCCAGCGCCAGCAACCACGGTGAGGTCGGCAACCGATATTGGCTGTCGATGAACCCAGCCCATTCCCTTGCCGTTGCCGGCGTCACCCGCTCGACCGAGACATCCTCCGTCGGGAAAAGCGGCTCAGCGGGCAATGGCGTCGCGTCGCGAAAGATGCGTTCCCAGCCGCCCTGACGTTGCAGGCCGCGCGCCTCGAGCCAGCAGCTGAGCGTCGCGGGCTCGGTGTGTGGATTGGTGTAGAACCAGGGCCGCAGAATGCCGGCGTCGCGATAATGCGCCAGAAGTGCGTCGAGCCGGCTCTCGGTGGCCGCGCTCTCGACGCCGAAATTTTTGACACAGTTGAAATGGATGAACGGGATCGTCGTGCAGGTGGTCCAGACGAGATCGCCATCTTCGGCGATGGCAAGGCCTTGCTTTGCGGCAAAGTCTGCCGGGGCGGCGCGATAGAGATCGAGCCACGCATTGACCTCGGCGCGTTCGATGGCGCGGCTGAGGTTGCGAGGTATCTCGTCGACCCCGATGGCGGGCGAGCATGGCTCCGGCGGGACTACGGGCTGCAATTCTGACAGGGCGGCGGGCTGCATGACGTCCTCCACGTGGTGCCTTACACCGTAAGATTAGTGGAGACTAATCTCATGCCGTGCGTTGTCAAGCCGAGGCAGCGACGTGGCCGAACATTGGAGGGACAGCGCACCTCCGCCCGGCCAACGTCCCGCCGCAAAGCCCTAACAATTCGATTCAAACTTTGTTGGTAGTTTCTTGTTAGGAATCCAGCTTGGTTTGTCCGGCGGCGTTGTCCTGCCTTCGGTCTGTTGTGTTTTGCGTACAGGTCCAGATGCGGTTATCAGGCGTCGTCATCTTTTCGATCGCAGCGCTGTGCCTTGCCGGCTGCACGTCGACCTCCGGCGTCGATGCACTGCAAGTGCCGTCCAGCGAGACCACCAGCTCGGTTGTGCGACCGCCCGCGCCGATCGCCTCTGCGGCGAAAATCGATGCTGCGCCCGCTTTTGCCGAACAGGAGCAGGACGAACAGCCGGTCGCGATGGACGTACCCGATCAGGACGTCGAACCGCCGGCCGAGGTGATCGCGCTGATGTCGCCGCCGAAGCGGCTGACACGCGCGGCACCAGCAATGCTTGCCGAACCGGTCACGCGCTATGGTTTTCGCGATGCCAAGCCGATCAATTTCGGCAAGGCATCCTCGCCGAGGCGTCTCGCCGTCCACGGCGTCGACGTTTCGCGCTGGCAGGGCAATGTGAACTGGGGAAAGCTGCGTGCCCAGGGCGCCAATTTCGCCTACATCAAGGCCACCGACGGGGGCGACCATCTCGACCCGATGTTCACCAGAAACTGGCGCAGTGCCGACGCCGCCGGCCTCAAGCGCGGCGCCTATCACTTCTTCTATTGGTGCCGCACCGCCGGCGAGCAGGCCGATTGGTTCATCCGCAACGTGCCGCGGGTCGAGGGTGCGCTGCCGCCGGTGATCGACGTCGAGTGGAACGGCGACTCCAGCTGCAAGCGCCGCCCATCGCGGCAAAAGGTGCTGGAAAAGATGCAGGTGTTCATGGACAAGCTCGAGCGCCACTACGGCCAGCGGCCGATCATCTACACCGCGCCCGACTTCTACCGTGACAATCTCAGGGGCGCCTTCCTCGATTATCCGTTCTGGCTGCGCGCCGTGGCGGCGCACCCGTCAAAGGTCTATCCCGACCGCAAATGGCTGTTCTGGCAATATTCCGGCTCCGGCCTGTCGCACGGCGTAAGAGGCCGCATAGACCTCAACGTCTTCCACGGCGATGAGAGGGCCTGGCGCGACTGGGTGGGCGGCCGGCAGATGGTGGCCGAGGCGGAGTAGCGCGGCAGCTTCTTCCTTCTCCCCATGTGGGAGAAGGTGGCTCGGCGCGGAGCGCCGAGACTGTTGAGGGGTGTTGGACGGAGCGCCGCCGGTGCCAAGCTGGAGCACCCCTCATCCGACCTCGCTTCGCGAGGCCACCTTCTCCCACAAGGGGAGAAGGGGAGGCGCCGCGCCATCCCCTTTGGTTGGTCTCGAACGTCGGCCCTTATCTGAGGATTCCTTGGAGGTCGTCCCCAGGATTGGATAACGTCGCCCCATGCCGCATCAGCCCGTTGCGCCCACCAAACGTCGCTTCGCCCGCTCAATGCGACGCGAGCCGACGGAAGCGGGGGACCGCCTGTGGCACGAACTGCGCGGACGTAGGCTCGATCGCATCAAATTTCGGCGCCAGGTTCCGGTCGGCAAGTTCATCGCCGATTTCATTTGCGCCGAGGCCAGACTGATCATCGAGATCGACGGCAGCCAGCATGCGGATTCGAACTATGACCGGGAGCGGGACGCCGAACTTAAGGCGAGGGGCTTTCGTGTACTGCGTTTCTGGAATGACGACGTGCTGCGGGATCTGAACGCAGTCTGCGACACCATCATCGCTTACGTCCGCGATGACAGTTTGCAGCCTTGGCGGTAATCGCGCGCTCTTCCCTTCTCCCCCTGTGGGCTAGCGTGCGCACACATCTGCTTCGGAGAGGTGTCAAGGGAGTTTTGGTTGGGTAGCAGGTTTGGCTTGCGGGGTTGGA
>NZ_JAMYTK010000029.1:0-66599 GCF_040322355.1 Mesorhizobium sp. M0145
TGACTGGAGGTCAGAAAATGAACATCAAGAGCCTTCTTCTCGGCTCCGCTGCGGCACTGATCGCAGTTTCCGGTGCGCGCGCCGCCGACGCCGTCGTCGTCGCCGAGCCGGAACCCGCTGAATACGTCAAGATCTGCGACGTCTACGGCGCTGGCTACTACTACATCCCCGGCACCGAAATCTGCCTGCGCATCGGCGGCTATGTCCGCTATGACATCTCCGTGGGCCAGGCTGGCTCGTTCGACGGCGCCAGGTACCAGGACCTGTCGGATGCCTTGGATGGTGAAGACAACGTCAACGACGGCTATTACAAGCAGGCTCGCTTCACGTTGAGGACCTACACCGGCCAGGAAACCGAGATGGGCACCTTGAAGACCTACACCGAGACCCGCTTCAACTGGGGAACCGGTTATCAAGACGTGCCTGGGTTCGACGAGCACTTTTCCAGGTTTGGTAGCAGAGGCGTTTCGCTGAATTTCGCCTGGATCCAGCTCGGTGGTCTTCGCGTCGGTAAGGACGAAACAGCCTTCAACACGTTCACCGGCTACGCCGGCAACGTCATCCAGGATACGATCGTTCCCTACGGCGGCTTCGACACCAATGTCGTCCAGTACTACTTCGATGCCGGCAACGGCTTCTCGGCCGTGGCGTCGTTGGAAACCGGTGAAGGCTTTATCCTTAACAGCGCCAATACTGCCATCACTCTCGGTCACGACTCGGTCGACAGCTATGTTCCGTATGTCGTTGGCGGCGTGAAGTACACGCAGGGCTGGGGTTCCATCAGCGGTGTTGTTGCCTATGACAGCAGCCTGGAAGAATGGGCCGGCAAGGTTCGCCTCGACGTGACGCCGATGCAGAACCTGTCGCTGTTCCTGATGGCCGGCTACGGCTCTGACGACAATCTCCCGCGCAACTTCTACAAGCAGTGGGGCGGTAACTGGGCAGTCTGGGGTGGTGGCACCTACACCATCAACGAGAAGACCTCGTTCAACCTGCAGGCGTCGTATGACGAAGCCAAGGAAGCTGGCGTCGCGGCCAATATCGCCTACGATATCGTTCCCGGCATGACGATCACGGCCGAAGTGGACTGGGCTCATAACAGCCACCACATCGATAGCGACTCGCTGCCCGGTTATGAATACAACTGGACCGGCATCCCGGGCGACAAGAAAAACGCCGTTGGCGGCTTCCTCCGCTTCCAGCGCTCGTTCTAAGGGCTGGACTTAAGGCAAGTGAAATCCAGCCCGGGCGCCTTAACGCCCGGGCTGTTTTTGTTTTCGCGACTGGTCGCAAACAGAAGGAAAAGGGGGTTCGGTAGCTGAACAGGGTTGTGGAACGATGTCGTTGGGATCCGCCACTGGTGGATGAAATCGGCCACAACGCTTAAAACTCTTGAAAGGGCACCGCCAAGCAGGTAGGTCTAGGCCTATCCACTCGGGGGTGTGGCGAATAATGACGAACGATGCGATTCAAGAGGGAGGAACCTCTGATCATTTTTCGATGTTTTCTTCTCAAACTGCAAAAATAAAATACAGTTACAACAAGATACGAGAAGTAAAGTCGCACAGGATCGGAGAACTTTTTTCAGCATACCGGGACATACTTTGGGATGACGGGCGGCATAAATACAATGTCAGCTCCTTCATCGGCGAAATAGACGAGATCCTCCTTGGGGAGCGTTTCAGCGCCTTTGACCAAAGCACCCTCGACAATCTTATCGGCACCTTGCGCCAGCGCGGCAACAGCAACGCAACCATCAATCGGAAGATGGCTGCCCTCAGCAAACTGCTGCGCAAGGCTCACAAGATGGGAGATATCCACAGCCTGCCCGAGTTCCGCCGCCAGAAGGAGCGGGCGGGACGGATTCGTTTCCTCGAAAGGGACGAGGAGGCCCGGCTGTTCGCTGCCATCAAGAGCCGCAGCGAGGACGCTTATCGGCTTTCCGTCTTTCTCGTCGACACCGGTTGCCGCCTCGGCGAAGCGCTGGGTTTGATCTGGAACGATATCCAGGAGCACCGCGTCAGTTTCTGGATCACCAAATCCGGCCGCAGCCGCACCATTCCGATGACCGAGCGGGTAAAAGAGGTGATCAAGCTGCCGGCCACCGAGGGCCGCCGGCCCAAAGGCCCGTTCACCAAGCTCAGCCAGGCGCAGTTTCGCGCCATCTGGAACGATGCTAAGGCCGAAGTCGGGCTTGGCGCCGACGATCAGGTCGTGCCGCATATATTGCGCCATACTTGCGCCTCGCGTCTCGTCCAGGGCGGCATCGACATCAGGCGCGTACAGATGTGGCTCGGTCACCAGACGCTGTCGATGACCATGCGCTACGCCCATCTGGCCACCAACGACCTCGACGGCTGCGTCACCGTGCTGGAAACGCCTCGGTCCGGTGGCTCGGACATCGGCGGTGCAAGCGCTTTGTCTGCTCCACCTCCGGCAAGGCGAGGGCCAAAAGGCGAGCCGGCCGCAAGCAAGGCCCCAAAGCCAGCGAAGAGAAGCGCCAAATCCTGACGGATCTGACGTGAGATATCAGCCAGCCGCTCAGGGTTGCGCTGCCCCTCATTGCCCTGCCGGGCATTTCTCCCCGTATAGCGACGGGGAGAAAGGCGCCCTTGCGAAAGATTTCGCTAATCCCCAGCGTTGCAGACACCACCCTTCTCCCCGTCGCTATACGGGGAGAAGGTGCCGGCAGGCGGATGAGGGGCAGCGCCGACATCGATAAAATTATTTCACCGCTAATTCCGGAACTGTCAACGGCCGTCGGAATGCTTTGACCGACGCAAAACCTGCGCGTGAATTACTTCGCTCGGTCGAGCTTTACTTCCTGCCACCCCGCCGCTCCGCCCGATCGAAAAAACCAGCGATCCTGCCCGGCAGGATCCCGGACGCCAAAAAAAGTGCATGCCCCTGGCCGTCGGCAGTGATCGTCTCGATATCGGTATGGCGCGTCCGCATCTGCTCGAGCGTTTCGGCGGACAGCAGCTTCGAATTGGCGCCGCGTATGACGAGCATCGGGATGGCCGCCAGCGCGTCGAACTGTGGCCACAGATCGGCCAGCGGCCGGCTGGGATCGAGCCCCGCCAGCGTCTCGACCAGTTTCGGATCGAAATCGGGCAGAAATCCCTCCTCGGTCTCGCGGTAGAGGGCTGATGCCATCCGCTCCCAATCCGCATCGGTCAGCGCCGAAAAATCCCCGCCATGGGTGCTGCGCAGGCCGCAGACCACCTCCTGGTACGTCTTCGGCCATGGCGCGAGGTCGAGATAGGAGCGGATATGGGCGAGACCTTGCGCCTCGATCACCGGGCCGATGTCGTTGAGAACGACGGCCTTCAGCACGGCCGGCCGCATCGCCCCGAGCACATGGATGATCAGTCCGCCGCGCGAGGTGCCGATGAAGGCTGCCTCGTCGACGCCAAGTGCAGCCAGCCCGGCGAGAATATCCCCCGCTTCGATGCCGATATTGTAATGGCCGATATCGGCATCGTAGGCGGACTGCCCGCGCCCGCGATAATCGAAGGCGACAACCCTGCGCTTCGCCTGCGTCGACAGATAAAGCGCCAGCTCGTGGAAATCACGGCAATTGCGGGTCAGGCCGGGCAGGCAAACGACTGGCCAGCGGCCGGAATTCGCTTCGCCGTAGATGCGGGCGTGCAGGGACAGCCCGTCCGGCGCGGCGTAGAAGAAATCGGAGAAGCCTTCGTCGTTTGGCATGTACACTCGATTCCGTGCTGCTGTCAGATCGTTTGCGACTGCTACAGGCGAGGGCAGGGGCGGTCAAATCGGGGGCTCTTCCTTCTCTCCTTGTGGGAGAAGGTGGATCGGCGCGTTAGCGCCGAGACGGTTGGGGGGAGGGTGGACGGACGCTGTCGGAACCAAGCTGGAGCACCCCTCATCCGACCGAGCTTCGCTCGGCCACCTTCTCCCACAAAGGGAGAAGGAAAGGCTAACCCCGGCCGTTCACCAGATCCCCGACAATGTCGTATTTGCCGGAGATACGCATCTTGTAGACCTCGTAGTTCTCCATCACGCGCTGGACGTAACTTCTTGTTTCCGTATAGGGAATCCGCTCGATCCAGTCGACGATGGCATCGATGTCCTTGCCGCGCGGATCGCCGTATTTCGCCACCCACTGGGCGGCGCGGGTGGGGCCGGCATTGTAGCCGGCGAAGGTCAGCACGTAGGAGCCGTCGAAGCGGCCGAGCTGCTCGCCGAGAAAGGCAGCGCCCAGCGTTGCGTTGTAGCCGGCATCGGTGGTCAGCCGGGCCTGCGAGAAAGTCATGCCGGCCTTCTTCGCCAATTGCTTGGCCGTGCCTGGCATCAGCTGCAGCAGTCCTCGCGCGCCGGCGCTGGAGACGGCGCCGATATTGAACTCGCTTTCCTGACGGGCAATCGCATAGGCCAGCGCCTTGCCCGAGCCGGAAATGTTGGCGGTGTCGGGAATGACGCCGAGCGGATGCGACAGCGCGCCGACGTCGATGCCACGTGCGCCGGCGATCTTGCCGACCTTCAGCGCCATGAAATGGTTGCCTTGTCTTTCCGCCAGCATCGCAAGCAGCGCCAGTTCGCCGGGGCTGCTCAACTGCCCGGCAAGGTCGCGGTAGAGGGTTTCGGCATAGCGGTCATAGCCTGCCTGCTGCAGCCGCTCGATGGCGCTGACCGCCTCGCGGGTGGCAAAATTCTGGCGATCGGCGGCACTTGGCTGCGGGTAGACGATGTTGAGGGTATGCCGGCCGACACGCTCGCCGGCGAGCTGGCCGTAAAAGGTCGTGCCGTAGCTGGCGGCACGGCTGAAATAATCCTTGGCACTGCCGGGACCGCCGAGTTCGGCGGCACGGCCGAGCCAGTAATAGGCGCGCGACAGCGACATCGGCCCTTGGGCGAGCTCCGCGATTTGCGCAAAATGCTTGGCGGCGGTGCTCGGGTCGTTGAGGCCGCGCAGCGCGTACCAGCCTGCATGGAATTCCGCCTCGGCAGCATTGGCGGGACTTTCGGCGGCATGCGCGGCGACTATTCTGTAGGCGGTCTTCATGTCGCCCTGGTCGACCAGCTCGCGCGACAGCACCCGGCGTTCGACCCACCAGGCGTCCGGATCGACCAGAGCGTCGCGGTCACCCGGCGCCTTCAGCACCAGCGCGGCGGCATCGGAAAATTTCTGTTGCTTGCGCAGATATTCGGCTTCGGCAAACAGATAGCCGGCCGCCCGCTGCGCTGCCGGCACCGCCTTCAGCAGCTTGGCCGCGTTCTTGTCGCCTTTGGTGACTGCCGCCCAGGCATCGGCCAATTGCTGGGCACCGGCGAGACCGGCGACGCGCAGCGCCGAAGCGACCCGATCGGCATAGAACATGCGCTCCATGCGGAAGCGATGGTCGGCGGCCGGGATCAGCGCGCCGAACTCGCGGATGACCGCCGCCTCGTCCGTGGCTTCGAGCTTTTCGGTGCGCCAGAATGGCGACAGCACCGAGCGCGCCGCCTTCGTATCGCCCAGCGCTATATAGGAGCGGGCAAGGATCACCACGCCCTCGAAGGTCAGCGGCTGGCTGCCGTCGAACGCCCGCACCACGACCTGTGGCGCGGGGTTCTCGCGATAGAGCGCGCGCTCGCTGTTCTTGCGCAAGGCGATCGTGCCCGGCCAGTTCGGCAGCATCTTTGCCGCATCGGCGATGTCGCCGCTCGGCACCTGGTCGCCGCCATAGAGCGCTATCGCCCAGGCAAGGATATGCCGGTCGAGCGATTTGGCCGGCTGCGTCTCGCGTACTTGGCGCGCGCGCTGAATGTCGTTTGCCGCCAGCGCGTCGAGACCGCTCTTCAGCGCCGCGACGCTGGCGGATGGCGAAGGGGACTGCTGCAGTGCATCGTTCTGCGGCTCCGTCATCGGGATCGCCGACGTGACCTGCCCATCGACGCTGCCGCCGATCGCCGCACCGGGGATCAGCACAACGATCGCGCCGAGAAGCGCGAAAAGATGAGGCCGCCTGGTCGGCATGGATTTGGTCTTTTCCTATTTCTTCGATGCTACAGCTGGCACAGATGAACTGCAGCCTATTCGTCTGTGATGAAGGGCGCGTAAAGAAAACCCTATCGAGGTCGTTCGAATTGCAATTGCTGGCGCAATGCTTGCCGCGCAACAATGTCGAGACTATGGTGCGCCGCTTCGCTTTCGGCTAGAAGGCGCGCACGACAAACACCTACAGCGCCGCGCGTCTTCTCAGACGCGCAAAGGACGCTGTAGCAATTTAAATTTGGCGCATGATCCTTTCCGAAATCGACTGCGATTTTCGGGGTCATGCGCTAGTCCCAAGGAGTTGGACGACATGCTAAGAGGCTCGCTGACCGCGCTCGTCACACCGTTCGAAAAGAGCGGCCGTTTCGACGAGAAAGCCTTTCGCGCGTTCATCGCCTGGCAGATCGCCGAAGGCACGACGGGCGTCGTCCCTGTCGGCACCACCGGCGAGTCGCCGACGCTGTCGCATGACGAGCACCGCCAAGTCGTCAAGGTTTGCATCGAGGTCGCCAAGGGCCGGGTTCCGGTCGTCGCCGGCGCCGGCTCCAACAACACCGACGAGGCGGTCGGCCTGGTCCAGTATGCCGAGAAGGCGGGCGCCGACGCGGCCCTTGTCGTCACGCCCTATTACAACAGACCGACGCAGCGCGGCCTCTATGCGCATTTCGCCGCCGTCGCCAAGGCAACCAGCCTGCCGATCATCATCTACAACATTCCGCCGCGCTCGGTGGTCGACATGAGCCCCGAGACGATGGGCCAGTTGGTGCATGACTTCAAGAACATCGTCGGCGTCAAGGATGCCACCGGCAAGGTCGAGCGGGTTTCGGAGCAGCGCGCCACCTGTGGCAAGGATTTCATCCAGCTCTCCGGCGAAGACGCCTCGGCGCTCGGCTTCAACGCGCATGGCGGCGTCGGCTGTATTTCGGTGACGGCAAATGTCGCACCCAGGCTTTGCGCTGAATTCCAGGAGGCAACGCTTTCCGGTGACTGCGCCAAGGCGCTCGACCTGCAGGACCGTCTGTTGCCGCTGCACAAGGCGATTTTCATGGAGCCCGGCGTTTCCGGCGCGAAATATGCGCTGTCGAAGCTGGGCAAGGTCGAGAACGTGCTGCGCTCGCCGCTAATGACGGTCGAGCCGTCGACCGCCGAGAAGATCGACGCGGCGATGAAGCACGCCGGCTTGATAAACTAGGGATGAGGCGCCACCTCTCCGCATCATGAATCACGTCAGAAAAGCCGATCCCAACAACAAGACCGTTGCGGAAAACCGCAAGGCGCGGTTTTCCTATGAGGTGCTCGACACGATCGAGGCCGGCCTGGTGCTGACCGGTACGGAAGTGAAATCGCTGCGCCAGGGCCAGGCCAATATCCAGGACAGCTACGCCTCGGTCGAGGGCGGCGAGATCTGGCTGATCAACTCCTATTTGCCGGAGTATCTGCAGGCCAACCGCTTCAACCATGAGCCGCGCCGCCGCCGCAAACTGCTGCTCAACAAGCGCGAGATGGCCAAGCTGGCGCAAAGCGTCGACCGCGAAGGCATGACGCTGGTGCCGCTGAAGATCTACTTCAACGACCAAGGCCGTGCCAAGCTGCTGCTCGCCGTTGGCCGCGGCAAGAAGCTGCACGACAAGCGCGAGACCGAAAAGCAGCGCGACTGGTCGCGCGAGAAGGGCCGGCTGCTGAAAGAGCGAGGGTGAGGGGCGGTCCGCGAAGCGGAGGAAAAGCCAGCGATTTGGCTTTTCGAGCGACGAACGCCCGGAGCCGTAGCGGCGGGCAGGGCGGACCAAAAGGGATAGGTCTCGTTTGAAAAACCGGATCGTCTTATGGGGCGCGGCCGGTCTGCTCGTGGCGGGCCTCGTTCTGGCCGGCGGCTATACCTACTTCCAGACATTTTCTCCGGACCGCCGCAAATATCCGGTCAGGGGCATCGACGTCTCCCATCATCAGCGGCAGATCGACTGGCGGCGTGTTGCCGCCGACGATGTCGCCTTCGCCGTGATCAAGGCGACGGAAGGCGGCGATCATGTCGACGATGCCTTCGCCGCCAATTTGCGCGCGGCCCGCGCCGCCGGTCTTGCCGTCGGTGCCTATCATTTCTTCACCTTCTGCAGACCGGGTACGGATCAGGCACGCAACTTCATCTCGGTGGTGCCGCACGATCAGCCTTTGCTGCCGCCGGTGGTAGACATCGAGTTCGGCGGCAATTGCCCGCAGCGGCCAACTCCCGAACAGCTGAGCGCCGAACTCTCCGCCTTCCTCGGCCCGGTCGAGGCGGCGTTCGGCAAGACGGCGATCCTCTATGTGACCGACGAGGCGGCGCAAGCCTATGCCGGGCAGCTAGCCAGCCGCCCGCGCTGGCTGCGTTCGCTGGCGCTGCGGCCGGCCCATGACAACTGGATCTACTGGCAGTATCACAACCGGGGCCGCGTCGACGGCATCAGCGGCGACGTCGACTTGAATGTTCTCCAGGGCGGGCCGGCGACGCTGGCCGCGTTGTTTGCCGCAGCGCCTGAAGCGACGGCGTCGGATTGACGCTATTCCTGTCCACCAAAACACCGTCGATGGCCCGAAGACAGAGCGACGAAGCGTTCCCCATGTGGCTATTCATATCGCAGGCGGCGCCGTGCTAAGTACATTTGATGCCGGAGCGCCCTTCATCAACCAATGACAGCAACGCCCCGCCTGCTGCGACGGACGGCGGCGACCCCCGCCTGGCATTTGTCTATGCGGAGGCGGTGCGTGGCCTCCAGCACCAGCAGGGCGTGGTTGAAAGTCTCAATACGCGCGCCGGCAATCTGATCTTCGCAACCGCGTTCGCGAGTTCTCTCCTCGGAGGCAGGGCGCTCCTGGATGGCGTGGGGCCTTGGGACTGGCTGGCGCTGACATTGCTTTTTCTTATCGGGCTGCTGGTCGCGATTATGGTGTGGCCGTATTATAACTATACGTTCCGTTTCGATCCAGAGAAGCTGCTCCAGGACTTCGTCGATCAGCACCCTCCCGCAACCCTGGACGGGATGCACCGAGCGCTTGCGCTGCGCATCAAATCCGACATGGCCAGCAATTGGCGGATCATCCAACGCCTGCGCGTCGCGCTGCAGCTTGCACTGTTTCTGTGGTTGCTGGATCTCCCGGCCTGGTTGTTCGCGATCGCCCGAATCTAGGGCTCGTGCCCTGGCGGGCGTCGCCCGACTCTATGTCTTCAGAAAAGCTTCTATCTGACTGAAGACGTTGACGAACATCGCTTCCGTCAACACGCCGGTATTGGTGTTGTAGCGCGAGCAATGATAGCTGGAAAACAGCGTGATGCCATTGGCCTGCTGCTGCCCACCATGCCGGAACGGATAGGCTGCAACGCGTTGGCCGAGCGCCCGCACGGTCGACTGGTGCGCGATCGAGCCAAGCGCCAGCACAGCGCGCAGATTTGGAAATCGCGCGATCGTCGGCACCAGGAACGTCCGGCAGGTCGCTATCTCGGCGCCAACCGGCTTGTTGTCCGGCGGCACGCAGCGCACCGCATTGGTAATCGCCGTACCGACAAGCTCCAGCCCGTCATCCGGTCGCGCTTTGAATTCGCCGCGCGCAAAGCCGTGCGCGATCAGCGTGTTGTAGAGCAGGTCGCCGGCAAAATCGCCGGTGAAGGGGCGCCCCGTCCGGTTCGCCCCGCGCAGTCCAGGCGCCAGCCCGACGATCAGCAGACGCACTGCATCCTCGCCTTCCGGCGGCAAAAAGGTCGGCACCGGCGCGTTGAACCAGGACGGCTCGCGCCGTCGCCACTCGGCGATGAAGTCGTGCAACCGCGGGCAGAGCGGGCAATCGCGATCGGGTTCGGGGGAGACGACCAGGGGCGCGGTCAAGGCAACGACCGTCAATAGTCTTCCTCGTCGACTTCGGCCGGTTCGGGCCGGCGCACCGGCCGCTCCGACGGATCGCGGCCGACTTCATTCTTAAGCGTCATCAAGTCGATGAAATGGTCGGCCTGGCGGCGCAGATCGTCGGAGATCATCGGCGGCTGCGAAGCCATGGTCGAGACGATCGACACCTTGCGCCCGCGCCGCTGCAGCGCCTCGACCAGCGTGCGGAAATCGCCGTCGCCCGAAAAGATGACATAATGGTCGACGACATCGGCAAGCTCGAGCGCATCGACGGTCAGCTCGATATCCATATTGCCCTTAATCTTGCGCCGGCCGGTCGAGTCGGTGAATTCCTTGGCCGGTTTGGTCACCACCTTGAAGCCGTTATAGTCGAGCCAGTCGATCAGCGGCCGTATCGAGGAGTATTCCTGATCCTCGACCAGCGCGGTGTAGTAATAAGCGCGCAGCAGATAGCCGCGTTTCTGGAAGCTCGCCAGAAGTTTGCGGTAATCGATGTCAAAGCCCAGCGCGCGCGAGGTGGCGTAGAGATTGGCACCGTCGATAAAGAGAGCGATTTTTTCACGAGGATCGAACATGGAAAATGTCCTTTTTCGAAATAAGCGGTCGTCTAAATGCGTGGCGACTATCGGCCGGTCTGATAATAGACCTGTTGGCCTTCATCGTTCGAGATAACGCCAGTTTTACGGCAATCCAAGGCACCATGCCGCACCGCAAGCAATTGTGATCGGCGCTGTGTCGTCGCAGGCGGCCCGCGTCAGAGCTGCGCACCGCCATAAAAGCTTGTATTTTGGCAGCGTTCAGGTTATGGACCGCGCCTGTTTTCCATCAAATCCAGGCATGAAAGGGGCAACTCATGGCCCGCGTAACCGTTGAAGATTGCATCGACAAGGTCGACAACCGCTTCGAGCTGGTGCTCTTGGCCGGCCACCGCGCCCGTCAGATCAGCCAGGGCGCGCAGATCACCGTACCGCGCGACAACGACAAGAACCCGGTCGTTGCGCTCCGCGAAATCGCCGAAGAGACGCTGTCGCCGGACGACCTCAAGGAAGATCTCATCCATTCGCTGCAGAAGCATGTCGAGGTCGATGAGCCGGAAGCCGATGGCGAGGCGATTGCCGACCAGACCGGCAGCGCCGTTGCAGCCACCGATGCCGACGACGCCGAGGACAACGTCACCTTCGATCGCATGACCGAAGAAGACCTGTTGGCCGGCATCGAAGGCCTGGTGCCGCCGGAAAAAAGCGACGATTATTGATCTTAGCGACAACTGCCGACACTTTCGCGTCGGCAGTTTCGTGGCTATCTATGACATGCGCCGTACGCCAGTGCGGCGCATGATTCATTTCAGCATTGCGAGATCCCGGCCATGATGCGTCAGTATGAGCTTGTCGAGCGCGTGCAGCGCTACAAGCCTGACGTCAACGAGGCGCTGCTCAACAAGGCCTATGTTTACGCCATGCAGAAGCATGGCCACCAGAAACGCGCCTCCGGCGACCCGTATTTCTCGCATCCGCTCGAAGTCGCCGCCATCCTCACCGAAATGCACATGGACGAGGCGACGATCGCCGTTGCCTTGCTGCACGACACGATCGAGGACACCACGGCGACCAGGGCCGAGATCGACGAATTGTTCGGCCCGGAAATGGGCAAGCTGGTCGAGGGCCTGACCAAGCTGAAGAAGCTCGACCTCGTCTCGAAGAAGGCCGAGCAGGCGGAGAACCTGCGCAAGCTGTTGCTGGCGATCTCGGAAGACGTGCGCGTGCTTCTGGTCAAGCTCGCCGACCGCCTGCACAATATGCGCACGCTCGACCATGTGCCGGAAGCCAAGCGCCTGCGCATCGCCGAAGAGACGATGGACATCTACGCGCCGCTGGCTGGTCGCATGGGCATGCAAGGCATGCGCGAGGAGCTGGAGGAGATTGCCTTCCGCTTCATCAATCCGGAAGCCTACCGCGCCGTCACCGCACGGCTGGCCGAAATCTTCGAGCGCAACAAGGGCGTGCTGTCGGAGATCGAGAAGGCGCTCTCCACGCTGTTCGACAAATATTCGATCAAGGCCGAGGTCAAGAGCCGGCAGAAGAAGCCGTGGTCGGTATTCCGCAAGATGGAGGCCAAGGCGCTGTCGTTCGAGCAGCTGTCCGACATTTTCGGCTTCCGCGTCGTTGTCGAGACGGTCGAGGACTGTTACCGCGCGCTCGGCGCCATCCACACCACCTGGTCGATGGTGCCCGGCCGCTTCAAGGATTACATCTCGACGCCGAAGCAGAACGACTACCGCTCGATCCACACCACCATCGTCGGCCCGTCGCGCCAGCGCGTCGAATTGCAGATCCGCACCTATCAAATGAACAAGATCGCCGAATACGGCGTCGCGGCTCATTCGATCTATAAGGATACCGGTGGCAAGATGAATGGTGCCGCCCATGCGATCTCGAAGGAAACCAATGCCTATGCCTGGCTGCGGCGCACCATCGAGCAGCTTGCCGAAGGCGACAATCCCGAGGACTTCCTCGAAAACACCAAGCTGGAACTGTTTCAGGACCAGGTATTCTGCTTCACGCCGAAGGGCATGCTGATCGCGCTGCCGCGCGGCGCCACGCCGATCGACTTTGCCTATGCCGTCCACACCGACGTCGGCGACACTTGCGTCGGCGCCAAGGTCAATGGCCGCATCATGCCGCTGATGACGGAGCTGAAGAACGGCGACGAGGTCGAGATCATCCGCTCGAAGGCGCAGGTCCCGCCGGCGGCGTGGGAATCGGTGGTCGTTACCGGCAAGGCACGCTCGGCCATCCGCCGCGCCACCAAGAACGCCATTCGCAAGCAATATTCGGGTCTCGGTATCCGCATTCTGGAGCGCGCCTTCGAACGCTCTGGCAAGACCTTCACCAAAGAAAGCCTGAAGCCGGTGCTGCACCGGCTGGCGCGCAAGGACATCGAGGATGTACTGGCCGCGGTCGGCCGAGGCGAACTTGCCTCCACCGATGTCATGAAGGCGGTGTTTCCCGACTACAAGGACGAGCGTGTCACGCTGGTCGCGCCCAAGCAGCGCGAGGAGGGCTGGTCGAAGATCCGCAACGCCGCCGGCATGCTGTTCCAGATTCCGGGCCGCGCCGCACGCAAGGACAAGAACCAGCCGCGAGACGATGCAGTGCCGATCCGCGGCGTGCGCGGCGATCTGCCGGTGCGCTTCGCGCCGGAGGGGGCAGTGCCAGGCGATCGCATCGTCGGCATCGTGCAGCCGGGAACCGGTATCACCATCTATCCGATCCAGTCGCCGGCGCTGCAGGCCTTTGACGACCAGCCCGAGCGCTGGATCGACGTGCGCTGGGATATTGACGAGCGCACCAAGGAGCGGTTCCCGGCGCGCGTCTCGGTCACCGCCATCAACGCGCCGGGTTCGCTGGCCGACATTGCACAGGTCGTCGCATCCAACGACGCCAACATCCACACTCTGTCGATGGTGCGCACCGCGCCCGATTTCACCGAAATGCTGATCGATCTTGAAGTGTGGGACCTCAAGCACTTGAACCGGCTGCTGTCGCAGCTAAAGGACAATTCGAGCGTCAGCGATGCAAGGCGCGTGAATGGGTGAATAGCGAATAGTGAATAGTGAATAGTGAATAGTGAAAGAGGGTGCTCTCACTACCCTACTACCATTCACCATTCACCATGGACATGGAGTGAACGATGAACACCGATGAAGTGCTGGGCATTTTCCGCGAGGCCGGCGCCGTTCTCGAAGGGCATTTCATCCTGACGTCGGGCCTGCGCAGCCCGGTCTTCCTGCAGAAGGCGCGCGTTTTCATGCATGCCGACAAGACCGAGCGCTTGTGCAAGGCGCTCGCCGAAAAGATCCGCACTGGCGTGCCCGGCAGGATCGACTACGTCGTCGGCCCGGCGATCGGCGGGCTGATCCCGGCCTATGAGACCTCGCGCCATCTTGGTGCGCCGGCGATCTGGGTCGAGCGGGAAGGGGGCGAATTCAGGCTGCGCCGCTTCGAGATCGCCAAGGGATCGCGCGTCGTCATTGTCGAGGACATCGTCACCACCGGCCTGTCGATCCGCGAGACCATCGACTGCCTGCGCGGCCTTGGCGCCGAAGTCGTTGCCGCCGCATGCATCATCGACCGCTCGGCCGGCAAGACCGATGTCGGCGTGCCGCTGATCGCGCTCGCCGAATATGAAGTTCCGGCCTATCCAGCCGACATGCTGCCGCCCGAACTCGCCGCCATACCGGCGATCAAGCCGGGCAGCCGCAATATATGACTGAGACGCTGCCGTGATTGCCGGCATCGATCATTTCGTGCTGACAGTTCGTTCGGTGGACGATACCTGCGCCTTCTATCAGCGCGTGCTTGGCTTCGAGCGCCTCGACGAGCCGGATCGACCAACGGCGCTGCTGTTTGGAACGCAAAAGATCAATGTGCATGAGGTCGGGCGTACCTTCGAGCCGAAGGCCAAGGCGCCGACGCCGGGCTCCGGAGATTTCTGCTTGATTGCTGCCCGGCCGCTCGCCGAGATATGTGCCAACCTCGCCGCCAATGGTGTGGTGATAGAGGTCGGCCCGGTCGAGCGTGCCGGCGCTCGTGGCGCGATAATGTCGGTCTATTTTCGTGACCCGGACGGCAACCTCGTCGAGGTCAGCGAATATCGATCCTAAGCGACGCTCCTTAAATTCGCCGCGATCATACCCTGTTCAGAACGGCGATACCCAAGGCTGGCGCGACCGGCCACCGAGCGGATGCCTCGGCCTCGTTGTTCTTCGGCCAGCGCATCGCTATATCAAAGTCGTAGTTGCTTTTCGGCGACCGCAGAGCGCAGCATAGGGCTGTCGCGCCCGGCTGGAGAAGCCGGCGTGAAGCTATTGACGGAACTAGGAACAGGAACAGAGTGCTTTTTCGACGGCGCAAGCCTGATGGTTTTTTCGAGCGGGTGCGTACTTATTTGTGGCCGCGCCGCTCGTTCTCGCGCTCGCTGCGGTATTTTTCCAAGCGCATCCTGCGGCTTAGGGCCACGCCGCATGCCGTGGCCGCCGGTGTTGCGGCGGGCGTATTCGCGTCGTTTTTCCCGCTTGGCTTTCACTTCATCATTGCTGCCATCCTGTGCTGGCTGATCGCCGGCAATCTTGTCGCGGCAGCACTCGGCACGGTCTTCGGCAACCCCCTGACCTTTCCGCTGCTATGGGCCGCCTCCTGGGAGGTCGGCAAGCTGATCCTGCATGAACACCTGCCGGCGCATGGCCCGCCCGCGCATCTCGGCGACATGCTGCATAATCTTTCCTTTGCGCAATTGTGGGGACCGGTGCTGAAGCCGATGACGATCGGCGCAATACCGCTCGGCCTGGTTTTCGGCCTGCTGTTTTACGGCATCACCCGCTGGGGCATGGTCACTTTCCACGAGCAGCGCCGCAAGCGGCTGGCCGAAAGAGCGGCAAAGGCTGGAAAAACCGGGCCGGAAGTTCCTGCCGAATGATTATCGGTATCGGCAGCGACCTCATCGACATCAGACGCATCGAGAAGTCGCTGGAACGCCATGGCCAGCGCTTCATCCAGCGCATCTACACCGAGATCGAACAGGCGCGCTCCGAAAACCGCGCGGCGCGTGCGGCCTCCTACGCCAAGCGTTTCGCTGCCAAGGAAGCCTGCGCCAAGGCATTGGGTACCGGTCTGGCGCAGGGTGTGTTCTGGCGCGACATGGGGGTCGTCAACCTGGCCAGCGGCAAGCCGACCATGGCGCTGACCAATGGGGCGGCAGCGCGGCTGGACGAAATTCTGCCTGAAGGGCACCGCGCGGTGATCCACCTCACCATCACCGATGATTTTCCGCTCGCTCAAGCCTTTGTGATCATTGAAGCGTTGCCGGTCGAAGAAGCGCCACATTGATTGCATCTGACCACCGGCATGACGTTGCCCAGCGCGCGCCGAGACTCTATACCATCCAACGCACAATCGAGGACGACATGAGCGTGGCTGAAAAAACCCAGAAGAAATCCGGCGGACTTGGCGAAACCGTCAGCGTCATAGTCCAGGCCCTGCTGCTTGCGCTGGTCATCCGCACGCTCCTGTTCCAGCCGTTCTCGATCCCGTCCGGGTCGATGCGGCCGACTTTGCTCGAAGGCGACTATCTCTTCGTCACCAAGTGGTCCTACGGCTTCTCCCGCTATTCACTGCCGTTCGGGCCGAACATCTTTTCGGGCCGCATCTGGGGCTCAGAGCCGAAGCGCGGCGACGTGGTGGTGTTCAAGTTTCCGCCGGATCCTTCTGTCGATTATATCAAGCGCGTCGTCGGCCTGCCGGGCGACAAGATCCAGGTCAAGGATGGCCAGCTCTTCATCAACGACGTGGGCGTGCCGCGCGTCAAGGTCGGGCAGATCGACAACCGCGACATCACCGAGGAGAACGGGCCGGTCGATGTCTATCGCGAGACGCTGCCGAACGGCGTCAGCTACGACACGCTCGACCTGACGCAGGCTTCGATCGGCGACAATACCAAAGAGTTCAAGGTGCCGCCCGGTCACTATTTCATGATGGGCGACAATCGCGACAACTCGTCGGACAGCCGCTTCACCGTCGGCTTCGTGCCGGACGAGAATTTGGTCGGCCGCGCCAACCTCATTTTCTTCTCGATCGGCGGCAGCGCCAGCCCGCTCGAAATCTGGAAATGGCCGTCACTGATGCGCGCCTCGCGCCTGTTCGATTTCGTCAATTAGGGCCATGGCGGCGACGAAACGGCTGACCGCCGATGCGCTCGCCGAGGCGCTCAGGGAGCGCACCGGCCACAGTTTTGGCGACCATCAGCGCCTGCAGCGGGCGCTGACCCATGCCAGCGCTCGCGGCAGTCACGCCGGCATCGACTACGAACGTTTCGAATTCCTGGGCGACCGCGTTCTCGGCCTTGTCGTTGCCGATATGCTGCTGGCGGCATTTCCCGACGCCGCCGAGGGTGAGCTGTCGCTGAGATTGAACGCTCTGGTCAACGCTGAAGCCCTGGCGGAAATTGCCGAGGAGATCGGCCTGCCGGAACTTATTCGCGCCGGTTCGGACGTACGCGGCCTCGACGGGCGCAAGCGCGTCAATCTGCGCGCCGATGCATTGGAATCGCTGATCGCCGTGCTCTATCTCGACGGAGGGTTGGAAGCGGCCCGTGCCTTCATCCACAGATACTGGCAGCCGCGCTCGCAAGCCATTGACGCCGCCCGTCGCGATGCGAAAACCGAACTCCAGGAATGGGCGCATCAGGCGGCAGGCGCAGTGCCGGTTTACATAATCGACAGCCGCGAGGGACCGGACCACGATCCGCTGTTCACCGTCAGTGTCAAGGTCGGCGCCTATCCGCCGGCGACCGGCAGCGGGCGCTCCAAGCGCGAGGCGGAGCAGGCTGCAGCCGCGGCACTTCTGCAGCGGGAAGGCGTCTGGCTCGATCAAGGGAGTGCCGCATGACCGCCACCGAAGCTCCGGCAACAGAAGCTCCCGCTACCCGCTCCGGCTTCGTCGCGCTGATCGGCGCGCCCAATGCGGGGAAATCGACGCTGGTCAACCAATTGGTCGGCGCCAAGGTGTCGATCGTGACGCACAAGGTGCAGACCACGCGCGCTATCGTGCGCGGCATTGCCACCCACAACAACGCGCAGATCGTCTTCGTCGACACGCCGGGCATATTCAAGCCGAAGCGCCGGCTGGACACCGCGATGGTGACCACAGCGTGGGGCGGTGCCAAGGACGCCGATATCGTGCTGCTCTTGATCGATGCCGAGCGCGGCATCCGGGGCGATGCCGACGCCATCCTCGAGCGGCTGAAGGATGTCCGGCAGCCGATGGTGTTGATCCTCAACAAGGTCGATCGGGTCAAGCACGAGACGTTGCTGGCATTGTCGGCGGCAGCCAACGAAAGGGTGCCGTTCAAGCGCACCTTCATGGTTTCGGCGCTGACCGGGTCCGGCTGCAAGGACCTGCTCGACTATCTCGCCGAGACCTTGCCGGCCGGCCCCTGGTACTATCCGGAGGACCAGATCTCCGACCTGCCGATGCGCCAGCTCGCGGCCGAGATCACCCGCGAAAAGCTCTATCTCAGGCTGCATCAGGAACTGCCTTATTCCTCCCACATCGAGACCGAGAAATGGGAAGAGAAGAAGGACGGCTCGGTGCGCATCGACCAGACAATCTATGTCGAGCGTGACAGCCAGAAGAAGATCGTGCTCGGCCATAAGGGCGAGACGATCCGCGCCATCGGCCAGGCCGCGCGCATGGAAATCGCAGGCATACTCGAGCAGAAGGTGCACCTCTTCCTGTTCGTCAAGGTGCGCGAGAACTGGGGCGACGATCCCGAGCGCTACCGTGAAATGGGGCTCGAATTTCCGCACTGAGCCTGTTTGGGCGATCCGCAGAGCGGCCTGTTGGCCGCCTCAGGATTCTGAGCGGTCGCCGGGCTGCCCGATTGGTCGACTTGCATATTGAACAGCCGGCCGAAATCATTCCGGGAGGCCATGCGCCGGCCATGTCGGGCCGACCCGTTCCTTGGGGGTACCGGCGCGACGGGAAATCCTGAGCGGTTTCTGAGAAATTTCCGATACTTCATGCAAAACAGGCCAGCTGACCGGCTGGAACTCCTGCCGATACTGCGATCGAGCATGGTTACCGTTTGTCGTCTCTCCGTCATACACCCTGCCTATAGGCGTGCGAAGACCCGCTTCCGAGCAAACCGGAACAGGCGGGCAAGCAGCCAGATTAGGACATGACCAGGACTTGGAATCGCATCGACCCCATCCGTCAGATCGAGTTTGCAAACGCCGTCGCTGTTGAGATCGAGCGCGTGCTGGCGCGGCAAGGCAAGGTTACGAACAGCGATGCGGTCGTTGCAGCGGGCAGGGTCGCCGGCGCCGTTGCCGCCGCCGTCGCTTTGCTTGCGCCGACCGACATCAGTGCGATCGACACCATGCAGGAAAGATTACCCGGCATGGCGTCGCGTTTCGTGCGGATATTGGCAGCCGAAGCTGCGGAACGCCGTGCCCGGACGCATCTGTCGACGGCGCACGAAGGCCAAGGGGCAGACATCCAACACCTGGCCGGAACGGGCGACCTCGACTCGATGAGGCTCGAGGACTGGGCCGGTCGGGTCGCCGGGTCGACGTTCCTGCAGCAAAATCTCGGCATATCGCGCTCGACCCTGCATCGCTGGCAGCGGAGCGGCACCGTCGTTGCGTTGCGCACCGGTGGCCGCAAACATGTATTTCCCCTGGCCCAGTTCATCGACGGCAGGCCGGCGCCGGGTATCAAGGAAGTGTTATCCGCGATGCCCGATCCACGGCATGCCTGGTCGTGGCTGATCGGCCCCGCGCCCGGCCTCGCCGGACGTATTCCCATTGAAATGCTCAAACGGGATCTGGTGGCAGAAGTCGTTCTTGCCGCACAGAACGCAGCGATGGCGAAGTCGCCTTGATCTCGCTGCCAACGTTAGAAGTCTATTCCAAAAAAAGAACACGTAGAAGGAATGTATGTCGGACTCGTATCGGTTTGCCGGCTAATGGCATAAGTATATTTTTGTACAATTGTGACAGTGTCTCGTTTGTGCCGGGGGCAAATTGTGAAGAAAATATAAAGTGATATTTGTGCAACATGAATTTATTCTGTTATATAAACATTGATTATTTTTGGAATCGTCATTGAGACTGGAATGCGGATGAGTATGTTCGCCGCCTGAAGAGGGGGTGCGGTGCGCGCCTTTTTCGACGTGGGTGAGGCGTTGAGCCGTTCAACCCATGAATCCAAAGCCATTTTTAACTTTGACTGGAGAGGTCAGAAAATGAATATCAAGAGCCTTCTTCTCGGCTCAGCCGCGGCATTCGTCGCGGTCTCCGGTGCGCGCGCCGCCGACGCTGTTGTGGTCGCCGAGCCGGAACCCGCCGAATACGTCAAGATTTGCGACGTCTACGGCCCCGGCTACTTCTACATTCCCGGCACCGAGACCTGCCTGCGCATCGGCGGCTATGTCCGCTATGACGCCAGCTTCGGCGACGCCGGCCGCGTTTTCGATGGCGCGACGACACATGACCTTTTGGACGGTGACGAGCAGCAGACCTGGAACAAGAATGCCCGCTTCAATCTGAAGACGTGGACCGGCCAGGAGACCGAGCTCGGCACGTTGAAGACCTATACCGAGACCCGTTTCAACTTCGGCAACACCAAACACACCGTGAGCGGTGTTGATTTCAGCGTGCAGGACAACAAGGCGGTTACCCTGAACTTCGCCTGGATCCAGCTTGGAGGTTTCCGCGTCGGTAAGGATGAAACTGTCTATGATTCGTTCATTGGCTACGCCGGCAACGTCGTCCAGGACACTATCATTCCTTACGGCACCAAGGACACCAACCTGATCAGTTATTACTTCGACGGCGGTAATGGCTTTACGGCAGTCGCCTCGGTCGAAACGGGCTCCGGCGCTAGTCAGTCGATCGACAGCTATGTTCCGTTTGTCGTCGGCGGCGTGAAATACAAGGGTGACTGGGGTGCGATCACCGCGGTCGGCGCCTATAACAGTGCGTCGGAAGAATGGGCCGGCAAAGCTCGCCTCGACGTCAAGCCGATTACTGACCTGACCCTGTTCGTGATGGCGGGCTACGGCAGCGACGACAACGTCGCGAAGAACTTCTACAAGCCGTGGACTGGCAACTTTGCCGTCTGGGGCGGCGGCAGCTATGCCGTCAACAAGAAGACGTCTTTGAACGCCCAGGTCTCCTATACCGACGACCAAGACTTCGCCGTTGCGGCCAACGTCGCCTACACCATCGTTCCTGGTTACACGATCACCGCCGAAGTCGATTATTACGACAATTTCGATGCCGACGATGCCGACACAATCGGCGGCATCTTCCGCTTCCAGCGCTCGTTCTGATCAAACGACGATCTCGCAAAAAACGGCCCATAGCGATACGCTACGGGCCGTTTTGGTTTGGCGGCGGATACGTCGCACATCTTGATTTCGCCATCCAACCGGTGACAAGCTCTCGTCATGGAATGGCGCGACGAGGGAATCATTCTCGGCACCCGCAAGCATGGCGAAACCAGCGCCATTCTCGAGGTGATGACGTGCGCGCATGGCCGCCATCTCGGTCTCGTGCGCGGCGGCCGTTCGCGCAAACAGCAGCCTGTCTTGCAGCCCGGCAATCGCGTCGACCTGTTGTGGCGGGCGCGGCTCGACGAGCATCTCGGCACCTTCCAAGTCGAGGCTATCGAGATGAACGCCGCCCGGCTGATGGACAGCGCCGTTGCCGTCTACGGCCTGCAGACGATGGCCGCGCATTTGCGTCTTCTGCCTGAGCGTGACGCCCATGGCGGCCTTTACGAGACGCTTGCGGTGATGATCGCTCATCTCGACGATGCCGATGCCGCCGGCGAGCTGGTGGCCCGCTTCGAGCTGCTGGTACTCGACGAACTCGGTTTCGGCCTCGATCTCAGCCAGTGTGCGGCGACCGGCACCAGGCAGGACCTTGCCTATGTCTCGCCGAAATCCGGCCGCGCCGTGTCGCGGGCGGCGGGCGCGCCGTGGCGCGACAAGCTGCTGGCGCTGCCTGCCTTCCTGCAGCGCGGCTCCGGGCTGCGCGCCGATCCGGCGGCGATCGAGGACGCCTTCCGGCTGACCGGCTTCTTTTTGACCCGCCATGTCTACGAACCGCGCGGCATCGAGCCTCCCGGCGCCCGCGCCGGGTTTCTCGCCGCCTTGCGCAGGCATTATGCGCCCGGCCATGGATCCGGCAAGGCGAGCGCCGCAGAAACCGCCGGGGAGACCACCAGATGAGCGACGTTGAACCTTATCCCGGCAACGTTTCGCCGCTCGGCCGTGGCACAAGGGCCGCACGCTGACGGTTTCGGAAGCGGCGCTGAACGACGCCAACGGCAAAGCTGCTGGCTTTCGCCACCGAAACATGCTCGATCTTTCCGGCCAATCTGGCGGCACGTTGAATGGACCGGCCGTTTGGCCGCCGCATTTGAATGTCACTGAACATTGAATGTCAGTGACAACTGGCCTGGTTTGGGGGAACCGCCATGTTTGAAAGCCTGATTGGCCTCGTCGCCATCATCGTGCTGTTCGTCATCATTTCACGCCAGCAGAGCCGCATCGGCCTGATCGAGCGCGAGCTTGGCGCCTTGCGCAGCCTTGTGCTTTCGGGCACGCCTGCGCTGCCGCCGCAAGCCAAGGAACCGGCTGCAAACGACAGCAAACCGGCGGATGCCGCAATCCCGCTTGCGGCCGCAGCCGACATGGCCGTATCGCCACGGACCGCAGCGGTCGTGTCAGCTTCAGAGGCCGATGCCGATACAACGGCGCCGTCCGCGCCGGAGTCGGCGCAACCGGCGGCAGCGGCGAAGGCAGCTCGCCAGTCCGACGTCGAAACGGCGCTCGGTACCCGCTGGGCGGTCTGGGTCGGCGGCATCGCGCTGGCGCTGGGTGGCTTGTTTCTGATCCGCTACACCATCGAGGCCGGCATTTTCGGGCCACGCGTGCGGCTTGTCATGGCGGCGGCACTCGGGCTGGTGCTGGTCGCCGGCGGCGAGTTCATCCGGCGCACCGGCTTCAGGGTGCCGGTGCAAGGTGCCGCCGGTGCCTATATCCCGGCGATCCTGACGGCGGCCGGCGCTTTCATCCTGTTCGGTACCGTCTACGCCGCGTACAGCGTTTACGGCTTCATCGGCCCGACGCTCGCTTTCACGCTGCTCGGCGCCATCGGGGTGGCGACGATCGCGGCAAGCCTGGTCCACGGTCAGGCGCTGGCCGGCGTCGGCCTGCTCGGTGCCATGGTGACGCCGCTGCTGGTCGCCTCGCAGGCGCCCAATCCGTGGGCGCTGTTCGGCTATCTGGCGATCGTGCTCGCCGCCACCTGCGTCATTGCCCGCATCCGCGACTGGAGGCTTTTGATGGCCGCAGCCTTCGTCGCCACGGGCATCTGGACCATCTTCTACATGACCGACGCGCCGGGGGCGAACCTTGCCGTCATCCTCTTTATCGACGGGGTGACACTGGCCGTGCTCGCCTTCGTCTGGCTTGGCCGCCGCGACGAAGCGGTCGCCGGCAGCGGCTTCGACTGGCCGTCGATCGCGCCGGGCTTCTTCGTCGGCCTTTCGGCGCTGGCCCTGTTTGTCGATCCGGCCTTCGCCGCCATCCGCGGTGCATTGCCGGGGGCCGCCCTTGTCGCAGCCCTGGTGGCGGTGGCGCTCTACCGGCCGCGGGCGCTTGCACTGCTGCACGCCGCCGGGCTGGCGACGGTACTGGTCTATCTCGGCATCATTCCGCCGACCACGATCGCTTCCGATTTTTCGGGTGGCGCTCTCGGCGTCGACGGCATGCCGGTTGTGGGGTCCGATGCCTTGATGCTCAGGGTCGGCATCGCGCTCGGCCTGGTCTTCATCGGCGCCGGCTTTTGGGCGGCGCGCCGTTTTGCGTCCGCTGGCTGGCTGCGCGCCGCCGCATGGGCGGGCTGGAGCGCTGTCGCGCCGCTGGTCATCCTGCTGGCGCTCTGGTCTGCCTTCGGCAATCTCGACCGTGACCTTGCTTATGCGGGGGTCGCAGCCGTTTTGGTCGGCGTCTTCGTCGCCGGCGGCGAATGGATAGCGCGCGGCGAAGCGCCGCCGCTAACCGGCGGCGCTGCTGTCTCCTTCGCGCTCGGCGGGGCGGCGATTGCCGGCCTGCTGATGCTGCACATGGCCTTTGGTTCCGGCTGGACAACCATCCTGCTCGGAGCAGCCGCCGTCGTGCCGGCGCTGGCGACGCGCTGGCGCAGTTATCCGGTGCTTGGCTGGATTTCCGTTGGTGCGGTGATTGCAGTGCTCGGCCGCGCTGCCTTCGACCCGACCATCGTCGGTGCCGAGTTCCTGTCGAAGACGCCGGTGTTCAACTGGCTGCTGCTTGGATATGGCGTGCCGGCGCTCGCTTTCGGTTTTGCCGCCTGGCAGCTTGCCCGAACCACCAACGGCCGACCGCGCCTCGCAATGGAGGCCGGCGCCGCGCTGTTCGCCCTGCTCACCGTCGCCATGCTGGTGCGCCATGCCATGCATGGCGGCGTCATCGATACCGCTGCTGCGACGCTTGCCGAACAGGCGATCTACACGCTGATCGCGATCGGTGGCGGTGCCATCCTGGTCGCCATCGACATGCGCTCGCCAAGTTCGGTGCTGCGCTACGGCTCGATTGCAGCGGGCGTGGTCTCGGTCGCGTTCATCGTCCTCCAGCATTTTTTGGCGCTGAACCCGTTGCTGACGGATGAATCGACCGGCAGCATTCCGGTGTTCAACCTTCTGTTGCTCGCCTACCTCTTGCCGGCAGTCGCGACAGGCGCACTGGCGCTCTATGCCCGCGACAAGCGGCCGAAATGGTATGCGGCCATGCTGGCGGTTATGGCGGCGGTGCTCGCCTTCGCCTATGCGACGCTGTCGGTCAGGAGGCTGTTCAAGGGTGAGTTCATCGGCCTGTGGAGCGGCCTCGGCCAGCTCGAGACCTATACCTATTCGGCGCTCTGGCTGGTCATCGGCGTGGTGCTGCTCACCGCCGGTGTCTGGCTGAGGTCGCAGGTGCTGCGCATTGCGTCGGCGGCGCTGATCTCGGTCGCCGTGCTCAAGGTCTTCGTCTTCGACATGTCTGAGCTGGAAGGCGTGTTGCGGGCGCTGTCCTTCATCGGCCTCGGCGCGGTGCTCATCGGCATCGGCTTGTTTTATCAGCGGCTGCTGACAAGAGCGGCGAGGGAGGCCTAAGGGATCAGGGGAGATCGCTGGAGTCACGGCCTTCCTCAATTTTCCAAGGATGCAGAAAAGGCGCTGTCGCCGAAGCTGCCAATCTCCCACTTGTGGCGGAGATGCCCGGCAGGGCAGAGGGGGGCGCGAAGGAACGCGGCCTCAAAGGCGAACAGGGCGAAGCGAATTCGCATTTTTTGCCGGTCGCAACGTATTTTGTTCTTGCTTTGTGCCGGCAGCTATGGTACTAATTTCGCTATGGTGCCAATTGGCTCCAACGACCCGCCCGCCGAGGCGGGTTTTTTGTGTGTGCCGAGCATGATCGACCAGCTCGGAGGTGCAAGTCCTCTACCCAGCCTGATGGCGGCGAAGGGTTATCGAAGCACAAGGGCTCGATTCTGGATCGCTGCGCCTTCCGGCACGTGCCAAGGCGGGATATCGGGTCTTTGTCGCGTCGCTCGCGATGGGAGGGACTCTGTTTGCCTCTCAATCCTGCCGGGAATAAACCTGCCGCTGGCAGCGTTATTCAGATGCTTGGGTGACCGGGGCGGCGGACCGCTTCGCGCTGGCCGCTTGCGCCGCGCCGCGAAGGCGCGTTCAATCACCACGGACAGGGCTCCAGAACCAGCGGTCATGGACGAAAAGAAGGCAGCAATCCTTGGTGAAATACCGCGTCTGCGCCGCTATGCACGCTCGCTGTTGCGCGACCGCGATTCCGCCGACGATCTCGTCCAGGATTGTCTCGAGCGGGCACTTGTGCGGCTCGACAACTGGCAGACAGGAGAAAGCCCCAGGAGGTGGCTGTTTACGATCATGCATCATTTGTTCATCGACCAGATGCGCAAGGTGAACCGGCGCGGCGAGGCAGCGATGCTGCCGCTCGAGGCGAGCGAGGCGCAGGCAGCACCCGCCGAGCAGGTCGAGAGCATCGCCTCGCGCGAGATCGTCGAGGCTCTGCAGGCGATCAGCCCAGACCGGCGCGCGGCCCTTGTGATGGTCGCCATCGAAGGGTTTTCCTATGCCGAAGCCGCCAACATCCTTGGAGTCCCCGCCGGCACTTTGATGTCGCGCATCGCGCGCGGGCGTGAGGAACTGCGCGCGCTGCTGGATGATACCGCGCGCCGCCGATCGATAAGGATCGTCGAGAAATGAGCCGGCGCGATTTCTCCGAACGCGACATTCACATGGCGCTCGATGGCGAGTTGCCGGGCGACGAGCGGACGGCCTATGAGGCATGGCTCGACGCCAATGCCGAGATGAAGGCCAAGAGCGCACGCTACGCCGCCGACCGGGCAGCATTGCGCGCGGCCTTTAACGGCGTGCTGGACGAACCCGTCCCGGTGCGGCTGAATAAAGTGGTGCTCGGCGAGGCGCCAGCGGTCAGAGCGTCGCCGTCGCGCTCGCGTTGGTGGCTTGCGGCCGCCGCTGCCGCCATCCTGGTGATTGGCGGTGCTGGCGGCTATCTTGCCGGCATCGGCGGCCTCGGCCTGGAAAATACGGCCGAGGACCAGCTTGCCGAAGAGGCGATTGCCGCCCACGTCATCTATGCCGCTGAAAAGCGGCATGCTGTGGAAGTGCCGGCAAGCGACAAGGATCATTTGCAGAACTGGCTGTCTAACCAGGTAGGTTTGAAGCTCGTCGCGCCAGATCTGGCGGCGCAGGGATTCCAACTGGTCGGTGGCCGGCTGCTGCCTGCCGGCCAGGGCAAGGCCGCGATGCTGCTTTACGAGGACGACAAGGGCGAGCGCATATCGCTCTTCGTAATCGCCGAATCGGCGGCCAAGGCCAAGGGCACTTATGGGTCGGAGGAAAATGGTCCTGAGGCCGTCTACTGGCTGGACAAGGGTTATGGCTGTGCCGTCGTCGGATCGCTGCCGCGCGAGCAGCTAGCCGCGGTGGCCAAGAGCGCCTATGGCCAGCTTCTGGCGGGCTTGAAAAGCTGAGCAGGATCTCGTTTTTCCGGAGCCGCGCCGATGCCGAAACACGAAGGTCGTTTCAAAGCCTTTGCGCGACCTGCCTGCCTTGAAAACTGTCACAATTCGGCCCTAATCGAGGTGCGATAGCGCTTGCTGAATGCTGGCGCTTCGGCTGGTGTGACCGATGTTTAGACTAGGGCCGTTTCCACAACCCAATCGAGGTTTTCTGAGCCCGCATGCCTGCCGAGATTCGCAAGGCCCGCGCGTCCGACGTCGATGACCTCGCCGCCATCGAAAAAGCTGTTTTCTCGAGCGACCGCATTTCTCGCCGCTCCTTTCGCCAACTGATCGAACGCGACACCGCCGAACTGCTGGTTGGCGAGAACGATGGCCACGTCGCCGGCTATGCGGTCGTGCTGTTTCGCAAGGGCAGCGGCGTCGCACGACTCTATTCGATCGCCGTCGGTCCATTTTTCGGCGGCCGTGGCGTTGGCCGCCTGCTGCTGGAAGAGGCTGAAGCCGCCGCTTTCGAGCATGGCCGCATGATGCTTCGTTTGGAAGTCCGCGAGGACAACCCGCGCGCCATCCAGATCTACGAGCAGAGCGGCTACCGCAAGATCGGTCGTGAACCGGACTACTACGAGGATGGCGCCACGGCGCTGCGCTATGAAAAGACCTTGCGCGGCGACATTCCGGTCGCCACCGAAGTGCCGTTTTATCAGCAGACTTGCGAATTCACCTGCGGACCATGCTGCCTGATGATGGCGATGGCTTACTTCGGCCCCGGCTTCGTGCCGGACCCGGTGATGGAAATCCGGCTGTGGCGTGAGGCGACGACCGTTTTCATGATGTCGGGGCCGGGCGGCTGCGAACCGTTCGGGCTGGCCGTCGCCGGTTATGAGAGCGGGCTTGCTGCTGAGATCTATGTCTCCTTCTACGGCGCGCTGTTCCTGCAGTCGGTGCGCAGCGAGGACAAGCGCCGGGTCATGGAGCTGGCGCAGGTCGACTTTCGCCGCCGCGCGGAACTTTACGGTATCCCGGTGAATTACCGTTCATTCGGGCTTGACGACATTCGCACCGCGATCGCAGAGGGAAAACTGGTGCTGGTCCTGATCAGCGGCTTCCTGATGTTCGGCAAGAAGGTTCCGCACTGGGTATTGGCCATCGGTGACGACGGCGATCATATCCTGATCCACGACCCTTGGGTCGAGGTCGAGCGGCAGGAGACGATCCTCGATGCTGCCAACATTCCCGTGCCTTACGGCATCTTCATGAACATGGCGCAATTCGGCCGCGACGGATTGCGCGCCGCCATCACTCTCGGAAAGCGCGACAGCCAATGACCTGGGTCATCCTTACCGGCCGGCAGAACGATCTCGACCAGGTGGCGACGCCGCACAAGATCATCACCAATCGCGACTACCTTGCCCATCCGGCACTGTTTCGCGGTCAGCGGCCGAAGGTCATCAACCTGTCGAACAATTATGGCTACCAGAGCCGCGGCTATTACGCGTCGCTGCTTGCCGGTTCGCGCGGCCATAAGGTCATCCCGACGGTCGAAACGATGATCGACCTGTCAGAACGCAAGCTCTATGAGCACGCGTTGCCGGAACTCGAACTCGCACTCAACAAGTGCCGCAAGGACCTGGGTGGCGCTTTTCCGCAGAAGGTCTGCATCTTCTTCGGCATCGGACCATCCAGGATCTGGGACCGCTTCGCAAAACTTCTGTTCGACTGGTTCCGTGCCCCGGCTCTCGAGCTCCACATCAGGGACAGCGCCGAATGGGCCTCGATCCGCAAGATTGGCTTCCATCCCCTGGCCAGGATGACCGAGGACGAGGAAACGCACTTTCTCCAGTGCCTGGAGACCTACACCAACCGCGAGTGGCGCGACACCAAGGGCCGCACGCCGGCGCGCTACACTTTCGCAACGCTGGTCGATCCGCATGAGGAACTGCCGCCGTCGGAGATTTCGTCGCTGCGCCACTGGGCCAAGATCGCTGAAAAGATGGGCGTCGAAATCGAGCCGATCACCAAGCGGGATCTGGCCAAGCTCGCCAACTACGACGCGCTGTTCATCCGCGAGACCACTTCGATCTCCAACCACACCTACCGCTTTGCCCGCCGCGCCCAGCAGGAAGGCATGCCGGTCATCGACGATCCGCTGTCGATGATCCGCTGCACCAACAAGGTCTATCTCAACGAGCTGATGACCTACAACAAGGTACCGGTGCCGCCGACGGTGATGATTGCCGGCACCTCGGACCTGGAAGTTGCGGCACAGACGCTGGGCTTCCCGCTGGTGCTGAAGATCCCGGACTCCTCGTTTTCGCGCGGCGTCAAGAAATGCGGCACCTTTGAAGAGTTGAAGACGCTCGCAACCGAATGGCTGGAGGATTCCGACCTCCTGATCGCGCAAAAATTCATTCCGACGGAATATGACTGGCGTGTCGGTGTCCTCGGCGGCCAGCCCTTGTTCGCCGTCCATTATCTGATGGCCAAGAAACATTGGCAGATCGTCAATCATAAGGCCAACGGCAAACCCGACCAGGGCGGCATCAAGACCTTCACCCTGAAGGAAGCACCGGCCCATGTCGTCGAGACGGCGGTGAGCGCGGCGCGCTGCATTGGCGACGGCCTCTACGGCGTCGACCTCAAGGAAACCAGGGACGGCGTCTTCGTCATCGAGGTCAACGACAACCCCAACCTCGACCACGGCTGGGAAGACTCCGGCGAAAAAGACGAGGTCTGGGTGCGGCTGACGCAGTGGTTCCTGGAGCGGCTGGACCGGCCGGGGCGATAATATCCGAACTGAGGGGAAAAAGATGCTGTTCTTCGTAACCGAGGATTTTCGCGGCTGCGACCGCAAGGAGATCTACCGCCGTTTCCGCGACCAGGGCCGCCTGAAGCCGGACGCGCTTCTCGTGCACCACAGCTGGATCGCAGCGGATATGAGCCGCTGCTTCCTGCTGGTGGAGGCCGATGACGTCACGCTCCTGCAGCGGTGGGTCATCGAATGGGCGGATCTGGTCGAATTCGAGATCGTTCCCGTGGCGACGAACAAGGATATGGTGGAGGCATTGAGCGGACATCTCTGACCCGTTGGGAACCTCCTGGTTCGCCACACCTGAATGCCGCCTTCTCCTATCAAGGAATTAACACGCGGATCGAGCGTCATCTCAAGGAGATCTAAGGCGGTTGCCCGCGCTTCCGCGAGACTGTCGCACTTAGCCGGACTGCCGGATCGTCGCGCTCGACTTCAGCAGCCGATTAATGTCCGACGCCTTTGACGGCACCCCGATCAAATAGCCCTGGGCCTCGACACAACCCTCCTTTTGCAGGAATTCAAGCTGCGCTTCGGTCTCGACACCTTCGGCGGTGACGGTGATGCCCAGCTGTGCGCCAAGCCCGATGATGGTGCGCACGATCGCCGCGGTATCGCGACTGTCGATGTCACGGGTGAAAGAGCGATCGATCTTGATCTTGTCGACGGGAAAGCGCCTGAGGTAGCCCAGCGACGAATAGCCGGTGCCGAAATCGTCCAGCGCGATGCGGACGCCCAGATCGCGTAGCTGCCTGAGTGTCTTGAGCACCAGATCGCTCTCGTCCATCAGCACGGTTTCGGTGATTTCCAGTTCAAGCCGGTTGGCCGGCACGCCCGAGAACGCCAGTGCCGAGATAACGCTGCGGGCAAAGGTACCGCTTTTGATCTGCACGGCGGAGACATTGACTGCGATGCGCCAAGCCGCCCAGCCTGCCGCGGTCGTGCAGGCTTTTCGCAGCGCCCATTCTCCAAGCGGCACGATCAGCCCGGTCTCCTCGGCGGCCGGAATGAAGTCGTCCGGCCGTACCAGGCCGCGCACCGGCGAACGCCAGCGCATCAAGGCTTCGGCACCGACGATTTCGCCGGAGGCGATGTTCATGATCGGCTGGAAATCCAGCTCGAATTCCCGGCGCGACAGCGCTGCCCTGAGATCGATTTCGAGCGCCCGGCGTGCCCGCACCATCGCGTCCATGGCTGGTTCGAAGAAGCGGTACAGGTTGCGCCCTTCGCTCTTTGCCCGATAGAGCGCCATATCGGCATTTTTCAGCAAAGTGTCGGCGTCCTTGCCGTCATTCGGAAACAGCGCGATGCCGAGACTGATGCCGACACGCATGTCGTGTCTTTTGTCGCGAAACGGCTTTCCGATGATCTCGACGATGCGTTTGGCCAGCTTTTCCGCGTCGCCCGGGCTTTTGAGATTGAACTGGATGATGACGAATTCGTCGCCGCCGAAGCGGGAGACAACGTCCGTTTCATTGCGCAGGCACCGTTGCAGCCGTTCGGCCACGCATTTCAGCAGCCAGTCGCCGGAAGGATGGCCCCAAGTGTCGTTGACCGCCTTGAAGTGATCGAGGTCGAGCGAGAATATCGCCAGCGATCCGTCTCTCGTCTCACTCAGGGCTTGGTCGAGCCGTTCGCGAAGCATCGAGCGATTGGGCAGGTTGGTCAGTGTGTCGTGGTGCGCAAGATGGGTCATGCGCTCTTCCACGCGCCTGCGCTCGGTGACGTCGTCGAACGTCGCGACCCAGCCGCCGCCGCTCATCGGCCGGCGCGCAACCAGCAGCGTTCTGCCGTCAGCGAGATGGCGATGCGTTACGTGTGTTTTCCCCGCCCGCAGGCAGGCTTCGATTTGCGAGATTTCGTTGTCGGGGTCGAGCTTTGTATAAATGCCCAGTTCCAGCAGCCGCTTGAACGCATCATGGTGACTCATGCCAAGCGGGAAGTCGGCCGGCCTGACATGATAAAGTTCCAGGAAACGTTCGTTGCGCACGATCAGCTTGCCATCCGCATCGTACATCAAAAGGCCTTGCGACATGTTGGCAAGTGCCGCGTCGAAACGGCGGTGCTGCTCCTTCAACTCCTGCTCGGCGCGCCGTTGCTCGGTGATGTCCTCGTAGATCGATACCCAACCGCCTGACGCCAGCGGCCGGTGCGAAATGTTGACGATACGCCCGTCTGCAAGCGTTTCCTCATAGGTGGAAGGTTTTGCCTGGTCGATATAGGGCTTGCGGATGGCATAGAGTTGCTCAGCGCTTTGCGAGGCGATGCCGATATCCACGCTGTGCTGGAGGATGTCGAAAAACCGGATGCCGGGCCGCACCACTTCGGCGTCGAGGCGAAAGATGCTGATGTAGTTCCTGTTGCAGATGATCATCCGTTCATCGGCATCGAACATGCACAGGCCATGCGACATGTTCTCGACCGCTGCCGAAAAACGCTCGTTCTGTTCGCGCAGCTCGTCTTCAATAGGTTGCGGCTGACCAACGCCTTTGGCCCTCCGTCGGCGGACGGACGAACCAGCCTTGATACCGGCAACGGGCATGAGGCAAGCCTATGGACCATGGTTAACCATGGCACTGTTGTCCCTGCCGGTTAATTTACCGTTTTCAGCCGGCTGGAACGGCAGTCTGGCGTCGAGACTTTTCGATCGCCGCAAAGCGTTTGAGAAAGGCATTCTGCGCCCAAGTCACCGAGCGCGGCGTGACGTCGAAGCGCTCGGCATTGAAGCCGCGCGGCCTGCCGAAGAACTCCGTCGCCTCTGCCGTCGAAAAACCCGCAAGCAGCGTTGCTTCGAAATAAGCGGCGATCTGATCCGCTCGCTTGATCTCCTTGCGCAGTCCCGCGTCGAGTTCGGCCGGCAGTGAAAAGCGCAGATGGATGGCGCGCTGCAGCCTGATCTCGCAATCCCTGTAGCTGCCGCCCATCACGGATTTGAACGGCGAGATCATGTCGCCGATGACATATTCCGGCGCGTCGTGCAGCAGCGCCGCCAACCGCGCGTCGGCGTCGGCATCCGGCATCAGCTCGCCGACAAGCGTTTCGACCAGCAGCGAATGCTGGGCGACCGAAAAGGCGTGATCGCCTCTGGTCTGGCCGTTCCAGCGTGCGACGCGGGCAAGGCCATGGGCAATATCGGAGATCTCGATGTCGAGCGGCGAGGGATCGAGCAGATCGAGCCGTCGGCCGGACAGCATGCGCTGCCAGGCGCGCGGCGGCGCCCCGGCGCGATCTGCAGCCATCAGGCGTCCTCCGCGCCGATGGCTTCCTGCGGAAAGCTGAATTTCGCCCAGGACGGGATAGCGAGCGACACGGCGACATCCTCCGCCAGGACCGGCAGGCCGGCGTCGAGCGCTGCCTTGACCCGGTCGATGCGGGCAATGGCAAGGCCTGTCCTGGCCGCGGTCGAGCCAAGCGTGCCGACCGGTCGCCCCTCCACGGTCAACTCTGCGCGCGAAGTGGGCAGGGTGCGTTCGGCCGAGACAATCAACACCCGACGCCTGGCAGTGCCGCGATGCTGCATGCGCGAGACGACCTCCTGGCCGACGTAGCAGCCTTTCTTGAAGCCGACACCGCCGATCTCGTCGAGCAGCACGTCATGCGGAAAAGCGTCGCCGAGTTGGTAGTCCGCACCGCTTTCGGCAATGCCATGGGCGATGCGAAAGGCTTGCCATGCGGCAAGGTCGCCGCCATCTGCGGTGTCATCATAGAAGCGCTTGACGGCAGTATCGACAAACCGCGCATCAGCAAACGGTGCTGATTCAAATTGCGAAATGGTTGAATCGCTTCCCCATGCGACGGCCACAACCGGCTGATCCAGCTTGGCAATTTCGACTTTGGCGCGCAATTTGTAGAGCGTCAGCCGTCGCATGAAATCATCGGCGGTCTCGGTACGGCATTCAAGTCGGAAAGCATTTTCGCCGGCGCGCGAGATCAGGAAGTCGAAAAGGATCTTGCCTTGCGGCGTTAGCAGCGCACCGGGCTTTGCTTCGCTGCTGCCGAGCACGTCGAGGTCGGTGGTCAGGATGTTCTGTAAAAAGTGCTCGGCATCCGGCCCGGACACGGAAACGAGTGCGCGATCTCTGAGCGAGGCAAAGGGCATGGTGGGAAAACGAGCCTGATCTTGCAAAACTATTGGTCATTACGTAAGCCGCTGGCACTTCCCCCGCAAGAGACCGGATCCGTATGGCCCCCATCTACGATCTCATCCTGACAGGCGGCACCGTGGTCAATCACGACGGCCAGGGTTTTCGCGACGTCGGCATCAATGGTGGGCGCATCGCTGCCATCAGCGACCTCCGCGAGGCGTCGGCCGGTGAGACGATCGACTGCCGTGGGCTGCACATCCTGCCGGGCGTCGTCGACAGCCAGGTGCATTTCCGCGAGCCGGGCCTGGAGCACAAGGAAGATCTGGAGACGGGCTCGCGGGCAGCGGTGCTCGGCGGCGTCACCGCCGTCTTCGAGATGCCGAACACCAATCCGCTGACCACCAGTGAGGCAACCCTTGCCGACAAGGTGCGGCGTGCCACCGGCCGCATGCATTGCGACTTTGCCTTCTGGGTCGGCGGGACCCGCGACAATGCAAAAGACGCTGGCGATCTCGAGCGGCTGCCAGGTGCGGCCGGCATAAAAGTTTTCATGGGCTCGTCCACCGGCGACCTGCTGGTCGAGGACGACGAAGGCGTTGCCTCGATCCTGAGGAACACACGCCGCCGCGCCGCCTTTCACTCCGAGGACGAGTTCCGGCTGCGCGAGCGGCTTGGCGAGCGCATCGCGGGCGATCCGTCCTCACATCCGGTGTGGCGCGACGAGATCGCTGCGTTGCGCTGCACCGAGCGCCTTGTGCGAATCGCGCGCCAGGTCCGCGCCCGGATCCATGTGCTGCACATCTCGACCGCCGAGGAGATAGGCTTCCTCGAACAGCACAAGGATGTCGCGACCTGCGAGGCGACGCCGCATCATCTGACGCTGAGCGCCGATGATTATGCGCAGTTGGGCACCCTGATCCAGATGAACCCGCCGGTGCGCGCCACGCGCCATCGCGACGGGGTCTGGTACGGCGTTGCGCAAGGCATCGTTGATGTGCTCGGCTCCGACCATGCGCCGCACACGCTGGCCGAGAAGGCAAAGCCTTATCCGGCGTCGCCGTCCGGCATGACCGGGGTGCAGACTTTGGTGCCGATCATGTTGGATCATGTCAACGCCGGCCGGCTGACGTTGCAGCGCTTTGTCGACCTGACCAGCCACGGCCCGCAGCGTATTTTCGGCATCGCCAGGAAAGGCCGTATTGCCGCCGGCTACGATGCCGATCTGACCATCGTCGATCTGAAGCGCCGCGAGACCATCGCCAACGCCCAGCAAGGCTCCAAGGTCGGCTGGACGCCTTATGACGGCAGGCAGGTGACCGGCTGGCCGGTCGGCACCATCGTTCGCGGCCGGCGCGTGATGTGGGAAGGCGAGATCGTCGCGCACGGCCAGGGTAGGGCGGTGGAGTTTTCCGAGGCGTTGGCGGGCTAAGCTCCCTGCCTCCATAGGGGCCAGGCTAAATCACTCAATCCCCAGCGACGAAGAACGTCCATTGTCCGGTCGGCGTGATGCCGACTCGGTAGAAGATGTACGCACCGAACTGCTTCATATCGTCATAGTCGCTGGCGGTGACGATCTTGAACAGCTCGACCCGCTGCCTGGCATCGAGCTTGTCCAGTGGCAGGGCGAAGAAATAGGGCCAGACATAGAGATCCTGCGGCGTGCCGGCATCGACATGGACAAAACCGGCATTGAGCACCTCTTCCAGGATGGCGAGGATCTCCTGGCCTTCCGTGTCGCCGGAAAGGCCTTTCAGGAAGGCGATCGGGTCGCCCTCCATGTCGCCCAGCGACAATTGGGTCATCATGTCTCCCGTGCCGATCAGCGGCCGAAGCTTTTCGATGTCGCCGCTTTTGCACGCCTCGACGATCAGATCGTGCATGCGCCTGACCGGTTCCGGCAACTTGGCGAGGTCGTAGACGACTTCGGGCACAGGCGCGTCGGGATCGACATGCGGATTGGCCACGCCGCCATCATTGGCCGGCCCTTTCGGTTCGGTTTGTTCCGGCTCGTCGGATGGCGTCGGCTGGCTGGCCGGTGGTGGCGTCGTGCCGAGCGGGCCGGGCATCGGCACGGTACTTCCAGGCGGCGACATGTCACCGTCGGGCGGCGGCGTGACCGGCGAAGGCAGGTCTTCGCGCTTGATCTCGCTGAGGGCGTGAGCGGGACTGCTCGCAAGAAACAGTGCAAGGGGAATCGTGGCGCAGGAAACAGTAAGCCAAATGCTGAGGACCAGGCCGCGCGGCTTGCCTGATATCGAAAAATTCACCGCCTGCTACTCCCTGGTTCCAGCCCATCCATGTGCCCGGACATGATGTCCGGCGGCGCGCCGTCGTCAAAGAACCGGGGTCAGTGCCGCAGTCTTTCGGGCTCGAAGGCCCCGGCAATCACCTTTTCACGCATGCGATCGAGCAGGGCAAGCGCCGAGGTCTCGCCATTGGTGCGCAGCATTTCGCCGAATGCCGTTTCGAGGGCTGCCTCGGCGATGATTTCCGGCTCGATCCCGGCCGACAATCCTTCTGCCCAGGCTTCGCTGTGGCTTTCCACGGCGGTCAGGCGCTTTTCTTCCCTGACCAGCGCGTCGATGTCGTTGACGCCATGTTCCATTGCGATTTCCACCCTTTCAAGCGGTGATCCGTTGGACAGGGATCAAGCTTGAGTTGTCCCTTTTACACGCAGGCGCAGTAAGTATTTGTAAATACGACATTTTTTTGGTCGTCTTCTACAAATTCCGTCGCGTCCAGCAAACCTGCGTCCGATCCGATTCAAACTTAGCCGATTAGGCCGGCCAAGGGGACGGAAACCTTCAGTTTGAGTTAATTTCACATTCGCGCGCTAACGTTTCGTTAACATAGTTGCAAAAGTGCAACATCAGGTTTGCACCAAGACCTCACCCGAGGCAAGCGGAGAAGTGTCGAACGCGTCCGCCGCCCACAGCGCCGGCGGTTGATGCCGGTTTGCCGGAACGGCAGCTGCCGTCGTCAGTTTCCGTAGCGCGAAGCGATGTCGCGAGACAGCGTCTCGCCTTCCTTCATGTAGCGGCTGATGGCTTCCGTCGCCGAGGCGGTGCATTGCGTATAAGTACCGCCGAACGACCGGTAGCCGCGGTTGAAGCTGGCGATGAAGCGGGCGCGCCGCTCCGGGTTCGGATTTTCCGATGCGATCAGTTTTTCCATCTCGGCTCGCCACCGATCGCCCTTCTCGCCACACAGATTACGCAGGAAATGCAGCGAGCCGAGCACTTCCGCCAGCCGCATCAGCCCGGGCTCGAACGGTGCTTCGGCGGCAATCGCCGGGCGCGCACCGACAACCACACTGACGGCGAGGCATGCGGCGAGAAACGAAGACGTGCGGCTCATGAGTCCTTGTGCTGAAACAATTTGTCGCCTGCAAGGCGATTCTCTGGCTCAGGTCCCGCCGTCTTTGTTGGGACCGAGTAGATCGTCCGCAATTTCAAACACCGCATCGGCGAGCGGCATCGCTGTCATTTCGGCCAGCGTATAGAAAGCCGCGGTCTCGGCGTCGTCGCTGGCCACCGCCTCGCCGCCAGCATAATCGGCCCCAAACACCGTCAGCCAGTAGTCGACCGGATGCCCGTCGCCGCTGCCGTCGATGTGGATTTCCCGCAGCGGCCGATAGCTGCGCGCCTGCAATCCGGTCTCTTCCAGCAATTCGCGCCGTGCTGCCTGTTCCAGCGTCTCGCCGGCTTCGACCTTGCCGCCGGGAAAGGCATGGAGGCCTTGCGAGGGCGGCCTGGCCCGCTTGACCAGCAGCACCGTGTTCTCGCGCACGACGCAGACCGAGACTGCCGGAATGATCTTGCGTGCTTCCATGGGCTTCGGATCGCTCGATTGGCATAGCCCGTTGTGGACCGGCCGTCGGCGAACAGCTTTAGCGGTTGCGAAAGGCGGGTTCCATGGCCACTTTCACATGCCACCAATTCGAGAGCTGAATTCATGTGCGGACGCTTTGCCTTGACCGCCACTCCGGACCAGACCGCCGCCTTTCTCAGCCTGGCGGAACTTGAGGAGTTTCCGGCCCGCTACAACATCGCGCCGACGCAGCCGGTGCTGATGGCGCTCGCCGGATTGCCGCAGGCGCCGGGCTCGAACCTGCCCGACCGCCGCTCGATGCTGGTGCGCTGGGGCCTGATCCCGGCCTGGGTCAAGGATACGCGTAACTTCCCGCTGCTGTTCAACGCGCGTTCTGAGGGGGCTTCGGAAAAGGCGTCGTTTCGCGCTGCCATGCGCCATCGCCGCGCCCTGGTACCGGCTTCGGGATTCTACGAATGGCACCAAACCGGTGGCAGAAGAGGGCAGCCCTATTGGGTGCGGCCAAGGCGTGGCGGGCTTGTCGCCTTCGCCGGGCTGATTGAGACCTATGCCGAGCCGGGCGGCTCGGAAATGGACACCGGCGCCATTCTGACCGCCCACGCCAATGCCGATACTGCCCATATCCACGACCGCATCCCGGTGGTGATCCATCCCGAAGATTTCGCGCGCTGGCTGGATTGCAGCACGCTCGAGCCGCGCGATGTGGCCCATCTGCTGAGACCCGCCCAGCCCGATTTCTTCGAAGCGATCCCGGTTTCCGACCTCGTCAACAAGGTCGCCAATACCGGGCCGGAGATTCAGGAGAAGGGCGTCGTCGAGCCTGAGCCTAAGAAGGTCAGGCGCCAGAAGTCCGGCGCGAACGACAGTCAGATGAATTTATTTTAGCAAAAGCTACTATTGCTGGGTGCGCCGTGAGCGCCTCAACCTTCCCGACGGCATTCTCAGGCAGCGCGCGGCGAAACGATCTTCTGCGCCGGCTTCTTCTTCTTCGCGGTGTGCAGAAGAGCTGCGACGATTGCTGCCGGGCCGATCGCCCGGTAGTGGCTGGCGAGCGCCGGTTGCTTGGCGCGGTTGGATTCTTGCTTAGGCATTGTTCTCTTCCCTGGTAACGTCTTCGTGTCTGCGTTTGCTGGCCGAATCCGACCAAATCGTGACGCTTGCTGATCTAGCCGGCGAATGTTTCATCACAGTGCCGACCTGTTTAATAAAATGTTTCAGTGGCTCAATTCCTGTGAGCCAACGATATTTTTGGCGAAGGTAGCGACTTGACGGCAACACCGGGCAAGGCGATAAAGCCGGCCATGAAAACGTCTTTCGCCATTTGTGGCATTTGCATTATCGGCTAGCCTCGCGCTGGTCCTGGACGTTTTCGCCTCATCTCCTCCCAGATTGGACAAACGCCCCGGCCAGCAGGCTGGACCCCGATTTGCGCCTCGGCGTAACCGACTCCATCCAGAGCACGATCCCAAAAGATCATGCCAAAGTAACGCACCGGGAACGCACGTATGTCTGACGCATCGAAGAGCCTGCGCCTCTACAATACGCTAACGCGGAGCAAGGACGATTTCTTCCCGATCGATCCGCGCAACGTGCGCATGTATGTCTGCGGCCCGACGGTCTACGACTTCGCCCATATCGGCAATGCGCGGCCGGTGATCGTCTTCGACGTGCTGTTCCGTTTGCTGCGCCATCTCTACGGGCAAGCGCACGTCACTTACGTGCGCAACATTACGGACGTCGACGACAAGATCAACGCCCGCGCACTGCGCGATTTCGGCGGCGAGATTGCCTCTGGCAAGCTGTCGCTGAACGAAGCGATCAGGCGGGTCACCGAAAAGACCGCCGGTCAGTTCCACAAGGACGTTGCGGCGCTCGGTTGCCTGGAACCGACGGTCGAGCCGCGCGCCACCGAGTTCGTCGAGCCCAGGCCCGACGGCAAGGTCGACATGATCTTCTTGATTCAACGCTTGATCGAACGCGGCCATGCCTATGTCGCGGCTGGAGAAGTCTTGTTCGACACCGCTTCCATGCCGGATTATGGGCAGTTGTCGAAGCGCAATCTCGATGAGCAGCAGGCCGGCGCCCGCGTCGCCGTCGATGAGCACAAGAAGAACCCGCAGGATTTCGTGCTGTGGAAATTGTCTTCGCCCGAGGAGCCGGGCTGGGACAGCCCGTGGGGCAGGGGTCGGCCGGGCTGGCACATCGAGTGCTCGGCGATGTCGGCCGCCTATCTCGGCGAGGTGTTCGATATCCATGGCGGTGGTCTCGACCTGATCTTTCCGCACCACGAGAACGAGATCGCGCAATCGCGTTGCGCCCACGGCACCGAAACGATGGCCAAGATTTGGATGCACAACGGTTTCCTGCAGGTCGAGGGCCAGAAGATGTCCAAGAGCCTGGGCAATTTCTATTCGATCACCGAATTGCTGGAGACGGATACCTTTGGCGGCCGCAAATGGCCGGGCGAGGTGCTCAGGCTGGCGATGCTGATGACGCACTATCGCGAGCCGATCGACTTTTCCGTGCGCAAGCTGGAAGAGGCGGAGAATACGCTGCGCAAATGGAAGCGGGCGGCCGATCTGGCGCCGCCGACGGCAAAGCCGGTGCCGGCGGATGTGATCGAAGCGCTGTCGGATGACCTTGCCACCTATGCCGCATTCCAGTTGCTGACGCAGTTGGCTGGTGATGCTGTTGATTTCAACGCAGGTAGCGGCAACGCAGCCGCCGAAGACAACGATGCTGCCGCTTCACTGAAGGCATCGCTTCTGTTCCTCGGCTTCGACATCGCAACAGCCAAGGTGGATGAAGACGCCATTGCCAAGGCGATCGCCAAACGCCTCGCGCTGATCGCCGCCAAGAACTGGGCCGAGGCCGACCGCATCCGCGACGAGTTGCTGACGCAAGGCATCCAGTTGAAGGACGGCAAGGACCCCGTCACCGGCGAACGCATCACCACCTGGGAGGTAAAAAGATGATCGATCATCTCGGCATCACCGTTTCGGATTTCGACGCGTCGAAGGCTTTTTACGACAGGGCGATAGCGCCGCTCGGCGCCTCGCTGCTTTACATGGTGCCGCAGGAATATACCGGCGGCGCCAAGGTCGGCGGCTACGGCCGCGACCGGCCGGTGTTTTGGCTGCATGCCGGCAAGGACAAGCCGAAGGATCATCAGCATGTCGCCTTCACCGCTCGCAGCCGCGCCGAGGTCGATGCCTTTCACGCCGCGGCGATTGCCGCCGGCGGCAAGGACAATGGCGGGCCGGGCCTGCGCCCGCACTACCATCCGAACTATTATGGCGCCTTTGTTTTCGATCCCGACGGCAACAATGTCGAGGCGGTTTGCCATGCCCCGGAGTAGTGCGCGATGAGCCTCGACAACAGACCGGTCTATACAGGCGGCTGCCAGTGCGGCGCGGTGCGCTTCCGCGTCGAAGGAGCTCTCGGTGATGCTTCCGTATGCCATTGCCGCATGTGCCAGAAGGCGAGCGGCAATTTCTACCTGCCGCTGGTCTCGGTGCGCGGCGCAAGGCTGGACTGGACGCGCGGTGAGCCCAAACGCTTCCGCTCGTCCAACGCGGCTTTGCGCGGTTTCTGCGCCGAATGCGGCACGCCGCTGACCTTCGAAGCGCCCGACGGGGTGGCCCTCGCCATCGCCACATTCGACCACCCCGAGGAGATCGCCCCGACCATCCAATGGGGTGTCGAAGCCAAGCTCCCGTACGTGGATCACGTCCACGAATTGCCAGGTGAGGAAACGATGGCCGACGTCTCGTCGGCCTCCTATCTCGCCGATCTCGTCTCCTACCAACATCCCGACCACGACACCGAACAATGGCCGCCGGAGGAAAAATCATGACCGAAACCGTTCGTACCGGCGGCTGCCAGTGCGGCGCCGTGCGCTTCCGCATCCACGGGGCGCTCGGCCGTCCGTCCATTTGTCATTGCCGCATGTGCCAGAAACAGTTCGGGTCGTTTTTCGGCGCGCTGGTGACAGTGCCGAGCGACGGCGTCGAATGGGTGCGCGAGGAGCCGAGTTACTTTCAGTCGTCGGTCAACATCGATCGCGGCTTCTGCGCCCGCTGCGGCACACCGCTGACCTACCGCCAGCCCGGCGCGCTGGAGATCGCCATCGGCGCCTTCGACGACCGTTCCGATCTGGCGCCGCAGATCCAGGTTAACTACGCCGCCAGGCTGCCTTGGGTCGAGACGATCTTCGACGCGCCGATCCATGACGACCCGGATTTCTACGCGCGACAGGAATCCATCATCTCCTTCCAGCATCCCGATCACGAGACGGCCAACTGGCCGCAGCAGGGCCTGAAATTATGAGCAGCGAATTCCGTACCCTCTATCCCGAGATCGAGGCTTTCGAGTCCGGCATGCTCGACGTTGGCGATGGCCATCAGGTCTATTGGGAGCGCTCCGGCACCAGAGGGGCCAAGCCGGCTGTCTTCCTGCATGGCGGGCCGGGCGGCACCATTTCGCCAAAGCACCGGCGGCTGTTCGATCCGAAGCTGTACGATGTCATCCTGTTCGACCAGCGCGGCTGCGGAAAATCGACGCCCAATGCCTCGCTTGAAGCCAACACCACCTGGCACCTGGTCGCCGACATCGAGCGCCTGCGAAAAATGTGCGGCTTCGACAAATGGCTGGTGTTCGGCGGTTCGTGGGGTTCGACGCTGGCGCTGGCCTATGCCGAGACCCACCCCGAGCGGGTCAGCGAACTGGTCGTGCGCGGCATCTACACGCTGACCCGCGCCGAACTCGAATGGTACTACCAGTTCGGCGTGTCGGAGATGTTCCCCGACAAGTGGGAGCGGTTTCTGGCGCCGATCCCGGAGGCCGAGCGCGGCGACATGATGGCCGCCTACCGCAAACGGCTGGTCGGCAGCGATCCTGTGGCGCAGGTCGAGGCCGCCCGCGCCTGGAGCCTGTGGGAGGGCGAGACGATCACGCTGCTGCCGGAACCGGAAACCAGCGGTCCCTTCGGCCAGGATGATTATGCCCTGGCTTTCGCCCGCATCGAGAACCACTATTTCGTCCATGCCGGCTGGCTGGAAGAGGGACAGCTGCTGCGCGATGCATGGAAGCTTAAGGATATCCCGGGTACCATCGTTCACGGCCGCTACGACATGCCGTGCCCGGCGCGCTACGCCTGGGCGCTGCACAAGGCGTGGCCGCAAGCGGATTTCCATCTGATCGAAGGCGCCGGCCACGCCTATTCGGAGCCGGGCATCCTCGACAGGCTGATCCGCGCAACGGACATGTTTGCCGGGAAATGACCATGGCTCGCGAGCGCCTTTATCTGTTCGACACCACGCTGCGCGATGGTCAGCAGACGCCGGGTGTCGACTTCTCCGTCGAGGACAAGATCGCCATCGCCAAGCTGCTCGACGAGTTCGGCATCGACTACGTCGAGGGCGGCTACCCCGGCGCCAATCCAACCGACACCGCCTTCTTTGCCGAGCGCCGCACGGCCGATGCCAAGTTCGTTGCCTTTGGCATGACCAAACGGGCAGGAGTGTCGATCTCGAACGATCCTGGGCTTGGCGCGCTGGTCCAGTCGAAGTCGGACGCCATCTGCTTCGTCGCCAAGAGTTGGGACTACCATGTCCGCGTCGCGCTCGGCTGCACCAATGAGGAGAACCTCGAGGCGATCAAGGCCTCGGTCGAGGCGGCGCTCACTGCCGGCAAGGAGGCGATGGTCGACTGCGAGCATTTCTTCGACGGCTTCAAGGCCAATCCAGATTATGCGCTGGCCTGCGCCAGGACGGCCTACGATGCCGGCGCGCGCTGGGTGGTGCTGTGCGACACCAATGGCGGCACGCAGCCCTCCGAGGTGCGCGCCATCGTCGAAAAGGTGATCGCCGCCGGCATACCGGGCGATCATCTCGGCATCCACGCCCATGACGACACCGGCCAGGCGGTGGCGAATTCGCTTGCCGCCGTGGAGGCCGGCGTGCGCCAGATCCAGGGCACGCTGAACGGCATCGGCGAGCGCTGCGGCAACGCCAACCTGATCTCGATCGTGCCGACATTGGCGTTGAAGCCGGCCTTTTCGGGCCGCTTTGCTACAGGCATTTCGGCAGAAGCGTTGACCGGTATATCGCGCCTGTCCCGCGCCTTCGACGAGTTGCTGAACCGCGCGCCCGAAGCGCAAGCGCCCTATGTCGGCGCCTCCGCTTTCGCCACCAAGGCCGGCATCCATGCCTCGGCGCTGGCCAAGGAGCCGGCGACCTACGAGCATGTGCCGCCAGAGACTGTCGGCAACCGCCGCCGCGTCATGGTTTCGGACCAAGGTGGCAAGGCCAATTTCCTCGCCGAGCTGAAGCGGCGCGGCATCGACATGCCCCGGGATGACCATCGCCTCGATGCGCTGATCGCTGTAGTCAAGGAACGTGAGGCGGAGGGCTACGCGTACGAAGGCGCCGACGCCAGCTTCGAGCTTCTGGCGCGCAAGATGCTGCATGGCCTGCCGGAATTCTTCCGCGTCACCTCGTTCCGCTGCATGGTCGAGCGCCGCTTCGACGCCAACGGCCAGCTGAAGACGGTCTCGGAGGCGATCGTGAAAGTGCTGGTCGAGGGCGAGGAGAAGATGTCGGTCGCCGAAGGCCATGGCCCGGTCAACGCGCTCGACATTGCGCTGCGCAAGGATCTCGGCAAATTCCAGAGCGAGATCGCCGACCTCGAGCTGGCCGACTTCAAGGTGCGTATCCTCAATGGCGGCACCGAGGCGATCACCCGCGTGCTGATCGAATCGCATGACGGCACCGGTGCGCGCTGGTGGACGGTCGGTGTCTCCGAAAACATCATCGACGCTTCCTTCCAGGCGTTGATGGATTCGATCGTCTACAAGCTGATGAAGAACCGCGACATGGCGGGATTGGCGGCGGCGGAGTAGCGTTGAACCATCAGCAAGACTCCATTGATCCATCAGCAATTTGCGATGGTTTTGGGCAAGCCGCTGGCGCATAGCCTTGGGCCATGACTACCCAAGCACTTCACATCGAGGCCGACACCAAAGCTCGTCGCGGCTTCCTGCTGGCGCTCGGCGCCTACCTGCTTTGGGGGCTGCTGCCCTTCTACATGAAGGCTGTCGCGCATCTGCCGCTGGCCGAAGTCATCGCCCACCGCATCGTCTGGTCGGTGCCGATCGCGGCCGCTGTCCTGGTCTGGGCTGGTCGCACTGCCGATTTCAAAGCGGCAGTTCGTTCGCCGCGCATCATTTCGATGGCGGTGCTGACGGCGGCGCTGATCTCGGTCAACTGGGGCATCTATGTCTGGGCGATCGCGGTCGACCGCACCATCGAGACCGCGCTCGGCTACTACATCAACCCGCTGGTCAGCGTCGTTGTCGGCGCTGCTCCTCGGCGAGCGGCTCGACCGCCTGCAGATCGCGGCGGTGGTGCTGGCGGCAATCGCGGTCGCGGTGCTGACCATCGACGCCGGCAAACTGCCCTGGGTGTCGCTGGTGCTAGCCTTTTCCTTTGCCGCCTATGGCTTCTTCCGCAAGACGCTGCCAATCGGCCCGAGCCAGGGCTTCCTGCTTGAAGTGCTGCTGCTGTCGGTGCCGGCACTCGGCTACATCATCTTCCTGATCGCCACAGGACAGGATCATTTCGTCTCCAGCTCGCTGAACGACACCGCCTTGCTGATCGGCTGCGGTCCGGTCACCGCCGTGCCGCTGCTGTTGTTTGCGTTCGGAGCCAGGCTGCTGCGCCTCTCCACCATCGGCATCATGCAATATATCGCGCCGACGATCGTCTTTTTGATCGCGGTGCTGATTTTCGGCGAACCCTTCGGCAGTGTTCAGGCCATAGCCTTCGGGCTGATCTGGGCGGCACTGGCGATGTACTCCTGGTCGATGTTTTCTTCGGCGCGCAAGACCGTTTCCGCATCAGCTCGAGCCGCGTAACGAAGAAAGGCGGCTGGCCGGTCTTAATGCCGGCAGCCGCGTCTTTCACGAGCGCTCAGCGCTTCGGCCCGAAGCCGGGATATGGCTGCAGCGGCACGATGGCGGCAATAGCCATCATGCCGGCCTTGACCAGCGGCAAAGTTGCAAGATGGTGGCGCACGTCGGCATCGCTGCCGGCTTCGAACATCATGCCGCTGCCGGGAATGTCGCCCCGATTCCACACCTGACGCACGGCGCCTTCGGCATAGAGCGTGCGGCGCTGCTCGGCCTCGCCAAGCAGCAGCGGCGCGAAATCGGCGTCGGTGAACTTTTCGGTGTTGCGCGCTAGAAGGGCAAAGAACTGCATCGGAATCTCCTGATGTTGGCCGTTGGAATGGCGGAAATATTCGCTTCTGCTGGCCAGACAGTCCAAGACTGATTAGGCTAAATTTGAGACCTCACGGGACTTGAGCATCGAAGCAACAATGTTCGACCTGCGCCAGCTCCGCTATTTCATCACGGTGGCCGAAACCGGCAACGTCGGGCGTGCCGCCGAATTGCTGCACATCTCGCAGTCGCCGCTCAGCCGTCAGATCATTCAGCTGGAGGAGCAGCTGGGCGTCGCACTGTTCGAGAGGGCGAGGCAGCGTGTTCATCTCAATGCCGAGGGCCGCGCTTTTCTTGCCGAGGCGCGTGCGCTGCTGGCCCATGCAAGACGGCTCGAGGAACTCGGCCGCAATCTCGCCAGCGGTACGGTCGGCCGTCTCGCCATCGGTTATGTGGAAGGTGCGGTCCATGCCGGGCTTGTCGCTCGGATGCTGCGCCAGTTTCGCCGCGACCGGCCCGAATTTCATCTTCAACTGAAGGGTCAGCGTTCCGCCGCCCAGATCGAAGCGCTGCGCGAACGATCGCTCGATCTGGGCCTCGTCTACACGCCTCCTCCTGCCGACGATCCCGACATCGCCGCCATGCTCATTATGCGCGAGCCGCTGGTTCTGGCGATGCCGGAAGGCGATCCATTGGCAGAAATCGCGGAGATACTGCCGCAGCAACTGGACGGACGCACCTGGATCACGGTGGTGCGCCAGCCTGACGACACCAACCGCAGCCAATTTCTCGCCGCCTGCGCGAAGGCGGGCTTCCTGCCCGACATTGCCTATGAGACGACCGATCCGTTGACGTCGTTGGGCCTGGTCAGCGCCGGGCTTGGGCTGGCGACGGTGCAGGCCAGCCTGCGGAGTGCCGCGCCGCCTCAGACCGTGTTTCGCGATCTGCCGTGGTTTGGACGCACCGTCTCGATCCATCTCGCCTGGCGGCGTCAGGACAAGCGTGCGGTCATCGGAGACTTGAGGAAGGCAGTAGGCAAGGAGTGAATAGTGAATAGTGAATAGACAGGCGCCGGTTTGGAAAGTCTTCTACTTCACCATTCACCATTCACCATTCACCATTCACCATTCACTCTACATCTTATCAATCACCGACTGCACGCCCTCCGTCGGTGCATCGACGGAGGATCCCGCCACCATGATAGCGGCGACGATTGCTTCCGGATCCTCGACCACCAGCGGCTTGACCCGTTGCGCCGTGTGGATGAAGCCCTCCGTTGCCATGTGGTCGAGCAACGCCAGCATCGGATCCCAGAACCCGCCGACGTTGCCGAAGACGATCGGCTTGCGGTGATGGCCGAGCTGTGCCCAAGTCATGATCTCGACGATCTCTTCGACGGTGCCGATGCCGCCGGGCAACGCCACAAAGGCGTCGGATTTCTCAAACATCCTGTGCTTGCGCTGGTGCATGTTGTCGGTGATGACGAGCTCGTCGAGCCGGTTAAGCGCGGTTTCGGTCGCCTCCCGGTTGATCAGAAAACGCGGAATTATGCCGGTTACCTTGCCACCGGCCTTTAATGCCCCTTCAGCGACGGCACCCATGATCCCTTTAGTGCCGCCGCCATAAATCAGACGCAGGCCGGACTTGGCGATCGAGCGGCCAAGCAGGTGTCCGGCCTTGATATAGGTCTCATCTCGGCCCGGGGACGAGCCGCAATAGACGCAGACAGATCGAATCGTGTTCATGTTATGATTGGTGATAGGGACTATAGGCATGGTCAAGCCCCGGGGCGGGCTTTTTCTTGTCGGCTTTGGCAAAACAGGCTAGACCGAAATTAGGTGGCTAAGGGGCAGGGAAACATGGCAATTAATCCATTGAAGGCGTTTTTGTTCGCGGCTGGCGGCTCTGTCGCAGCAGCGGGAACCGCCTATGTATCGGGCGCACTCGACCCGTATCTCAATTCTACCCGGCCTGCGGAGGTCGCGGCGCTGACGCCGCCGGCTTCGAAACCGGCCGCTCCGGCGACCGAGGGCCGGGTGCCGCCTGCGTCTGCCGCGTCCACCGATGCGGCAGCGCCCGCCGCGCCGGCCACAGCAGGTGCAATCGTGCCGACCTTCGACATCGTGCGCGTCGAAAGCAACGGCTCGATCGTCGTCGCCGGCAATGCGGCGCCCAACGCCAAGGTCGAGATTCTCAACGGTTCGGCTGTGCTCGGCTCGACGGTCGCCGGCCCTGACGGCGCCTTTGCCATTGTTCTCGACGATCCGCTGAAGCCCGGCGACTATACGATCACGCTGCGCTCTACAGCTGGCAATGTCGTGACCGCCTCGGCGCAGACCGCCGTCGTTTCGATCCCCCAGAATTCCACCGGCCAGGTGCTGGCAATGGTCGAGGAGCCGGGCAAGCCGTCCGAACTGCTCACTGTTCCGGCCCCTCAGGCGAAATCTGACGCCTCGCCGTCTGTCGGCGAACAGGCGGCCGTTCAGCCACCCGCCACGGGCACCGAATTGCCGGCTGCCGCAGCGCCGGCGCCAGCCGCCCCGGCGGCTGATGTTCCAGCAGCGTCTGCTCCTGCCGCGCCGGCCGCTGTTGAAGCCGCGCCGGCTACGGCAGCGCCCGCCACTCCCGCGGTGGAGCCGAAGATCGTCGTCGAAGCTGTCGAAATCGACGGCAACAAGATTTTCGTTGCCGGCGTCGCCGATCCCGGCCGCAAGGTGCGTGCGTATGCCAACGATATCCTGCTCGGTGACGCGAAGACCTCGCCCGACCGCCACTTCCTGGTCGAAGCGACACGCGACATCCCGGTCGGCACCTACACCATCCACGTCGATGCGCTCGATGCCGACGGCGTGACGGTGGTTGCCCGTGCGGCTGTGCCGTTCGAGCGCGAGCCTGGTGAGGCGGTTGCGGCCGTGGCGCCGGCCGAGCAGAAGCCTGCCGGGATAAAACCAGCCGAGCCGAATGCTCCGGCGACCGAAGGCGCACCGGCAACGGCCACCGAAACGCCCGCAACTGCCCCCACTCCTGCAACCGAGGCCCCGGCCGAAACGGCTGTCGCAACGCCTCCGGGCGAAACGCCCGAGACCGTGGCGCCAAAGCTCGAACATGCCGATGGCGCAGTCATCATCCGCCGCCATGACACGCTGTGGCGGATTTCGCGGCGGGTCTATGGCCAGGGCATGCGCTACTCGACCATCTATCTCGCCAACCAGGACCAGATCAGCAATCCGAACCGAATCTGGCCGGGGCAGGTGTTCAAGGTGCCGGAGAAATCGAAGGAAGGCGAGCCCGCCGATCTCAAGGCAATGGGCGACCAGATGACGACGGCGCCAGTCAAGGCCGAATAGCCGTTCTGCCCATCAGGATAGCTTGCGGCAGGGCCAGTCATCGTTTATCGCCGATGGACGATGACCGAATCCCCCCTCGTAACGGACCGAAGCCGCGCGGCAGATGAACGCGCGCCGGCCAACTGCACGCCGGCCAACTGCATGCCGGATAGCCGCGCTGTCGCTGTCCGGCTCGCGGCCCTTTCGCATCCAGCGCGGATCGAAATTCTCAAACACCTTTCCGCAAGCCGTTCCTGCTGCTGTCGCGAGGTCGTCGAACATCTCGACCTGGCGCAGTCCACCGTTTCCCAGCATTTGAAGATCCTGGTCGAGGCCGGGCTGATCCGCTTCGAGCCTGACCGCCAGCGCTCGCGCTATGAGCTCGACCGCGCCGCGCTCGCCGATGTTTCGGCATCGCTGGCCGCGCTGGTCGATTCCTGCTGCTCCGGCCGCTGAAATCATAAAGGTAAACAAGAATGGCCGAGAAAACCGTTTCCGCAGATTCCGGCTCGACCTTCAGAACGTTGCGCAATCTCTGGCCCTATATGTGGCCGGCCGACCGCGCCGACCTGAGGGCCCGAGTGGTATGGGCCACCGTACTGCTGGTTGTCGCCAAGCTGACCCTGGTGGCCGGACCCTATTTCTTCAAATGGGCGACCGACGCACTGGCCGGCGATAGCAAATCGCCGCCGCCGCTGCCGGCCCTGCTGCTGGCGCCGGTCATGCTGGTCGTCGCCTACAATGCCGTGCGGCTGGTGCAACTCGGCTTCAACCAGTTACGCGATGCCCTGTTTGCACGGGTCGGCCAGCATGCGGTGCGCCGGCTCGCCTTCCGCACCTTCGTGCACATGCACGAACTGTCGCTGCGCTTCCACCTCGAACGGCGCACCGGCGGACTGTCGCGCGTCATTGAGCGCGGCACCAAGGGCATCGAGACGATCGTCCGCTTCACCATGCTGGCGACGGCGCCGACAATCGTCGAATTCGCGCTCACCGCCGGCATCTTCGCCGTCACCTATGGCTGGCTATACGTCTTGGTGATCGCGGTCACGGTCTGGCTCTATGTCTGGTTCACCGTCAGGGCGAGCGATTGGCGTATTTCGATCCGCCGTGAGATGAACGAAAGCGACAATGAAGCCAGCACGAAGGCGATCGACTCGCTACTCAACTACGAAACAGTCAAATATTTCAATAACGAAACCATGGAGGCCGAGCGGTTCGACCGGTCCACGGCGCGCTACGAGTTGGCGGCGACCAGGACCTGGACCTCGCTTGGCTGGCTGAACTTCGGCCAAGGTGTGATCTTCGGTATCGGCATGACCGTCGTCATGGTGATGTCGGCGCTCGAGGTGAAGGCGGGCACACAGAGCGTCGGCGATTTCGTCTTCGTCAACGCCATGCTCATGCAGCTTTCGGTGCCGCTGAATTTCATCGGCATGATCTACCGCGAAATTCGCCAGGGCCTGACCGACATCGAAAACATGTTCGATCTGCTCGACGTCAAGCGTGAGATCGTCGATCGGCCGGGCGCCAAGCCGCTGGTCGTCGATGCCGGCAGGGTCGAGTTCCGCGACGTACATTTTTCCTACGACCCCAACCGCAAGATCCTGAAGGGCATCAGCTTCGAGGTGCCAGCCGGCAAGACGGTGGCCATCGTCGGCCCCTCCGGAGCCGGCAAGTCGACCATTTCGCGGCTTTTGTTTCGCTTCTACGACATCCAGCGCGGCAAGATTCTGATCGACGGCCAGGACATTCGCGACGTGACGCAGGAGAGCTTGCGCGCCGCCATCGGCATGGTGCCGCAGGACACGGTGCTGTTCAACGACACCATCGCCTACAACATCCGCTACGGCCGCGTCGGCGCCAGCGAGGAGGATGTGCGCAAGGCGGCAGAACTGGCCCAGATCGGACCGTTCATCGAGCGGCTGCCCGACGGCTATCGCTCAATGGTCGGCGAGCGCGGATTAAAACTGTCCGGCGGCGAGAAGCAGCGGGTGGCGATTGCCCGCACCATTTTGAAGGCACCGCCGATCCTGATGCTCGACGAGGCGACCTCGGCGCTGGACAGCCACACCGAGCAGGAGATCCAGGCGGCACTCGACCTGGTCAGCCAGGGCCGCACCACCCTCGTCATCGCCCATCGGCTGTCCACAGTGATTTCGGCCGACGAGATCATCGTCCTGCAGGATGGCCAGATCGCCGAGCGCGGCACCCATGTCGCCTTGATAGCCAAGCGCGGCCTTTATGCATCGATGTGGGACCGCCAGCGCGAGGCAAGCGAGGCCGAGGAGCGGCTGCGCATTGCCCGCGAAAGCGACGAGTTCGGCGTCGTCGTCCGCCGCCGCACCTCGGAGGTGAGCTGAAAATTCGTGCTTGACCTCAACTTAAGTTGAGATCGTAGGCCGTTTTGGATCGCAGCAAGATGCGTCGTTCAAAAACGGAGACAATCGATATGAATGGGATAAATCAGGCAGTTAGTGGCGGCAGTGTATTCCGGGTGGACAAGTTTGTCGTTCCGGCCAACGCCCGCGAGGAGATTCTTGCCAAGGTCCGGATTACGCATGAATTGCTGCGCCAGCAGCAAGGGTTCGTCCAGGATTTCCTGCTTGAGCAATTCTCGGGGCCGGGCGAGTTCAACCTCGTGACCATTGTCGAATGGGAAGGGCAGGCCGCCGTCGACAAGGTCGTGCCGATCATCAAGGCCGCGCATGAGCGCAGCGGCTTCAAGCCTCAGGAGACCATCGCGCGACTTGGCGTCAAGGCCGATATTGCCAACTATCAGCGGATTCCCGGGATGTAAGCTCTCTACGGCCAGCCGGCGCCCGGCGCGGTAGCGTCGACGCTGAGCACTTGGCCGGTACGGGCATCGCTGATCATATGTTCGAAGCCGCGCCATTCGGCTGCGACGATGAACAGCGTTTTTCCCTCGCTGCCGCCGAGCATGCAGGCAAAGCAGCCGCGGTCGACATCGACACTTTCGAGCATCGCGCCGCCCTCGCGCACCCGCACGCAATGCCGGTTGGGAACGTCGGCGTACCACGCCGCACCTTCGGCATCTAGGCAGATGCCATCGGGAAAACCGTTGCCGAGATTGGCCCAGACCCTGCGGTTGGAAAGGCCGCCATCGGCAGCGATGTCGAAGGCGGTCAGCCGGTTGGCGTGGGACTCGGCAACGACCAGCGTCTTGTTGTCAGGCGTCACCGCCATGCCATTGGCGAAGGCGAGGTTATCAGCCACCTGCTGAACCGAGCCATCAGGTGCGACCAGCACGATGGTGCCGGGGCCGAAATGCTGGCCGGGACCCGGAGCAGGCCCACCGCCATTGACGTATATGTTGCCGCGCCCATCGACCACGATCTCGTTCCACGGGCTCTTCGAGAGGTGTCTCAGATCGGCATGGGTGACCAGCCTCCCGTCTGCCTCCTGCCTGAGGACCACCCCTTCGCAGCCGGAGACGACAAGCAGCCGCCCGTCCGGAAGCCAGTCAATGGAATAGGGCAGGGTGGCCGGCACGGTGAGCGCGATCTCGCTGTTGCCCAGAGCGTCAACGGCGATGATCTGGCCTGTGCCCCAGTTGCAGAACCACAGCCGGCCATCGTGCCAGCGCGGTGACTCGCCGAAGGCCAAGCCGTTCATCACCACTTGCACTTGCCTAGCTGCTGATTTCTGCATCGGCCGAGAACCTCCGGGTTTGCGCAAATCGTCATGGCCGAAATGCCGATGAGAGGCGCTGTCTTGCCAAGGACGGGCGAGAGTGCTGCGTTCCGACAATCGCAATGAACATTTCCGGTTGATCGCTTCGGCAGTCCGGATGCTGCTAACGGCATCCTGAAACGGCGGCGACCGCCACCCCCCGAGCGCTCTCATTGTCGCGTTGCGACCGCGGGGTGTTTCCGCTATTGAGGCCGGACTTGGAACCAAGGTTGCCCTCATCCCATGAGCCTCGTTGACACGATCAAGAATGCGTTCGTTCCGATCCATCGCGAGGGTTATCCCTTTATCGCTGCGTTCGGCGCGGCGACGCTCTTTCTTGGCTACTTCTCCTCGACCCTGTTCTGGATCGGTCTCATCCTGACGGCCTGGTGCGCCTATTTCTTCCGCGATCCCGAGCGTGTCACGCCGATCGATGACCGGCTGGTTGTCAGCCCGGCCGACGGCATCGTCTCGGCGGTTGGCCCGGCCGTGCCGCCGCGCGAGCTTGGCCTCGGCGGCGGTGAAATGACCCGCATCTCGGTGTTCATGAACGTCTTTTCCTGCCACGTGAACCGCTCCCCGGTGCGCGGCCGCATTTCCAGGATCGAGCATCGGCCAGGAAAATTCCTCAACGCCGAACTCGACAAGGCAAGCACCGAGAACGAGCGCAACGGGCTGGTCATCGAAAGCCCCAATGGAACGGTCGCTGCGGTACAGATTGCCGGCCTGGTGGCGCGGCGCATCGTCTGCTGGGCCGAGCCCGGCGGCGCCATCGGCACCGGCGAGCGCTTCGGGCTGATCCGCTTTGGCTCGCGCGTCGATGTATTCCTGCCCTCGACCGCGACGCCGCGTGTCGCCGTCGGCCAGACCGCAGTTGGCGGTGAGACGGTGCTGGCGGAATTCGGCGGCGTTGCCGCAACGCCGCTCGTGCGGATCTCCTGACCGGTGGCCCCGCCGTTCAAGAAATTCGAGGCGCATGGCGGCGGTGGCCCGCGCATTCGCGAAATCCCGATGCGCATGGTGCTGCCCAATCTGGTCACGGTGCTCGCCATCTGCGCCGGCCTGTCCGGTATTCGCTTCGGCTTCGAGGGCCGCTTCGAGCCAGCGGTGGTGATGGTGCTGCTCGCGGCCTTCCTCGATGGTATCGACGGCCGTCTGGCGCGAATGCTGAAGGCGACTTCCAAATTCGGCGCCCAGATGGATTCGCTGGCCGATATCGTCAATTTCGGCGTGGCACCGGCGCTGGTGCTCTATGCCTTTCTGCTCGACAGGGCAGGTTCGCCGGGCTGGATCGCCGCGCTGCTGTTCACCATCGCCTGTGGGATGAGGCTTGCCCGTTTCAACGTGCTCGACGAAGAGCTCGACCGTCCGCAGTGGCAGACCGAATATTTCGTCGGCGTGCCGGCGCCGGCGGGTGCGGTGCTGGTGATGCTGCCGCTCTATCTGTTCTTCCTCAGGCTTGGGCTTGAACCCAGCCGCCTGGCAGCCTTCATTGCCACCGGCTTTACAATATTGGTGGCGTTCCTGCTGGTCAGCAGACTGCCCGTCTATTCCGGCAAGAGCGTCAGGATACCGGGCGACAGGGTGCTGCCGATCATCCTCGCAGTCGTCCTCTACGTCCTGCTTTTGATGACCTATCCCTGGTATACGCTGACGGCCTCGGTTGCGGGCTATCTGGTCTTCTTGCCGTTCAGCGTGCGCGCCTATTCGAGACGCGCCAAGCGCGAAGGCGAGAAGGTGCCGTCCTCGGATATTGGCTGACAGATTTGGTGCCAGTTCGCGTTGCGCCTGGCAGTGCATGATTCCGAAAAGGGTCGTCCGTTTAGACTCAGGACCGGCTCTCACAGCGCGCGGCGCTGTGGAATGCACCTCAAAAACACCGGTTTCGGAACTTGCTGGGCGGCTAGACCGTTTGTGTTTGGTAGGTCCGTCTGAGCGGCTGCTCGTGGTACGTCATCTACGTCGCGCAAGCTGCCGCATCGGGCGCAGAACCATCGGAAACGAGGAGAAATGGCTGTCATCCTCATCGGCGCGTTACTGACTGTCGCCGGCCTCGTCTATATGGCGGTAGCAGCCATCATGCGCGGGCGGCTTAGTGAACCGGCCGCTGTCTCCACCGCGCCGGACAGTCCGACGCCTAATCTCGCAACACCAGGTCCGACCCTGGAGCCGCGGCGGCGCGGGCTCCGTTTTCTCGGCCTGTCGCAGAACTGGCCGGGCCTGCTGATGATGGCCGTCGGTGCCATTCTGCTGTTGTCGGTGGTGGTCTTCTAATGCATTCGCGCAAAAGTGTGCAGCGGTTTTGCGATAACGGCATGCATAAAAGCAAGAATCTAAAGCGCGTGGCACAAGGCCGGTCGAACGCGACGCGCTTTAGAGTTCTCGACAGCAAACCTCAGGCGGCTGCGCTCAGTCCCAGCCTCTCGAGTGCCAGCTTTCTAGTCGAGACATAGTCGGTCTTGCCGGAGCCCAGTACAGGGATCTCCTCGACCTTGACGATGTCGTTCGGCACCATCAGTTCGGCCGCGCCGGCTTTTTTGCCGAATTCGCGCAATTCGTGGGGATCGGCATTGTCGGCGGTGGTGACCAGAACGAGGCGCTCGCCGCGCCGCTTGTCCGGCACCGCTACCACGGCGTGATGCTCTTCCGGCCACAGCGACTGCACCAGCATCTCGACCGCACCAAGCGATACCATCTCGCCGGCTATCTTGGCGAAGCGCTTGGCGCGGCCGCGAATGGTGATGAAGCCTTCGCGATCGACCGAAACGATATCGCCGGTGTCGTGCCAGCCTTCGAGCGGCTGCAGCTCGCCAGGCCGATTGCTGGTCATGTAGCCCATCATCAGGTTCGGCCCGTCGAGCCACAGCCGGCCGGCGTCGCTGATGCCTTCAACCGGTTCGAGTTTCATGCGCATGGCCGGCAGCAGCCGCCCGACCGTTCCGTCGCGGCCGTGGATGGCGGTGTTGACGGCAACCACTGGTGCGGCCTCGGTCAAGCCAAAACCTTCGATGATCTCGGCCTGGAAGCGCTCGCGGTAAACCCGGCGCGTCTCCGGCTTCACCGCCTCGGCACCGGCCACGACGAAGCGCAGGCTGGAAAAATCGCCGTCCTTGGCGGTGCGGGCATAGTTGGCGAGGAACGTGTCAGTGCCGAACATCACCGTCGGCCGGACCTTGCGCGCCACCTCCGGAATAAGTTTGTAGTGGAGCGGTGACGGGTAGAGGAACAGCTTTACTCCGGTGACCAGCGGCAGGATGGTGCCGCCGGTCAGCCCGAACGAGTGGAACACCGGCAGCACGTTGAGCAGGATATCGGCCGGCGAGATGGTGATGCGGGCTTCCGCCTGCATCGCATTGGCAAGAAGATTCCGGTGCGACAGCACCACGGCCTTGGGCGTGCCTTCCGAGCCGGAGGTGAACAGGATCACTGCCGGCTTGGCCGCATCCTGGCGCTGCAACGGCCAGCGCCACAGCAAGCCGGCTGCGGCCTTGTCCAGCACGGTCACGCTTGCGCGGACATCCTCCAGCCACAGCAGTTTCGCCCCGCCCTTTTCCACCGCCTCGACGATGTCGGCGAGGTTGGCCTTTTCGACAAAGGCGCGTGAGGAGACCACGGTGCGGATCATCGCCGTGCGGATGGCGGCGGTGACGCTGGCCGGGCCGGCGGTATAGTTGATCATTGCTGCCACCCGCGCAGCCGACAGAAGTCCGACGAACGACAGCACGACGCCATTGGCGTTGGGCAGGAGCAGCCCAACCGCTTCGCCCGGCGCTGTTATTGCCTCGAACCGTCGGCCCAAAACCCTGGCGCCGATGAACACTTTCCGGTAGCTCAGGGCACCGCCAATGACGTCCTCGATTATTGGGTGCGAAGCGCCAACACGGTCGGCCGCATCGCGCATGGCGAGGAACAGCCCTCGGTCGAGATCACTGCCGAAAAGCCTGGCCTCGGCGAAGCGATCAAACAGCGCATTGGTGTTGGAGGCCTGATCTGGGTTCCGCGCCACCAGCTCGGCGATGGTCATCGGCTCCAGCGCGCTGATCGACAGCTGCGGAAACCAATGGCGCGGCGCCTTGTCCGCCGGCGTCAGCGAGGCCGGCAGGCTGCGTGCGCCGGCAACGAAGACCGGCACGATACGGGCGTCGGCCTGCATGGCGATACGGGTGATGGCGCGAAACAACCGAAACGACTTGACGTCTGGCTCGACCGCATCCGGCAGGTAAACGGCGAGCCGGCCCTTGCCCTTCAGCACCCGCACCAATCTGCGGCTGACGAAGACATGCTCGGCGTTGAAGGCGATGGTGCGGCCGAGCTCGCGCCACGGCTCCAGCCACGGCGATCTGGCCGAAGCCTGGTCGAGGATGTGCAGCGTGTCCTCCGGCAGCAGCGACAGCATCAGCGCCGGCTCGATGCGTGACTGATGCCAGATGACATAGATGACCGGGGTCACCGACCTGCGCGCAATCTTGATGCGCTCGTCGCTGATCCGGTAGGCGAGCTTGAACGGCACGTAGAGCAGCGCCTGGCTCAAACGCAGGCCGAGGCGGAACTTCTCCACCACGCCGATCAGCAGCCAGGCCGCGACAAGACCCGCAAGCAGCGCCAGTGTCAGGATCATCGCCGCATCTCCCAACGATCTCACGTCACGGCTCTTCAGTGGCCGCTTCGGGTGAGAACCTAGCCGAAGTTGGATCAACGTCAATGCGGCTCCATTTTTCCTTCTCTCCTATGTTTGATTCGGCTCGGCTGCCTATCGCAGCTACGCCGCTTTCATCCTTCCGCTGATGAAGCGGAATTCCTGCGTCTTGCCGCCAAAGCCATAGGCGGCCGCAGGCACTTCATGCACGAGGGCGTAGCTTTCCTCATGCACCTTACCCAGCAGCCGGCCGAATGCCGCGAAAATTGCCTGCAGATACGCCTCCAGTTCGAGCTTGGTGTTGGTGCCGTCGACAACCTTGATGTCGAGCCAGGCCGTGTTGGTGCCATGCTCGGCCAGCGACTTGCCGCCGGCGAACCAGTGCTCGGGGTCGTGATAGGAAATGGCAACAGCTGTGATCGTCGCGTCCTTGCGCAGATGCGTGGCCGTCAGTTCGGTCACTTCCTTGGCAATGGCGGCGGACAAAGCGGCATCGGGCTTGCCGGTAACGCTGACATTGATGATCGGCATATTTCTTCTCCTCGGTTTCAAGCGGCGCCTCTTCGCCGTCGAGAAAATCATGCCATCATCCTTTGATCAAAAAAAATCGAATTGTTTTTGATAAACACTTTGATAGTATCGAATTGTGCAGATGTTCGATCCCGACCTCCTCAAAACTTTCCTCGCTTTCGTCGATGGCGGTTCCCTGGCGCGGGCCGCGTCGATCGTCGGTCGCTCGCCGTCCGCAGTGACCGCGCAGATGCAGCGGCTGGAGGATGTTGTCGGCGAACCGCTGCTGGTGCCACAGGGGCGAGGGCGCGGCCTGACGCCGGCAGGCGAGGATCTGATCGTTCACGCGCGTCGCATCCTTGCCGCGCACCGCGAGGCGTGGCTGGCCCTCAAAGGCGCGCACGCCGACGGGCGCGTCGCCATCGGCACCACGCAGGATTTCGCCGACAGCGGCTTGCCGCAGCTTCTCAGGGCTTTTGCTGTCAGCCATCCGCGCGTCAGGATCGAACTGCGCGTCGGCCGTTCCGCCGAACTGGCGCAGGCTTTGCAGGCCGGCACCCTTGATCTGGCCATTGCCATGCGGCAGGTGCCGACACGGGACGAGGTCGGTGTGCTCAAGGAACCAATGATCTGGCTTTGCTCACAGAACGGGCTGGCCACCCGCCACGACGAACTGCCCTTGGCGCTGCTCGATCCCCATTGCGGGTTTCGCGAAGCGGCGACCAGTGCACTCGATGCGGCCGGCCGTCGCTACCGCATTGCTGCCGGCAGTGCCAGCCTTGCCGGCCTGCGCACGGCGGTGCACGCCGGCATCGCCTTGACGTTGAGGACGGCGCGCTTCGCTCATTCCGGCATCGTCGAGGCGCCGCGCGATCTTGATCTGCCGCCGGTGCCGGTCGCCGAATTCGCCGTCCGCTTGCGTGAGGATGCCGACCGGCCGGCGCAGGATCTGGCCGCGTTGTTCAGCGGCAACCTGGCCTTGGCCAATCGAGCCAGCAAAGAAAAAGCCGACCTTGCGGTCGGCTTCTAAGTAGGACGGGCCGAGGGGTTTGGGGGGACTTGGGGTGGCCCGTCGCAGCCATAATGCCTGAGCCCTATGATGGTTCCATGACTTTTCAAATTAATTTTCAGGACCGGATTTCTCGTGATCGGACCACCAACTCGCGCTCGGACGCGGCGAGGATTGGTCATGCATCCGCTGCGCGCTGCCTGGCCATCAGCCAGTCGCGGCCGGCGTGAGCGAACACCGCGCAAAGCACGATGGCGCCACCGACCATGCTGGCTGCCGGCGGGATCTCCGCCAGGAACAGGAAGGCAAACAGGATCGCGAATGGCACTTCAGCTGAACCCAGCAATCCGGACTCGGCCGCCGGAATAAGCCGAGTGCCCTCCGTCCACAGGATCGAAGCCAGCGCGAACGAGGCGCCGAAGGTGGCTAGAAGCACAGCGTCCCTGGCCGAGACAGCCAGCGGATCGGCGACGAACCAGCCGAGCACGAACAGAAGGAATGCCGACACCGCACCCGCCCACACCACCGGCGTGTCGTGGAAGGCGCGCACCATGATCATGTAGAGCGCGCTGCCGATCGTCATCAGCAGCGCCAGCCCGTCGCCGAGCAAATGGCCGGTGCCGAAGCCGGACCAGACCATGATTGCCACACCGCATAGTGACACAGCAGCGGCGGCAAGCGTCTGCAGCCGGAACGGCTCGTGGACCAACAGGAGGGCCAGCAGCGCGGTGACGAACGGGGCCGTGGCATAGATGATCGCGACATTGGCGACAAACGTGAACTTGAACGCCGAGATAAAGGCGATGCTCGCGAGCGCGCCCTCGATCGCCAGCAGCCAGCCTCGCCAGCCGAGCCGCAAGCTGTCGCGACCGCCGCAGCGCTGGCGGCGCCATAGGACATAGAGGCTGATCAGGATCGAGCCGACGAAGCCGCGCCAGCAGGTAATGGTCAGCGGGTCGGCATGGATCGATTTGGTCAGCACGCCGGTGAGGCCGAAAACGGCCGCCGATGCCGAGACCAGGATGATGCCGAGGGTACGCTCGCGGGCGCTTTCCACTGTGCATGGCATGTCCAGCGATCCCGTCATCTCACCAGCCTGCGCTGCCCCTTCCTGACACCATAGTGTCAGCTTGAGGCGTCCTGCATCGAAAACAGCAAGTAGGCAGCCCCGGTGAACAGGATTCCGGCAAGAACCCGTTCGCGGGTTTCCACGATGGCGATGTCGGCCATATGTCCGGCGGCCTTACGAATGTGTTGCGAGAGACGGTGTGAAGGCGTTGGATGCTCGCCGTATCGTCAGACTATACGGGCGAAACCCTGCCAAGCGCTACGCCAGTGGAGACTTGCGTTTGGGCAGGCGGCATCGCCGTTAGGCAGCGAAGCCAGGCAACTACTATGGGAGAGAAACGAAATGGACGCGATTGCATTGAGGGCCATGCAGGCGCCGCTGAAGGTGGCCTATCGCGACGACGCCTCGCGCGCGCTGATTACTCTCCGCGCCAAAGGCTCGATCGACGACCAATCGATCGCCTGCAAGGTCGAGACAGGCAGGGCGATCGCCATTGCCGGGCTGCATCCGGCGACCGGCGGCACCGGGCTCGAACTCTGCTCCGGCGACATGCTGCTGGAGGCACTGGTGGCTTGCGCCGGCGTCACGCTGAAGGCTGTAGCGACGGCGCTGGAATTCAAGCTTGGGGCCGCCACGGTGGAAGCCGAAGGCGACCTAGACTTTCGCGGCACGCTTGGCGTGGCAAAGGATGCGCCGGTTGGCTTCCGCGCCATCCGGCTGACATTTGGCCTCGACACCGACGAGCCGCAGGAGCGCATCGATGCGCTGCTCAAGCTGACCGAGCGCTACTGCGTCGTGTTCCAGACCATCAGCCAGAAGCCGGAGCTGACGGCAAGCGCGCGACGCTGACGATCTCCCCCCTTGAGGGGGAGATGTCGCCGAAGGCGACAGAGGGGTTGTCTCGCGTGAAGCGCCAACCGCTGCAGCAGGCCGAGCCCGGTCGGACCAACCCCCTCTGGCCTGTCGGCCATCTCCCCCTCAAGGGGGGAGATCACGCTGTCCTACTGCGCCGACGGCTCCTCGGCGTCGCCCTCGTCGGCGAAGGGCGAGGCGCTCGGCACGCACTGCACCGACCAGCCGGCCGGCGTCGGTTGCTTCTGGTATTCGGTTATGGCGAAGGCGCACTGTTCGCGGGTGTCGAATGTGCTGGGCAGCACGACCATGCCGCCTTGCGGGCCGGCGATCACCAGATACCAGACTAACGCTACGCTCGGTGCCGCCATGAGTATTTCCTCGCTCTGCTTGTTTTGGGAGTCGCACGATCCTAGCAACTCCGGCCCAGCGGCGAAAGCTGGGCCAAAGCGCGGCGTTAAGCCACGGCATCACAGCCACGTGACGTCGGGTCGTTTTGGTTCAGTTCACCGCAAAACAATAGAACAGGCCGTCGCCGCCGGTGCCCTTCAGCGCTTCCTGGCTGCAGCCACCGCGTGACGCATGCGAGGAATTCCATGATTTGGCGGCTGCCGAATCATCGAGGCCGGTACGATCGTGATGACCCATCATCGCCACACCTTCTGCTCCGCTCAGCGTCCAGTCGCCGCAAGTCTGGTCGGCTATTTTCGTGCCATCCGGCTTGGAGCCGGTCAACACGTCGTGCCGGTTGGGCGTGTCGCCGCGGCCGTTGACCATTTGGCCCTTTTCGTCGAGTGCCGTCTGTTTGGTGATGGCGTTGGCATCGCTATGCAGGGAAGCGACATCATCGGCGATCTTGCCGCCCTTGGCGTTGAACCACGGGCCTTTGCCGATACGGTCGCGTGCATCGGTATCGCTGGTCGAGAGATAGGCGCGCCATGTCTTGCCGGTAACGCCCGCGGCTTCGGCCAGTGAACTACAATGGGCGTCGGCGCCGTCGAGACCGCCGAGATCGGCGCCTTTGCCGGAGCCGACGCTGGTGACGAAAAAGCTCATCGTTGCCTCCTGCGACGACGCGGCGCCGATCACTGCAAGCAGCGCGGTGGCAGTCAAGAGAAGCAGTCTCCGCATATGGTCCTCCGTTTCTCGAATTGTGGCACCCGAACAACGTTGGTGCCGGCGCAATTCTTCCGGCAAAATGCGATGTGTGGCTACTCCGGCTGCCGGTAGGCGACAAAGCGATTGTGCTTGGCCTGGAAGATCAGCCCGGTCTCCTTGAGCGTAGGGCTGGCCAGCGGCACGATACGCTTGGCAATCTCCGAAGGGTGCGGCAGTGTTTCAGGATCCTCGCCGGGTACGGCCTGCGCCCGCATCGCGGTGCGCGTTGCTCCGGGATCGGCGGCATTGACCCTGAGCGGCAGGTTTTCGGTCTCATGCGCCCATGAACGCGTCATGGCCTCGACCGCCGCCTTCGACGCCGCATAAGGCGCCCAGAAGGCGCGTGCGGAGTGGGCAAGGCTGGAGCTCAGCACGATAGCACGGCCGGCATCGGAAAGCCTGAGCAGCGGGTCGACCGAGCGGATCAGCCGCCATGTTGCGGTGACGTTGATGGTCATCACCTTCTCGAAGGTCTTGGCCTCGACATGGCTGATCGGGGCGATGACGCCGAGCACAGCGGCGTTGGCGACCAGTATGTCGAGCTTGCCCCAGCGCTCGTGGATGGCGCCGCCCAGCCGGTCGATCCCCGCCATGTCGGCAAGATCGAGCGGTACCAGCGTCGCCTGTCCGCCACCTGCCTTGATCTGGTCGTCGAGTTCTTCCAACCCGCCGACGGTGCGAGCAACCGCAATCACATGCGCACCGGCCGCGGCAAGCTCCCTGGCGATGAAATAGCCGATACCGCGCGAGGCGCCGGTGACGACCGCGACGCGGCCGGAGAGGTCAAGGGCAGAAATCATGAGGTCACTCTGAAGATCAAAGGTTACGGAGACCAGCTACTATCATAACCGGTCGGAAACCAGATTCCCCGACGCAGGTAATGGCCGATATTCGGCCTGACATGGTTCTGGTCCAGGGTGTCCAGATCGGGGATGATCTCGATCCTGTAGGCGGTTGGAAATTTTCCGCTGGCAAACAACCGTGTTTTGGCGAGATCTACCGCATCCGTTTCGTCTTCTGCGGTGATGCCGACGCCCATCGGAAAACCGTGGCGGCGTCCTGCTTCAAAATCCAGCCAGAACAGCTTCAGCATTGAAGCAGCGTCTGCTAAGACCCGCCGGCCGCTAACAGCGACAGCGTGCGCACATTGTCGGAGCCTTCGAAGTCGGCAAGCCGGGTCGGATACTGGCCGGTGAAGCAGGCGTCGCAGAATTGCGGCTGCTCGTTGTCGCGGCCGGCCTCGCCGACGGCGCGGTAGAGCCCGTCGATCGACAGGAAGCCGAGCGAATCGACGCGGATGAACTCGGCCATCTCCTCCACCGACATGCGCGACGCCAGCAGCTTCGACTTTTCCGGTGTGTCGACGCCGTAAAAGCAGGAGGCGCGCGTCGGCGGCGAAGCGATGCGCATATGCACTTCCTTGGCGCCGGCATCGCGCACCATCTGGACGATCTTCTGGCTGGTGGTGCCGCGCACGATCGAATCGTCCACCAGCACCACGCGCTTGCCTTCGATCATGCGGCGGTTGGCGTTGTGCTTGAGCTTGACACCCATGTGGCGGATCGAATCGCCGGGCTGGATGAAGGTGCGGCCAACATAGTGATTGCGGATGATGCCGAGCTCGAACGGAATGCCCGCGGCCTGCGAAAAGCCGATCGCCGCCGGCGTGCCCGAATCCGGCACCGGCACGACGATGTCGGCCTCGACCGGACTTTCCTGCGCCAGCTCGGCGCCGATGCGCTTGCGCACTTCATAGACGTTGCGGCCTTCGACCGACGAATCCGGCCGCGCGAAATAGACATATTCGAAGATGCAGAAGCGGGTCTTCTGCGGCTCGAACGGGAACAGGCTTTCGATGCCCTTGCTGGTGACGACGACCATTTCGCCGGGCTTCAGGTCGCGCACAAAACGCGCACCGATAATATCGAGCGCGCAGGTCTCGGAGGCGAGAATCCAGGCGCCGTCGAGATCGCCGAGCACCAGCGGGCGGATGCCGAGCGGGTCGCGGCACCCGATCATCTTCTTGGACGTCATCGCCACCAGCGAGAAGGCGCCTTCGACTTGGCGCACCGCATCGATGAAGCGCGAATTCAGGTCGCGCTCTTTGCTGGTGGCAACCAGGTGCAGGAGCGTTTCGGTGTCGGAGGTGGAAGAGAAGATGGCGCCTTGCTTCTGCAGGGCGCGCTGAACGGTCATGGCGTTGGTGAGATTGCCGTTATGGGCGACGGCAAAGCCGCCATCGGCAAGTTCGGCGAAGAAAGGCTGGATATTGCGCAGACCGGCGCCGCCGGTGGTGGCATAGCGTGTGTGGCCGATGGCACGGTTGCCCTGCAGGCTGTCGATGACACGCTGCTTAGTAAAGGTGTCGCCGATCAGGCCGACATGGCGTTCGACATGGAATTGGGTGCCGTCATAGGAAACGATGCCGGCCGCTTCCTGGCCTCGATGCTGCAACGCATGCAGACCGAGCGTTACGATGGCTGCGGCGTCCTGCCGGCCGAAAATGCCGAACACGCCGCATTCGTCGTGGAAATGGTCGTCGGCTTCGGCGGAAAGCACGTCGTCTGCGTCTGCCACTGAGGCTGCCATTGGGGCTCAAGCTCCGCTAAAGTCGCCATATAAGGTCATAGCGCATCGAAAGCAACGCACGTCGTGCGGCGTTCACATGATCGACAGTCTTGAGCCTCGCAAGTCTGTCGAAATCAGTTTGCCGGCGCCGGGTTTGCAGGTGCCGGCGTCGCGGGCGCATTGTCGGCCGGCGGCGCATCGCTGTCGTCGGGTGCCGGAGCAGTGGCGTCGTCGCCGGCGGCAGGGGCTTCCGCTGCAGGCGCGTCGGGGGCCAGAGGCGTCTCGGTGGCCGGCTGATTCGGATTGAGCTTGTTGAGGATGGCGTTTTCCGGATCCTCGGGCAGCAGGCTTTCGAGCTTGGCGCCGATCGATTCGAGCAACGGCTTTGACTTGGCGTTGGCAATCCAGCCTGGAGCCTTGGCGCCGGCCAGCCAATTGAAGAAAAGCAGCGCGACAGCGACGACCAGGATGCCGCGCGCCGCGCCATAGAGGAAGCCAAGTGTACGATCGAGCGCGCCGATCCTGGAATCGATGATCCAGTCGGCGAGCTTCATGGTGATGACCGAAACGACGATCAGCGCGACAATGAAGACGATACCGGCGGCCGCCGCCATGGCGGCCTTTTCGTTGTCGACGTAGGGCTGAATGTAAGGCAGCACCGGCTTGTAGAAGAAGAAGGCGGCGGCCGCGGCGGCTGCCCAGGAGATGATCGACAGGATCTCGCGCGAAAAGCCGCGAACCATAGCGAGCATCGCCGAGACCAGGGTGAAGCCGACGAGAATTCCGTCAAGCAGCGTAATCGGCATGTTTTTCGCCCCACTCCGATCTCTTTTTCACGACTCGACGAGCCGCATCACTCTTGCTCGTCGGCGCGGCTGCGCCGAGAGCCGGCTATGCGCGCCACGAGATCGGCAAGCTCGGTGGGCTGGAAAGCGCCGGCTCCGATCCCCCCGACCCCATTGCCACCAACAAGTTCCTCGCTGCCCAAGGGCAGAACCGCGCGTCCGAAACCCAGCTTTTCGGCTTCCTTGAGGCGCTGCTGCGCATGCGCAACCGGCCTCACCGCACCCGAAAGGCTGATTTCGCCGAAATAGACGCAATCGGCGGGAAGGGCAAGACCGGTGAGCGAGGAAACCAGTGCCGCCGCCACTGCCAGGTCGGCCGCCGGCTCCGAAATGCGGTAGCCGCCGGCAACGTTGAGATAGACGTCGTGCGTGCCGAAGCGGACGCCGCAATGGGCTTCCAGAACCGCCAGGATCATCGACAGCCGGGCACCGTCCCAGCCGACGACGGCGCGGCGCGGTGTGCCCAGCGTCGATGGCGCCACCAGCGCCTGGATCTCGACCAGCACCGGCCGTGTGCCTTCCATGCCGGCGAAAACCGCGGCACCCGGCGACTTCGCATGGCGCTCACCGAGGAAAAGCTCGGACGGGTTGGCGACTTCCCGTAAGCCCTTGTCCGACATTTCGAAGACACCGATCTCATCGGTTGGCCCGAAGCGGTTCTTGACCGTGCGCAGGATGCGGTAGTGGTGGCCGCCTTCGCCCTCGAAATAGAGCACCGCGTCGACCATGTGCTCGACGACGCGCGGTCCGGCGATCTGGCCCTCCTTGGTGACGTGGCCGACCAGAACGATCGCCGCCCCTGTGGATTTTGCGAAGCGGATCATCGCCTGGGCGGCGGCACGCACCTGGGTCACCGTGCCGGGCGCCGAATCGGCCATATCGGTCCACAGCGTCTGGATCGAATCGAGAATGACCAGATCCGGCCGCTTGCCATCGGCGATGGTGGCGAGGATGTCCTCGACATTGGTTTCGGCGGCGAGCTCGACCGGGGTGTCGGCGACGCCGAGCCGCTGGGCGCGCAGCCTGATCTGCGCGACCGCCTCTTCGCCAGAGACATAGACGATGCGGTGGCCCTTTGCCGCCAGCGCGGCCGCGGCCTGGGTGAGCAGCGTCGACTTGCCGATGCCGGGATCGCCGCCGACCAGCAGCGCCGAGCCGCGCACGAAGCCGCCGCCGGTGGCGCGGTCGAGTTCGCCGATGCCGGAGACGATGCGCGGCGCGTCCTCGATGTCGCCGGAGAGGCTGGTCAGCACCACCGCACGGCCCTTGCGGGCGTTGCGCGTATTGGCCGGGCCGGAGCCGATACCGCCTGACGTACCTTCCTCGACCAGCGTGTTCCACTCGCCGCAGGCATCGCATTTGCCAGCCCAGCGCTGATGCACCGATCCGCAATTCTGACAGATGAACTGGATACGGGATTTGGCCATCAGGCGCGGCCTGCGGCAATTGAAAGACAGGTCGGC